>JAEZED010000200.1 GCA_023417885.1 Planctomycetota bacterium
CTGTTCGGCTACGACATCGTCGGGAGGCTGGGTGAGGGCGCCGGGAGCACGGTCTACGAGGTGTCCGATCGCAACACCGGCCGTCACTATGCGCTCAAACACGTCGTGGTCCGCGATGCCAAGCACCTGCGGTTCGTCGAGCAGCTCGAGCGGGAGCACGAGGTGGGGCAGGCGGTCCGGCACGAGAACCTTCGTCAGCCGCTGACGATCCACTACCGCCGGACACTCCTTCGCCGCGTGACGGAGGCGGGGCTGCTCATGGAGCTCGTGGAGGGGTGGCCGATCTCGGTGCCGACCACCCCCGTGAGCCAGGCGCTGACCTACCTGGTCCGGATCAGCCGGACGCTGGAGGCCTTTCACCGCGCCGGCTACGTGCATTGCGACCTCAAGCCGCAGAACCTGCTCGTGGATCGTGAGCTGCGCGTCAAGCTGATCGACCTCGGCCAGGCCTGCCGCACCGGCACCGTCAAGCAGCGCGTCCAAGGTACGCCCGACTTCATCTCGCCCGAACAGGTCAAGTGCCGCGAAGTGACGCCGCGAACGGACGTCTACAATCTCGGCGCCACCGCCTACTGCATGCTGACCGCCCGGAAGATCCCCACGCTCTTCACCATGAAGAAGGGGAAGAACAGCTTCCTGCTGGATGACCGGATCGCACCTCCGGCGGAGCTTGTGCCGGAGATCCCGCCGCTGCTTTCGAAGCTCGTCATGGAGTGCATCGCCCTCAAGCCGGACCAGCGCCCCGAGATGGCGGACGTGACGCGCCGGCTCGAGGCGATTCGCTACACGATGAGCCGCTCCGCCTCCGCCCGAGGCTCCAAGTAAGCCTGCCAATCCCCTGCAGCGGCCCGCTTTCCGAGGGGGCGGGCCGCTTGCCTGCGCTCATGCCGGCAGCAATGGCCATGCGATCAGCCACGCGACAGTGAGCAAGGCCCAGACCCAGCCCCAAACCCACCCCCAGCAGAAACATCTCTCAGCCATCGGACGACGCTGTCCACGGATGGCGTCGGAGCAAGTGGCGCTCCGCCCGTCTACCCGAAACGGCGGATCGCGAAGGGGGCCGGGTCCACGTGCGGCTTCTCGCCGGTGATCATCTCCGTGATCAGCTTGCCGGTGGCGGGGGCGAGCGTGAGGCCAAGCATGCTGTGGCCGGCGGCAATCCATGCGTTCTCGAAGCGTGGCGAGCGATCGATGATCGGCCGACTGTCGTAGGTCATGGGGCGCCAGCCGTACCACTCCTCCTCGACCGTGGCGAGGTCGGCGGGGTCCTGGAAGTAGAGGTCGGCGCCGCGCTTCAGGGCGGAGATGCGCTTCGGGTTCAGGCTGGTGTCGTAGCCGGAGAACTCCATGGTCGAGCCAATGCGGTAGCCGCTCTTCATCGGTGTGATCGCGACCTTGTGCTCCTGGAAGATCATCGGCCGCACCGGGCAGCGCTCCGGTCGCCTCATCGTCAGCGAATATCCCTTTCCCGGCTGGATGGGGATCCGCCCGCCAAGCTCCCGCGCGAACTGGGGCGCCCAGGCACCCGTCGCAACCACGAACTCGTCCCCTTCCACCTCGCCCTGGCTCGTCCGGGCGGCGGCGGCGCGACCGTTTCGTGCCGCGAAGCCTTCCACCTTCACCCCCTCCCGGATCTCGACGCCCATCGCCTCGAGCACCTGCCGCCAGCCGCTCATGAGCTTGTCCGGCCGGACGTGCCAGTCCTGCTCGTAAAGCCAGCCGCCCGCGAGGTCGTCGCGCAGGGCCGGCTCCATCTCGGCGAGCTGCCGGCCGTCGTAGCGCGTGCCGGGCGTGTCCAGCTCCTCGCGCATGATCCGGTCGGTCGGGTCATAAGCCGCCATCGCCTCGGGGGTGCGGTAGATGAACCAGCAGCCGACCTTTTCCCACTCGGCGTCGATCGGCTCCTGCGTCAGCAACTGCTCGTAAAGCTCGGCCGTGCTCCGGAGAATCGGCGCCAGCCCCTTGGCCGACTCCATCATCGCGTTGTGATTGGCCCGTCGCGCGAAGTTGACCATCCACGACCAGAGCGTGAAGTTCAGGCTCGGGCGCACGTAGAGGGGCGAGTCGCCCTTGAGCATCCACTTGAGGGTCTTGAGGACGACCCCCGGCTCCGCCAGCGGCATCACGTGGCTCGGCGAGATGTACCCGCAGTTGCCGTGCGAGCAGCCGGAGGCGAAACGGTTCTGCTCGAGGATCGTCGCGCGCCAACCGGCGCAGGCAAGGTAGTAGGCGCAGGCCGCCCCGATCACGCCTCCGCCGACGATGATCGCATGTCGCCCGGCCCCGTTCTGACTCAAGTCCGCCATAGGACGGATCATATGGGGGTTCACCGGCGCTGCGGCGGCTCGGCAGGCTGTGTCGTCGGCCGCGTTGCGGCGGGAGTGGGGGGCTGGTAGGGCCCCGAGGCGGACATCGGCTTCGTGCGCCCCGTCAATCCGTCAATGAAGTCCGCGCGGGCCGTCTCGTACGGCGGCTGGTCGACGTAGAAAGCGAACGTCCCATGCCCGCCGCCGGCGGAGTAGTAGTCGAGATGGAACAGGCGCTCGTCAGGCTTGATGTCGCCGATCTCGCGCGACATGGCGGTGGTCGCCTCGTAGCTGCCGATGGACCACCTGTCCGCGATCTCGCCGGCGTCGTGAGCACGTAGAAGCTCCACCGCGCGGCACGCTCCCCCTCGAGATCGAATCGCTCGTACGTCATGACCTTCCGGCCTTCGACCTCCAACTGCTCGCGGCAGAAGTACGGCTCCTCCACCTTTCCCTGATCATGCAGCGCGTAAAGCCGCGCGATCGCCTCATCGCGCTCCCGGGGACGGTCTAGCGCCTCTAGGCACTGCACCTGCTTCGACACCGCCCGCCAGTCGTCCGGCTCGATCCGCGAGACCTCCCGCCAGGCGGCGAGCGACTGCTCGTGCTGCCCGAGATTCTGCCGCACCTGTCCGAGGTTCTGCCAGACGACAGGATGATCCGGCAGGATCGCGGCGACCCGCTCGAACAACTCCGCGGCGCGCTCGAGGTTCGTTGCATCGATCGCCTCCAGGGCCTCGGCCCAGAGCGCCTCCGCCTGGTCGAGCTGCTGCGTCGTCGGACGGGTCGCCGGCGGCGGCTCCGCGGGGGCAATCGTTCCAATTGCGAGCAGGAGGCTGGTGAGCAGGGTGACCATCCGCACATCTTCCCTGAACACGCAGGAGAAGCCAACGCTTGCGCCTTCACGGGCTTGCGTTTAAGATCTGTGCCATGCCCGCGGACCCGTACGCCCCCGATCAGAAGATGAAGTTCACGTTCGGTCTGTGGACTGTCGGCAACCCCGGCCGCGATCCCTTCGGTGGGCCGACGCGCGAGGCGATCTCTGCGGCGCGGATCTGCGACCTGCTGGGCGAGGCGGGGGCGTACGGCGTGAACTTCCATGACAACGACCTGATCCCGATCGACGCCACGCCCCAGGAGGCGGAGGGGATCAAGCGGGATTTCCGCAAGGCGCTGAAGGACAACGGACTGAAGGTGCCGATGGCGACGACGAACCTCTTCGCCGACCCGGTCTTCAAGGATGGCGCCTTCACGAGCAACGATGCGCGCGTGCGGGCCTTCGCTATCCAGAAGGCGATGCGGGCGATGGACCTCGGTGCGGAGTTCGGGGCGAAGATCTACGTCTTCTGGGGCGGCCGGGAGGGTGCGGAGACCGACGCCGTCCGCGACCCGACCGACGCGATCAAGCGCTTTCGCGAGGCGATCAACTTCCTCTGCGAGTACAGCATCAGCCAGGGCTACGGCTACCGCTTCGCCTTCGAAGCCAAGCCGAACGAGCCGCGCGGGCACATCTACTTCGCCGTCACCGGCAGCTATCTCGGCCTCATCCCCACGCTCGACCACCCGGAGATGTGCGGCGTGAACCCGGAGGTAGCGCACGAGCACATGGCGGGGTTGAACTTCGTCCACCAGGTCGCCGCCGCCATCGAGGCAGGCAAGCTGTTTCACATCGACCTGAACGACCAGGAGTTCGGGCGCTACGACCAGGACTTCCGCTTCGGCAGCGTCAACTACAAGCACGCCTTCTTCCTCGTGAAACTCCTGGAGGATCACCGGTACAACGGGCCGCGGCACTTCGACTCCCATCCCTTCCGCCAGTCGGGCCCGAAGGACGTGCTGGAGTTCGCGAAGGGGTCGATGCGAACCTACATGATCCTCGCCGAGAAGGCCCGCCGCTGGAACGCCGACGCCGAGATCCAGGGCATTCTCCGGGAGATGAACGTCCGCGACGCAAAGCTCGAGACGCTGTCGCGGAAGTTCACGGCCGACAACGCGAAGACGCTTCTCGCTCACGGGTTCGACCGTAGCAAGCTCGGAGCGGTCGACCTTCCCTATGAACGGCTGGACCAGCTCACGACGGAAGTCCTCCTGGGTGTTCGATAGCGGAGCGTCGTGGTACGCGGTTTTCGGGCGATCGACGATTGCGGCGCACCGGCCGTGGCGGCATTATCTGCCGCCATGGACTGGCTCGCATCGCTGACGATTGATCTGCCCGGGCTGCTCGCCGCGACGGAGGGGGCACGCGGGATCGACTCGTTATGGAGCGGGGAGGCGCTGGTCGCCTTCCTCACGCTCGCCGCCCTGGAGATCGTCCTGGGGATCGACAACATCGTTTTCATCGCCATCCTGGCCGCCAAGCTGCCGCAGGCGCAGCAGGGCCGCGCACGCACGATTGGCCTGACACTGGCGATGGTCACGCGCATCCTGCTTCTGCTCGCCATCGGCTGGATCATGGGGCTGACCGCCACGCTGTTCTCCCTCCCCTTCATGGGAGACGCGGGAGACATCAGCGGGCGCGACCTGATCCTCTTCATCGGCGGGCTCTTCCTCGTGGGCAAGGCCACGTACGAGATTCACGACAAGCTGGAGGGGGGCGGCCACGGCGAAGCGGGCGCGGCGAAGGCGGCGGCTTCCTTCGGCGTCGTCATCTTCCAGATCCTGCTGCTGGACATCGTCTTCTCGCTCGACAGCGTGATCACGGCGGTCGGCATGGTGCAGACGTCGGAGCAGAACCAGTGGGTGGGCCTCACGATCATGATCGCGGCGGTGGTCGTGGCCATCGGGGTGATGCTGGCGTTCGCGGGCGTTATCAGCCGTTTCGTGGATCGGCATCCGACGGTGAAGATGCTTGCCCTCTCGTTCCTGATCCTGATCGGGGTGGTGCTCGTGAGCGAGGCGTTCAACGTGCACGTGCCCAAGGGTTACATCTACTTCTCGATGGCCTTCGCCCTCGGCGTGGAGCTGCTCAACCTCCGCATCAGGAAGGTGAGCAAGCCGGTGACGCTCCAGCAGAGTTATGTGCAGAGCGACACGGCGAGCGGCTACGGCGACGTGGCGGACACCCCGGCGCTGCGGGTGCCGCTGGCCCGGCGGGGGGGAAGCGGCGACTGACCGAGCCCTCCAGCGAGCGGGCCCAGCGCATGTTTGAGCCACCGGACAGGCGGTGCCGGGGTGTCGGCTTCTGCCGGCTGATCCGGGCGCGTGCGAGAATCGGCCGCTTTTGCGTCGGCGGGGCCGGATCGCTAGCATTATCCAATGACGCAGGTTGTTCCCCAGGCATCCCAGGAATCCCAGGCAGACGCCGGCCCGCCGGCGATCTCGGCGCAGGCTGAGGTCGTCCCCGTCCTCGACTTCGGCAGCCAGTACACCCAACTCATCTGCCGGCGCGTCCGGGAGGCGGGGGTCTACTCGGAGATGCTTGCGCCGGATGTGAGCATCGAGGAGCTGCGCAAGCTGAACCCGAGGGGGATCATCCTGTCAGGCGGCCCCAGCAGCGTCTACGAGCAGGGCGCTCCGCGGTGCGACCCGCGGCTCTTCGAGCTGGGCGTGCCGGTGCTCGGCATCTGCTACGGGCTCCAGCTCGGGGCGCAGCTTCTCGGGGCGGAAGTGAAGCCGGCCGAGGCGCGGGAGTATGGCCGGACGCGCCTGCACGTGGAGGCGGCGGACGACCCGCTCCTCAAGGATCTTCCGCGCGACACGACGGTCTGGATGAGTCACGGCGACCAGGTGCGCGAGCTTCCGCCGGAGTTCGTGCCGCTCGCCAGCACGCCCACCTGCCCCTACGCGGCGGCGAAGCATCGGTCGGTGGCGTTTTATGGTGTGCAGTTTCACCCGGAGGTGACGCACACCCCGCGGGGGGAGACCATTTTCTCCAACTTCCTCTACGGCATCTGCGGGTGCGAGGGGAAGTGGAGCATGGGAGACTTCGTCGAGCAGACGGTCGCCCGCATCCGCGCCCAGGTCACCGACGGCCGCGTGATCTGCGGCCTCTCGGGCGGGGTCGACTCCAGCGTCACGGCGGCGCTGCTGAACAAGGCGATCGGTGATCGCCTAACGTGCATCTTTGTAGACAACGGACTCCTGCGCAAGAACGAGCGCGGCCTCGTGGAGACGACCTTCCGCGACCACTTCCACATCGACCTGCGCGTCCACGACGCCTCCCGGCAGTTCCTGGATGCCCTGAAGGACGTACGCGACCCGCAGGAAAAGCGCCGGATCATCGGGCGGGAGTTCATCGAGGCTTTCAAGCGGGAGGCCGCCAACATCCCTGACGCGCAATACCTCGCCCAGGGCACGCTGTACCCGGACGTGATCGAATCGGGCCACAGCAAGGCGGGCACTGCGGCGAACATCAAGCTCCACCACAATGTCGGCGGCCTGCCGGAGCAGCTTGGATTCGAGCTGGTCGAGCCGCTGCGCGAGCTGTTCAAGGACGAGGTGCGGGCGGTGGGGGAGGTGCTGGGCTTGCCGGAGAAGCTGGTCTGGCGTCACCCCTTCCCGGGCCCGGGCCTCGCGGTGCGCGTGATCGGCGACATCACCGACGAGCGCCTGAAGGTGCTGCGCGACGCCGACGAGATCGTGCTGGAGGAGCTGATCTCCGCCAACCTGTACCGCAAGACGGCGCAGGTCTTTGCGGTGCTCCTGCCGCTGGGCAGCGTCGGCGTGATGGGCGACGGGCGCAGCTACGACAACACGATCGCGATCCGCGCGGTGGAGAGCACCGACTTCATGACGGCCGACTGGTCGCGCCTGCCGTACGAGGTACTGGCGACGATGAGCAGCCGGATCATCAACGAGGTGCGGGGCGTCAACCGCGTCGTGTACGACATCTCCAGCAAGCCGCCGGCGACGATCGAGTGGGAATGAGGCCGGGCCGCCTCCGTTCCATCCCCTTGTCGAACCGACGCCCTGAAGAGTGGGGGCGGTGGCTCTATCCTTGCTGCATGACGAAGCCGATTGCCTTGTTCGTTGGCGTGCTTCTTGCGCTTGCCGCATCCACGGCCATGGCTTCGCTGCCGGGCGAGGTGATCGACTTCAGGGTCAAGGGGGGCTGGTGCTGGTTCCAGGATGAGCGGGCGATCGTCGATGACGGGAAGCTCATCTTCGGCTCCGTCGCCTCGCCGTCGGGGACCGTGAACGTCACCACGTACGACCTTGCCACCGGCGAGTCCACGACCGTCCCGCTGCACGAGCGATTCCAGAGCGATGATCACGATGCTCCGGCCCTGCTGAAGCTGCCGGACGGCCGCTACCTCGCCGCGTGGGCCCCGCACGGCGGGCATGGCGGAGTGAAGGCGACGAACCTGATGCGCTGGCGCATCAGCGCCCGCCCGGGCGATTCCACGGAGTGGGGGCCGCTCCAGACGCTGCCCGTCGGCGCGAGCGTCAGCTACGCCAATCTCTACCGCCTCGCCGCGGAGGATGGGCGAATCTACAACTTCCACCGCGGCGTCGGGTTCGACCCGAACTATCTCGTTTCCGATGACGGCGGCGCGTCGTTCCGCTACGGCGGGCGCCTCTTCGACTGGCCCGCCACGCCCGGGCAGGGCGGCTCGGGCCGGCCCTACCCGCGCTATGCGTCGAATGGCGTTGACACGATCCACGTGATCGTGACGGAGGATCATCCGCGGAACTTTGACAACTCGATCTACCACGGCTTCATCCGCGGCGGGCAGGTGCACTCGTCGGACGGCGAGGTAATCGCCCCGCTCGCCACGAGCGACGAGACGACGCTGAAGCCAAGCGACCTGACGCTGGTTTACGAGGGATCTGCCGACAGCGTCGCCTGGACGACGGACGTTCGCCTTGACGAGCAGGGGCATCCCTACATCGCCTTCTCGGTGCAGGTGGGAGACGCCGAGCACAAGGCCGATACCCGGGAAGGCGGGCAGGATCTCCGCTACTACTACGGCCGGTTCGACGGCGAGGCATGGCACGTGCACGAGATGGCGCACGCCGGCTCGCGGCTCTATTCGCCGGAGGTGGACTACACCGGCCTCGTCGCGCTCCACCCTGCCGACCCGGATGTCGTCTACATCTCGACCAACGCCGACCCCGCGACCGGAGAGCCGCTGGTCAGCAGCGCCGACGGCGAGCGCCACTGGGAGATCTTCCGCGGCACCACCGGCGACGGCGGGCAGACGTGGGAATGGGAGGCAATTACGAGCGGTTCGACAGCGGACAACATCCGGCCGATCGTCCGCCCGCTGGGCGATGGTCGCACCGTCATCCTCTGGCTCCGCGGCACGTACTCCAGCTACACGAAGTATGACCTGGACGTGGTGGGCCTGATTCGCTGAGGCCGGATGTTCATTGTGCCGGGTCGTCGCGCGGCTGCTGCGGAGCGCGCCGTACCTGGATCCGCCGCACGCGCTTGCGGCTGCTGGCGACCGCGCGCAGGATCATCCCTTCCAGCTCCACTTCCTCGCCACGACGCGGAATGCGACCGAGCTCCGCGGTGATCAGTCCGCCCACCGTCGAGACGCCGCGGCCGCGCGCCCAGTCAGGGTGAGCCAGCAGGCGCGCCAGCTCGTGGATCGGCGTGTCCGCCGGGATGATCAGCGGCG
This sequence comes from Planctomycetota bacterium, assembly GCA_023417885.1. Lineage (GTDB taxonomy): Bacteria > Planctomycetota > Phycisphaerae > Tepidisphaerales > Tepidisphaeraceae > JAEZED01. The sequence goes on from JAEZED010000200.1 coordinate 8,873, forward strand.
CAAGCTCCTCGTCGGCCGCCCGTCCGCCGGCCAGTGCGATGGAGTCGCCCACGAAGCCGACCACCTCGTCCAGCACGTCGCGCAGCGTCACGATTCCCTCGATCCCGCCATACTCGTCCACGAGGAACAGCATCTGCGAGGCGTCCTGCTGGAACGTGCGGAGCAGGTGGTCCAGGGGCAGGCCGGCCGGCATGAAGGTCGGGGGCTGCGCCACGTCGAGCAGGCGGCGCGAGTCGCTCTCGTCCGCCGGCACGTCCAGGGTGAGGAACTCCTTGGTCTGCACGACGCCCATGACCTTGTCCATCCCGCCGTCGCAGACCGGGAAGCGGGAATGGAGCCGGTCGCGCATGATGCGCCGGTTCTCGGCGAGCGGGCGCTGGAGGTCGAGAAACGACACCTTCACGCGCGGCACCATGATCGCGCGGCCCGTGCGCTCGGTCAGCTCCAGGCTGTTGAGGATCAGTCCCTTGATGCGCTCCGGGAGGGTCCCCTGTTCGCTGGCCTGCGTCGCCATCAGGCGCAGCTCGGCTACCGTCACGTTCTCGCTCTCCAGCTCGTCCACGCGACCCAGCCCCAGCGGACGCGTCACCGTGTTGGCCATCGCGTTCATGAGCCAGACGAGCGGCCGGATCGCGCGACTGATCATGAGCACCGGCACCGCCGTGAGCGCCGCCGCTGGGATGACGTAGCGCAGCGTCAGAGCTTTTGGGAGCAGCTCGCTGAACACGACCGTCAGCAGCGTGACAATGACGAAGCTCAGGACGAACGCCAGCGCCGTGAAGAGGGCCAACGGAAGCATCGACCCGACCGGGCCGAGCACGCGGATGAGCACCGCGCTCATCGCGGGCTCCGCAATCCAGCCCAGGAGCAGGTTCGTCATCGTGATGCATACCTGGATTGCGCCGATGGCACTGGCCGGGTTGGCCTTGAGCCGCTCGATGGCCCGCCCGGCGCGCGGCCGGCGCCGAAGCATCAGCGCCATCTGCTGGGGGCGGATGGCGACGACCGAGTATTCCGCCGCAACGAAGAACGCATTGAGGGCGATCAGCAGCGGCACGAGTGGAAGCGAATAGGTAAGGGGCATCTGGTGAGGCCAGGAGCGCAGCGAACGTCCGGCCGGGCCGGTCCGCGTGCGGCTGAGATGATCGGGCAATCGAGGGAAGATGTCACGGCGCGTTTTGCCGCTGTCAATGGACGGCCTGTCCTGAGATGCTGTGCGCGTGTTCGATCTGCCCGGCGACTCATTCCCCGCAGACGCCGAAGCGCTCCGCGACGGCGTCGAGTCGGCCGTGCGCCGGCGACTGCGCCTTCCGCCGGATGCGCAGCCGGTCACGGTGGAACCGGGACAGTGGCCGCAGGCCGAGGCGCTGGAGGTGAACCTCACGGGCGGGCGGCTGGAGCTTCCTCGGGATCCACGCGAGCTGCGCCGGCAGGCGCAGGGTGATCTGAAGCCGCCGGTCATCTGCACGGGTCGCCGTGAGGGGCCGCACTTCGATCGGTTCGCCGTGCGCGGGGAGCCGGTTCACGTCGACGACATGCCGTGCATGGTGCGTCTGGAGGGGCGCGATGTCGGTTTCGACTACGGCCACGACGAGAACGGCGCCGCCGTCATGGCGCCGGCGCGGGGCGAAGGGCATCTCCAGGCATCGGTGCCGCGGGATCGGCTCATCGGCTTCATCCGGCGCCAGGCGATCGAGGCGGCGGCGGAGAAGGGCGTGACGCTGGACGATGTCGACGTGGCGATCACCGCGCCCGGCCCGCGCGAGGTGCTGGCGCGGGGAAGCCTCCACGGGCACCGCAAGCTCGGCTTTCTCAGCCCGTCGTTCACGCTCGACTTCATCTGCCGCGTCGAGGTGGACGGCGACCTCGTCGGTCACATGCGCCAACTCGACGTCCACGGCCGTGGCATTGTCATGGAAGCGCTGCTTGTGCTGCTGCGGCCGAGACTCGAGCAGATCCGCTCGGAGCCTGTCCCGCTGCGCGAGGTGCTGGGCGCGTTCATCCCTTCATCGCTCGGGCTCCGGGATTTCGCGATCAATGTCGGCGAGGATGTCTCGTTGCGCGCCGAGTTCTCGGACGCGACGCGCCGGGAGGTGTCGTAATGCGCGATCTCCGGCCGATCAGCCCGACGCGCCGCCGCATGCGCAAGGTGGGGGCGGTTCTTGCTATCTTCATCGGCGTGCTGCTGGTCGTGCTGGAGCGCACGCAGGCGCTGGGCGGCGAGCGGCAGGGGGCCGCCTGGTTCTGGATCATCGTCGCGCTCGCCCTGGTCGCGGTCGGATTCGCCGAGTTGCTCGATCGCGGCGATCCGCCGGTTGCGTGAACCACCCGCGAAACGCGCTATTCCACAACGCTCCAGTCGAGCTGCGTCTGGGCGGGCGGCTGCGCCGGCGCACCCGCTACCGGCGTCCGTTCGAGGTGCGACGCGCCGCGGGGAAGCAGGAGGATCTCGGTGCGCCGGTTCTGAGCGCGTCCGTCGGCATTGGTATTGTCGGCCACGGGCTCGCGATCGCCCTCGCCGAGCGTGTTCAGCCGGTCAACCGCGACGCCGGCGGCGGCGAGGGCGGTGCCGAGCGTGAGGCTTCGGCGACTGGAAATTTCCCAGGCCTCCTGCCGCAGCTTCTGCTCGATGGCGGCACCGGGCAGCGGCTTTGCATCGGAATGGACGACGATGATGACGTCCAGGTCCTCGAGCGTGGGATGGTTCAGCACCGCCGCGAGGCCGGCGGCTGCGGCTGCGGCTTCGCGGGTCAGCTCGACCGCGCCGCCCTGGAAGGCGATGTCGTTACGCAGGATCAGGCGCGAACCTTCTTCATCCAGCACGGCGAGATCTCCGTAGGTGCGCGCGAACTGGCGCAGCCGCGTCAGGGCGTCGCGCGTGAGGTTCGGCTGGCGCAGGACGACCTGCGTGTACTGTGCATTGAGCGCGTCGTAGGCGCCCTGAAGACGGGCGACCTCGTTCTGGAGCTCCGAGATCCGAGTGTCCTTGGCGGCGCTTTCCCGCGCGCCGGCGGCGAGGTGCTCGCGGAAGAGCTCGTTCTGCCTGGCGATGACGTCGGCCTGCTCCTGCCGCGCCAGGCGCGAATGCCGCGGCTCGTTTGCCGCCGCGCCTGCGGGGGAGTTGCTGCATCCGGAGATCGAGCCCGCGACGGCGGCGAGCAGCACAATGCCTGCGCCGCAAACGCGGACGAACGGCTGACCTGGCGGCATCTTTCCCTCCCGCGCAGACGCGCCCGTCCGCCGATCGGCCGGTCGCGTCGACCTCGTGCCGGCGCAGAACAGACGCCGGCTGCATCTTCTCCGGCGACACCCACGGCCGCCGCCTGCGTCTGCATCGACGCAAGCGGGCGGCGACATCGGTCGCAGGGGGGTGTTTTCAGCAGGAATGCACGCAGGCGGCCACGTCCGAGAAGAATCTCAGCCTCGTGGCTGGCGGCAGCGGTTCTGGGTTCAGCGGCTCAGCGGCTCGGTGACATACCTCGGGTCGTCGGCCGATGCGCCTTCGCGTGGTTGGCGAGTCGGCTGGAGGTAGCCGTGGCGCACGAGGGACTCGACCAGCGGGACCACCACGCTGGCGGCGCTGGTTCCGCCGCTCCCGCCGTACTCGATGAAGACGGCGAACGCGACCTGGGGGTTGTCGGCGGGGGCGTAGCCGATGAACCACCCATGGCTCTGGCGCACTTCGGCCTGGTACATCGGGTTCACGCGCCGGAACCAGGGGGCAAGCGGGTTGGTGGAGTCGCGGGTGGAGTGATCGAGCACGATTCGGGCGGCGCTGCCATCGGGGTTCCGGATGAACTCTCCATCCGCGTCGCGCTGCGGCACCGTGAGTGGCGATGCCTGGGCGCTGCCGGTCTTCCCGGCGATCGGCAGCGGAAGCCTGCTGTTGATGTCCGAGCCGCTGCCCGCGGGCGTGTTCACGGCGGCGAACATTCCCCGCTGCACCATCTCCAGGGCGGCCGGGTTGAGGTTCAGGTCGCGCTTCTCCGCAAGCGCCTTGCGAATGTCGGACTCGAGAAGCGTCGGCTGAATCACCACGCCGCCGCGCGCGATGGTCGCGGCGACGTTGGCCATCTGGAGCGGCGTCGCCTGGACGTACCCCTGCCCGATGCCGGAGGAGAAGATCAGTCCACGGAGGCGGCCCGGATCCGCCCGCTCATTGGCCGGCATGTCGGACAGGAGCGATCCGCTGGCCTCGTTGAGGCCGCTCCCGGTCGGCTCGCCGAGGCCGAACGCCTTCATCCAGTGGTTCAGCCTTTCCTCGCCGAGCCGCATCGCAATGTTCTCGAAGAAGACGTTGCAGGAGCGCTGGATCGCATCGGCAAGCGTGAGGTGTCCGCTGGGCGGGCTGAATCCCGGATTCAGGCCATTTGTGGGGTGCGGATCCCGGCCACCCTGGTGATGGTCGAGGCCCATCCCGTCGTACATGCTGGCGGTCCAGCAACGCAGGTAGGACAGGCGCTTGCCCCTGAAGTAGAGATAGCCGTCGCACTCGATGGTCTCGTGCGGATGGAGCACGCCTTCTGCGATGGCGGCCAGGCCTATGACGGGCTTGATGGTTGAACCCGGCACGACGGCGAACTGCGCCGCCCGGTTGCTCAGGGGACGGTTGATGTCGTCCAGGACGAGGCGCGGCAGGTCCTTGGCGTAAGTGTTGGGATCGAAGTCCGGGTAGCTGACGAGGGCGCGGATGGCGCCGGTCTTCACGTCGATCACGACCGCCGCGCCGGGAGCGGGGGAGTGGACGGTCTGCCGACCTAGGCCGTCCTTCTCGTCCGGCCACTCGAAGGCGACGTGCCGGAACGCTTCGCGCAGGTCGGCCTGGAGCGCCAGGTCGATGTTGGTCGTGACGTCCGCGCCCGGCTCCGGCTCGAACGCGACCTCGGAACGCTCCGTCTCGAGGTCACGGTCGATGCGCCCGCGCGTTCCGCGCAGCGACTGCTCCGCAAGCTTCTCGAGGCCGCTCTTGCCCATCTGGTCACGCGGCAGGTAGGCGCGCCGCTCGTTGCCCAGTTCCGGGTCGTTCTTCAGGTCTGCGGCTTCGACAGAGTTCAGGTGCCCGACCACGTGCGCCGCGACCGGCCCGGCAGGGTAGTGTCGCGTGCGGTTGGCGATCAGCGAGAGGCCCGGCAGGTCATCCTGGCGCTTGCGCAACTCGTTGTACGCCTCGGGCGCGAGGTTCGAGACGATCACGTGCGCTTGAAGTTCCTCGGCGATCGGCTCCTCGAACTCCTCGATCTCCGGCGGAGCGTCCGCTTCGCCCAGCAGCCATCGCCGCCACCACGCCGGAACCCCCGCCTCATCGTGGTCGCGCACGGCCGCCTTGTAGCGGGCCTCCATGATGTGTCCCCGGCGATACTCGACGCGCGTGATGATCTGCTGGCGTGCCTCGTCGATCTCCGCACGCGTCATTCCTCCGACGCGGGCGAGCGTGTCCCACATCTCCTCGAGCTGCTGCCGCACGCGCGGCACGTTCCCGAGCACGAGCTTGTGCTGCTCCTCGCGCGAGAGGGACATGTAGTTCTCCACCTCCCGCCGGGTCATCGAACGGGCCGCCTGGTAGAGCCGGTCGGCGTCCGGCTCCTCCGTGATGAACCAGTAGGCGACGGCGGCGTCGTTGCACGGCACATCCTCCGCCAGCACGCGGCCCTTTGCGTCGAGCAGGCGCCCGCGGGTGGTCTCCGTGAGCTCGCTCCGGCTTATCGAGGAATAGGCGACGGATCGCCAGAGACCCGCCTGTGCCAATTGGACATGTCCCGCCCGGGTGAGCAGCGTGAGCGCTGCAAGGACGAGGACGACAAGAACGATTCGAAGACGCCGCTCGAACATCGCGTTCCTCCCTGAACGAGAAGGGTCGAGGCAGAAGTGGCCGTCATCCTCCTGACGACGGCATCGCATGCCAAGTATAACGATGAGCGGCGAAACCGGCACACAATCGGTCGCTCTCTGCCGGCGAAAGCCTGCGGCAGCAACGGGTTGCCGCGTTTTCCGGGGCTCTATTGCCGGGGAGGCGCAAAGCCTGCCGGTGCGGAACGGGTGAAGCGGCAGTGGACGGCAAGTGGCTAGAACCGGTTGTCTTCGACCAGGAAGACGCGGCGCCACTTCCAGAGGGGCAGCGACAGGGCAACTGCGAACAGGCCGGTCAGCAGGATCGTGCCGAGCATCCCCAGAAAGCCGTGTCCGGCAGGGCTCGGGTCGTCGTTGAAGCCCCATCGAAGCAGCCCCAGCACCCAGAACAGCATAGATGCGACGACGATGGACGCGACCAGGGTCGCCAGCAGGCGGCCCCACCGGTTGGTGGGAACGTTCGACGCGATCAGCCCGGCAACGCCGAACGCCACCGCGTGAAGACCGATCGGGCCGGCCCCCGCGAAGTCGTAAGCCAGGCCGATGGCGAGAGCGACCAGCGGCCCCGTCACGCGTGGAAAGCATGTGGCACTGAAGGCCGCCGCGATCATCACCAGGTCCAGCCGGGCCGCGCCCACCGTCAGGAGGGGACCGAGCCCCCTCTGGAGCCCGATCGCGAGGAACGCCAGGAGGATGTGGGGCATGACACGCATCGAAATCGGCCGCGACGCCGGCGCCGGGCATCAACCATAGCCGGCCGCCCGCTCCGCCGGGCGTCGCCCTTAGCGCGCCAGGATCATGAGTTCCTTGGCCGCCCGCAGATCCACTGCCGGACGGATGACGACGCGGGCAAACCCCGGTTCGTCCGGGATGTCCTCGATCGCCACCACCTCGCCAATGCGGAAGTAGAGCATCTCCTCCGGGAAGCGCGCGTCCGCCTGGACCGCCCAGTCTCCCGGCCGGAGCTCGACGCGATCCAGATCCTGGCGCTTGGCACGGGCGACCTGGCAGAGCCCGCTTCCCGCCCCCTCGATGAGCGGCGCCTCCGTGTCGAGCGTCACGAAGTTGCCGGCCGTGTCGAACCGCCCGAAGCGCCCTTCTATGCGAACCGCCGGATCAGTGATCAGCCGTACCTGCGCGCCCGGCAGTCCGACCGCGGAGACGACGCCGGCCACGCCGGTGTGGACGGGGCCGTAGTGAAGGGCGGGCATCCCCACTTCGAGGCGCGTGCTGCTCCGGTTGACGACCTGGAGCACATCGCCATCGGATCCGACGACGCTCACCGGCGCGCACCAGGGCAGGATGTCCTGTCCGAGCCGCTGGCGATCGACGTGGATCTGCTTGAGTCGCTCCAGTTCGCCCGTGAGCTGCGCGACCTGCTGGCGAAGACGCAGGTTTTCCTCGGCGATGAGTGTCAACTCCCGCGGAGCGCCGGGGGAGCCGGGGTCGATGGCTGGCTCCTCCGCCAGGCCGCCGGCCAGCCAGTGGCCCAGGCGATTGGCGGGGTGGGACACGGGCGCGAATGCCATCGCCGCCGTCGACTGCACGGCCCCCAGCCGCGGCCCGAAGATCGCCATCGCGGCACAGCCGACGAGTGAAAGCCAGTAGATCGTGCGGGCGCGCTTGCGTCGCATGGCGGGGGAGGTGGCGAAGATACCTGCGGCGGAAAACGGGGACGCGGAGGCCCGGCCAGGCTCGCGCCGCCGGTCTCAACGTGCTCTCCTGCCCGATCAGAACTCGTCGTCGTCGCTCTCCATCGTCTCCTTGAACGTGTCAAGGTTGTCGATGTAGACCGCGGTGCCGCGGGCGACGCAGGTGAGGGGGTCGTCCGCCAGTCGCGTCTCGAGGCCCGTCGCGTTCTTGATCACGCTGCACAGCCCGCGGAGCATGGAGCTTCCGCCCGCCATGGTGATGCCGTTCTGCACGAGGTCGGCGGCGAGCTCGGCGGGGGCGGCCTCGAGCGTCCGGGTGACGCAGTCGACGATGAGGGTGACGGGCTCCTGGAGCGCCTCGCGGATCTCGACGGCGGTGACTTCCGTCTTGCGCGGCAGGCCGCTGATCAGGTCGCGCCCGCGCACCTCGATCTTCGCATCCTCGGGCAACTCCGGGTCGGGGCCGGCGGAGCCGACCTCGATCTTGATCGTCTCGGCCATCTGCTGGCCAATCGCCATGTTGTAGGTGCGCTTCATGTGGGCGATGATCGCCTCGTCGAAGTCGTCACCGGCAATGCGGACGCTCTCGCAGACGCTGATGTCGGCCAGCGAGATGATCGCGACGTCCGTCGTCCCGCCGCCGATGTCGATGATCATGCTCGCTGTCGGCTCCGAGACCGGCAGCCCGGCACCGATCGCGGCGGCGAACGGCTCGGCGACGATGTAGACGCGGCGGGCCCCGGCGCGCTCGGCCGACTGCTTCACGGCACGCTTTTCGACGGGGGTGATCCCGCCGGGGACGGCGATGACGACGCGGGGGCTGACCCAGCGCTTGTTGCCGGCGGCCTTGCGGATGAAGTACCGCAGCATCGCCTCGGTGATCTCGAAATCGCTGATGACGCCGTCCTGGAGGGGCCGGACGGCCTCGATCGATCCGGGCGTCTTGCCGAGCATCTCCTTGGCGACGCGGCCGACGGCCTGCCCGTCGTTCATGACCTTGCCGGTCTTGGTGTTGACGGCGACGACGGAGGGCTCGTTGAGGACGATGCCGTCGTTTTTCGTGCAGACCAGGGTGTTCGCGGTTCCCAGATCGATGCCCATGTCGGTGCTGAAGATCCCCAGGAACCGATCGAGAATCACGATTTTCTCCTGAACGAAGTTCATGTCGCGCCTGCGCTTCCTTGCTCGGGGTGCGGACGATACCCGGCCATTGCCGGGCATAGGGGTACGGCTCCTGTGGGCGCCGGGTTTGTCGTTCGGGAGGGGAGGCCGGACACCGGCCAACCGATCGACGACGTCCCTGTCGCCTTGCCTGGGGGCCGTGGCCGCGACGATCCGTCGCTGCCCTAGCCGCCCGCCCGCCCGCGCATGCGCGCCGAAAGGCGCTCGCACCCGGGCGTTCGCGGCGTAAGCTACCGATAACTTATGCCGCCTGCAAATCCCGCGGGCGATCGAAGCGCAATTTCTGCCTCCCGAGATCAATGACCCGGAAAGCAGGCACCCTCAGAATCACCGTCAACGGCGAGCCCCGCGACGTCGCCGCCGGCACCACGATCGCGCAAATCCTGCGGGAGGCCGGCCTGCCCGAGGACCAGGTCGCCATCGAACTCAACCGCCGACTCGTCCGCTCGCCCGACTACGGCCGGGAGATCGCCGACGGAGATTCCGTCGAGATCGTGACCTTCGTAGGCGGGGGATAACCGGGCAGTCTCTATGCCCGGACGGTCCGCTTGCGGCGGAGCAGCATCGGGATACCGGCCGCCAGCAGCAGGGCGCCGGCCGGCTCGGGGATGATCGTCAGTGTGAAGTCGTCCACCACATACGCCTGCCCGCCGCCGCTGGGGTTGATCATCCCGTCGATCATGGAGATCCGGGCGCGCAGGAGCACGGCGTTCTCGGGGGCGGTCGACGTCAGCGAGTAGAACTTGTAGGAGAAGGGCTCGCCGTTGGGCTCCTTCAGCGTGTCGATCAGGCTCAGGGCATCGCTTCCGACGAGCGCGCCGCCGCTGTCGAGGAACTCGAGGGCGAAGCGTGCGTCGCCCATCAGCGCGTTGGCCTCGGCGCCGGCCCATCCGGAGAATTGGTAGACCGCTCCGGGCGTGGCGGGGAGGAACTGATAAAGGTGCACGGTGATCAGGTCGCCGGTCGTGCCGTTGCCGAAGAACGGCTTGAAGAAGACACCGCCGTCGTTGCCGACGCCGACGCCGTCGGGGAACGGGGCGTCGCCGTCGCTAGTGACGGGCGTGGGCGCGGGGCCGGCCCAGGGCTCCAGGGCCAGTCCGTCCTCGAAGAGCCCGGAGACGGTGCGGAATCCTTCGTAGTTCCAGAAGCGCGGCTTCGGAGAGAAGACGCCGGGCCCGATCGGGCTTGCCACCCCGAGGTCCATGTTGCCGTTGGAGAGCAGGTCGGCGCTGGCCGGCTTGCTCATGCAGATGATCATTCCGACCGCGACGATGATGCTGGCGATGTGACGCATTGCTCGGTCCTCCGAACGAGGTGGGATGACTCAGGCGGGAATCCGCTCTTGGGCCCACGGCGTTTGTAACACCTTGACGCCGCAGCCGGCACAACTTTCTGCGAAATTGGGACCGGCCGCCGCGGATTGGCGTGCCACCACCCGGCGTCCCGCGCGTGTGGCTGGCAGAATGGTGAAGTTTCCCCCGTCCCGCATGAACGACCTCCCGCCCCAGCCGCACGCCGTCGGATACCGCGAGGCGCCCTTCGGCGACGTGGCGGCGACCGAGGCCGCCGTCGCGGCGCTGGCGCGGTCGCGATCCTGGGCGACGATGGCGGCTGTCGTGCTGCTGGCCGGCGGCGGGATGGCCAGCGTCGGCGGGACGGTGCTGATCGCGCTCTACGCGCTGTTCTACGGCGACCCGAACTGGGGCGACGTGACGCCGGTGAACCTCGTCCTCGGCGGGATCGGCCTGCTTTACGGCATTCCCCTGCTGATCGCGGGCGTGCTGCTGCTGCGCTTTGCCCTGGCGGCGGGGCGGACGAACGCGCTGCGTCGCCCGGAGGACCTGGAGCGGGCGCTGGCGATGCTGCTGTGGTTCTGGCGCGTGGCGGCGCTGCTCCTGCTGGCGCTGCTGGTGTCGCCGTTCCTCATCTTCGGCCTGGCGGTGGTGACGGGGGCGTGGGATTGAGCGAACAGGATCCTGCGACTGCGGCCAACGGCCCGCCGGCGCGGCGCGGCCGGGGGCATGCTCGTTCGTGTCGTCGGTATCAGTCATGATGGGACCAGGATTGCCGGCTGGCTACGCTCTGCGTAAGCGCCATGGAACATGAACGACGCCTCGGCCTGATCACCGGACCGATCGTCCTGGATGACGACTCCGGGTCGCACGACCTTCGCAAGAGCGTCTGGCCCGGTCCACGCATGGGCATAACCGGCCGCGTGACTGTCGCTCATCATGAGGCGAACCATCTCCTGGTGGTGGAGAAGGGGGCCATCTTCGATCGACTGCGGGAACAGGAGTTTCCGCAGAGGCACCGCTGCATTCTCGCCTGCGGCGTCGGCTATCCGAGCCGGGCGTTTCACCTGCTTCTGCGCGGTCTTCACGATCAGCTTCGGCTCCCGTTCCTGGTCCTGGCGGACAACGATCCGGGCGGCTACGAACTCTTCTTTCTCCTGGCGCGAGGCAACGCGGGGAACAGGGGCGAGAGGCGGCCGGCGCTGGCGATCCCGGATGCTGCCTATCTCGGGCTCCGCGCACGCGACTACGAGTCGCTTGGGCTGAACGATTGGGTGACGATCGAGCTCAGCGGAGCCGAGAAGGCTCAGGTCGAGCGGCTGCGGAGTTGTCCTTGGCTGCGTCATGAGGATGCCTGGCAGCGTGAGCTGGAGGCGCTGGCGGCGCACGGGTTCAAGATCGAGATGGAGGCGCTGGCCTCGATGTCCAGGTCGTACCTCGCGGAGATCTACCTTCCGCCTAGGCTCTCCGCCTCCGACCACCTCCGGCTGACCGCCGGACATTGACGAGTCGCGCGGCTCCAGTCCCCTAAACTCCCCCATGACCACGACGCTGAAGATCGGGGCCATTGACCTCTCCGAGCGCCCGCACCGCCTCATCTGCGGGACGGGGAAGTACGCCAGCTATGAGATCATGCAGCGCGCGCTCGACGCCAGCGGATGCCGCGCCGTCACCGTCGCCGTGCGCCGCGAGCGGCTGGTGGACAAGGAAGGGCGATCGCTCCTCGATTACCTTGATTTGAAGCGGTACACGATCCTGCCGAACACGGCCGGGTGCTTCTCCGCCGAAGATGCGATCCGCGTGGCGCTGCTCGGGCGCGATTTGCTCGAGAAGCAGAAGAACCCCGGCGCCGGGTGGGTGAAGCTCGAAGTGCTGGGCGACAAGAAGACGCTCCTCCCCGACCCCGCCGGCACGCTGGAGGCGACGAAGGAATTGATCAGGGAGGGCTTCACCGTCCTCTGCTACACGAGCGACGACCCGATCGCAGCGGTGCGGCTGAAGGAGGCCGGCGCCGCGGCCGTCATGCCCGCGGGGAGCCCGATCGGCAGCGGGCAGGGGATCCTCAATCCGCTGAACATCTCCCTCTGCCTCGAGCTCCTCAAGGAGGGGGACCCGACATACCCGGTGATCGTGGACGCCGGCGTCGGCACGCCGAGCGACGTGACGATGGCCATGGAGCTTGGCGCGGACGGCGTGCTGCTGAACACGGGCATCGCCCACGCGCGCGACCCCGTCGCGATGGCTGAGGCGATGCGCCACGCGCTGGCGGCGGGGTACCTCGGCTACCGCGCGGGGCGGATCGCGAAGAAGCGTTACGCGAGCGCGAGCAGTCCGATGGAGGGGACGATCAGCTACATTCCTGGGGAGTAGTATCACCGCGAATGATCGATCATGAGAGTGAACGGAGAGCGTGATGCCGAAGGCGGACGAAGACTATTGTGAACGCTGCGGCGAACTGAAACATGGGAAGCGAAAGCTAATGTTCTATCGGTGGGAAGGGCGGTTCCCGCAATCCCCGGTGGCTCGTCAGTTCTTCTGCTACCGTTGTCTACGAATCATGCGAATATACGCAGCGATTGGGTTTTGTCTGCTTGCGGTGCTTGTGGGATCTCTGGTCATCGTGACGCTCTGGGCGAGGCAACTCTATCCGGACGCGTGACCGACAGCCGGGCGCCACCGGGAGAGCCAATGTTGCCAGCCGATGACACGTCGCGCGAGATGACCGTTGCCCGTCCGGAGACGGACGCTGCCCTGCCGCACGTCGCGGTCGTGGGGAATGTCTACACGATTCTCGTTTCCGGCGAGCAGTCGGGGGGGCGATACGCCCTGATCGACATGCACGTTCCGCCGGGCGGCGGTCCGCCGCCGCACCGGCATGACTTCGAGGAGATGTTCCACGTGCTGGAGGGGGAAGTGGAGGTGACGTTCCGCGGCGAGAAGTCCACCGCGCGCGCCGGGGAGACGGTGAGCATCCCGGCCAACGCCCCGCACGCCTTCAGGAACGTCTCCGCGGCGCCCGCGCGGCTCCTGTGCACCGTCTCGCCCGCCGGCGAGGAGGCCTTCTTCCTCGAGATCGGCGACCGCGTCCCGACGCGCACCGGCCCCGTGCCCGAGCTCAGCGACGATGAGAAGCAAGCCCGGGCCGAGAAGGCCAGGGCCCTGTCGGCCCGGTACAGGAACGAGATCATCGAAGCCTGACCGGCGTAGCAGCAGAGGCTGGAAGCCTCTGGCATCGACTCCTGGTTTGAGGGCAGCGGCTCGAAGCCTCTGCTACTAAGGGCTGGGAGCCTCTGCTACCAAGCGCGGTCGCTACGATCGGGCGTGGTACACCCCTTGTGGGAAAGTCTCGCGCGCGACGCCGGCGGCACGCTCACCGCTGAGCAGGCGGCGGCGCTGGAGCGCTACCTCGATCTCCTCCTCGCCGCCAACGCGCGGATGAACCTCACGCGCATCGTCGATCGCGAGCAGGCGCGGGTTCAGCACGTCGGCGATGCGCTCACGCTCCTGCCGCACCTCCCGCCGGGCCAGCACCGGCTGGCGGACGTCGGGAGCGGCGGGGGCGTGCCGGGCATTCCCCTGGCGATCGCCCGGCCCGACGCTTCGGTCACGCTGATCGAGAGCATTGGCAAGAAGGCGGCGTTCCTGGAGGAGACGGCGGCGGCGCTGGGTCTGGAGAACATCGCGGTCCGGCGTGGCCGCGCCGAGGAGTGGCGGGGCGAGGCGTTCGATGTCGTCGCCTGCCGGGCGCTGGCGCCGATGGAGAAGGTCCTCGGGTGGTGCCGCCCGCTCGTTGCGCCCGGCGGTCGGCTGCTGGCCATGAAGGGGCCGCGGCTGGGTGGGGAGCTGGCCGCCGCGGAGAAGTTGATCCGCAGGCAGGGGGCGCACGTGGCGGTTCACGGCGTGGAGGAGGAGGGCCTGGTGGGGCATGTTGTCGCGGAGGTTCGGTGGGACTGAAGTCGTTTGGCGAACCGCGGTTGGATCCGTTCGTAAGAGGCAGACGCCGGTCACGGATGGCCGGCGATGCCGCCGGATCGATCAGGCGGCGCCGCCCGAGGGCAGAAGGGTCGGCGCCGCACGGCACGGATGCCTTTTTGTGGCGATTCCGGGATGGCGTGATGCAGGGCCGGGGGGCTTAGCCCCTCCCGGCCTTGCCTTTTGCGCCCGCCGCGCCGAGCATGACCGGCATGTCGAACGACCAGGGCAGGCACGAGCCGTATCTCTCCGCGGCGATCGAGGAGGCGAAGAAGGGACTTGCCGAGGGCGGCCTGCCGATCGGCAGCGTGCTGGTGCGCGGCGGGCAGATCATCGGGCGCGGGCACAACCGGCGCGTACAGGAGGGGCGGCCGATGATCCACGCGGAGATCGACTGCCTGAACAACGCCGGCCGGCAGAAGACATACAAGGACACGGTGCTCTACAGCACGCTCATGCCCTGCTTCCTGTGCAGCGGGGCGGCGGTGCAGTTCGGCATCCCGGAGGTGGTGGTGGGGGAGAGCGAGACGTTTCCCGGCGGCGAGGGACCGGGCGGGACGTCACCCGCCTTCATGCAGAGCCACGGCATCCTCGTGATCGACCTGCGCGACGAGCGGTGCATCGCGATGATGCGGCAGTTCATCGCCGAGCGGCCGGAGCTGTGGAACGAGGACATCGGCGACGGCTGAGGCGTGCGCCTCAGTCTGCCCGGATGTACTCCGGCTTGCGCGCCAGGTCGGTCATGACAGCCCAGACGCGCATCAGCCGGACGCCCAGGTAGGCGATCGGCCAGAGGACCATCAGGGCCAGCCCCAGGCGGATGTCCACGTAGCCGGCGACGAAGAGGGCGTCGTAGACGATGAGCCAGAGCAGGCCGTACAGGATCAGCGCCTTGCCCGCGGCGCGCCGGTCGTTCGCACGCTGCTTGATGAGGAAGCCGACGACCCCGAACGCCGCTGCCGCCAGCACCGGGGGAATCAGCGCCGGCGAGAGGCGCAGCGACTCGGCGAAGCTCTCCCCGCGCCGCAGGAAGAAGGCGACGATCAGGGCGGCATTGAGCAGCACCAGTCCCGCCGCCAGCGTCCAGGCCTGGGAGCGCGACAGGGGCGGGCGCTTCGCTTCCCATCGGTAGGCGATGGCACTGATGATCGTCACGTGGTTCATCAGCCAGAGCGGGTGCCAGACGACGGGCAGCTCCGGCGCCGGGATTGCCGTGTGGAAGAAGCGGATCAAGCCGAGCATCAGCAGCCCGAGCCAGACCAGGTACTTTCCGGTGTAGTCATAAGCCGTGATCAGCCCGGCCGTGAGGATCACCAGGAGCAGGCTGACCATCCCGTCGTCGACGCGCTCGCGGAAGACCAGGCCTCCCAGCAGCGCAAGGCCCAGCAGCAGCGTCGCCACGAGCATGGCGGCGCCGACCCCGATGCGCCCCGAGGGCAACGGGCGGCTCCGCGCGATCTGCCGGTCGCGCCGGCGGTCGATGATGTCGTTGAGTGCCATGCCGAAGCCGTAGAGGCCGACGGCGATTGCCAAGGTCGCCACGATGAGCCACGGATCGAGAGAGGCCGGCTCGAGGCCGGCAAGCTCCGCCCGAAGCAGCAGCGCCGCCAGCCCGTTGCTGATGGCGGTGAAGACCAGCGCCATCCGCGTCAACTGGAGGAGCGTGAGCAACTGATGTGAAACGCGCCCGAG
The DNA here is from genome assembly GCA_023417885.1 of Planctomycetota bacterium. Taxonomy (GTDB): domain Bacteria; phylum Planctomycetota; class Phycisphaerae; order Tepidisphaerales; family Tepidisphaeraceae; genus JAEZED01. Next base: position 24,510 of record JAEZED010000200.1, read on the forward strand.
CACCGGCGGCATTCTAATCCGCCAGTCGGGCCTGCGCCGCGCCGTGCAGCCGCCGAGATCTCCCGGCTAGACTGCCCCCATGAGCGACGCGGCGCCCGCGCCCGAGGATCGTCCCAATGCGCCCCGCTCCCCAGGGAAGGCGCGGCGAGTGTTGCAGGGCGTGCTCCTCGCCCTGGGCGGCGCGCTGCTGGCGGGGACGCTTCTCAGTCTTGCGGCCCCGGCGGCGTGGTGGCTCGACCTGCTGACGCATTTACGGCCCCAGCTCGCGCTGGGTCTGCTGGCGGTGGCTTGCCTGCAACTGCTCGTCGGGCCGCGGCCGCTGGCAGGAGCTTGGGTCACCGGGGCATTTCTGAACGTCTACTTCCTGGCGCCGCTGCTGTTCGCCTCCGCGCCGGCGGGGACAGGCACGCCCCTGGCGATCGTCCACGCCAACGTCGGCCATGACCAGGTGGATGCCGACCGGCTGGCCGCCTGGATCGCCCGCGACCCGCCTGACCTCGTCCTGCTCCAGGAGGTCACGCCCGGCAACCTCCCGCGCATCGAGCGGGCCCTGTCGGAACGCGGGCTGGAGTTCATGACGTTGGCCGCCGAGGCGCGCCAGGACACGCGCGGCGTGGCCCTGCTGGCGCGGCTGCCCGGCGTCTCGGCCGGGGTGGTGCGACCGACGCCGGACCCCGAGCGGCCAATGGTGCAGGCACATCTGGAGCTGGACGGGAAGCCGGTTGCGATCCTCGGATTTCACACGACGCGTCCCGCACCCGGGAGGCATTACCGGTTCCAGGCCGAGGGGATGGCAAGCGCAACGCTCTGGTGCCGCGCACAGGAAGTCTCGGGCGCACAGCGGCTGCTGATCGGCGACTTCAACAGCACTTCGCAGGGCGTGCTGGTGAAGGGATTGTGCCAGCGGGCGAAGCTCCGCGACGCCCGCCGCGGGATCGGCATCGGCACGTTCGAAGGGACGTGGCCCGCCAGCCTCCCGGCGCCCCTGCGCGTGCCCATCGACGGCGCCTACCACTCGCAGGGGCTGGCGGCAGAGGGATTCGAGGTGGGCCCGGCGATCGGCGGCGACCACCGGCCGATCCGAGTGACGCTGCGTCGGGCGACCGAGTGAAACGGCCTCAGGGTTGCCGGAGCTGGCCGTTCGGCTTGCCGATGAGGCCGACGATCTCCGATGCGCGGCGGAGCGTGGCGCGGGTCATCTCGACGATGATCGGCGGCGGGATCTCGCGGGAGGGGTCGCGTTCGAAGTCGGGCGGGATGACGGCGAGCGCGATGTCGCGCACCTCCCGCTCGCACTTCTGCTGCCGGCGGTTCTGGCGCTCGATGTCGTTGCGCGACAGGGGCTCAACGGCGTCGTACGCGAGCATCAGCGTCGAAACCTGCCAGTCGTAGTAGCTGTGGCTGCCGGGAGAGGCGTCGCTCATGGGTGTTTCGGGGTTGCAGCGGTGCGGTGGGTTCAGTCGTCGTGCGCGTGGTGGGCCTGGTGGGCGTGATTATTGGTGGAGTGGTCAGGAAGCTGCCGGCCTTCCTCGTGGCGCTCCTCGCCCAGGACGCGGTCGGCCGTCCCCTTGATCTTCCCTTCCTCCATGAGCTGGCTCATGAGCACGCGGCGATAGCTGGCGGCGCGGAGCTGTTCCTTCACGGCGTCGGTTCGCTCCTGCCGGAGCTTGTCGTTCTGGGTGAACAGCGCCTCTTCGAGCGCCTCGTTCTCCAACAGCAGGGCGTACATGGCGTCGGCGCGCTTTCCGCCGGAGCTGAAGAGTCCGCCGTAGCCGGCGGCCTTGCGGCGATACTCCTCGACGCGCGTCTTGAGGCTGTCGACCTCCTGCTTGAGCTGTGCGTTGTCCGTCCGAAGGGTGGTGAGCTCGTCGTCGTAAACCTTCTTGAAGCCGCGCTGCGCGGAGAAGAGCTCCTCCTCCTTCTGCTGCACGAGCTTGCGCTGGCTGCCGGCGCCGAGCCAGCGGCCGACCTTGTAGCCAAGGAAGAGCAGGAGGATCGCCGCGACCGCCAGGACGGTGAACCAGAAGTATTGCCATGCAGGCGATTCGAACTGCGGAAGCATGCCCCACTGTAGGGCAATCGGCATGCCGAACCGTCGCTCGGATTGCACCAGAGGGCCCCGCAGGCGTGCGGAACGGCGTCAAGTGCGCCGGCTGGAGCGGCATTGCCGCGTTTCCCTCGTCAATCGGGTGCGAGGGCGGTGTCGTGCCGTAAGCGACCCCGGCGGCGCACGTGCCGGAGCGTCGAGACAGCCAGCAGCAAGCCGGCTGCGGGCAGGAGGATCCAGACGAGGATGGCGCCCACCGGCTCCAGCAGCGGGTGCTGGCGGGCATTGAGAACGAGGTACGTGGTATAGGCGACGTAGGCGCCCAGGAGCAGGGCTCCCTCGAGGCGAGAAATGCGCCCGTGGGTGAAGCTGATCGGCAGGCAGGCGAGCGCGGCGGCGAACATGACCGGGACGTCGAGCTGGAGCACGGCCGGCGCGATGGGCAGCCCGCCGGGCGTCACCGCGGCGCTCACGCCGAGTATGCCCAGCAGGTTGAAGACGTTGCTGCCGACGACGTTGCCGATCGCGATGTCGCGCTGGCCGCGTATCGAGGCGATGAGGGAGGTGGCCACCTCCGGCAGGCTCGTGCCGGCGGCGACGATCGCAGTCCAACGATGAGCTTGTCCACACCGAGAGTCTCGGCGAAGGCGACGGCGGCATGTACCAGCCAGCGCGCGCCCAGAAGGAGCAGGCCGAGGCCGACGATCGCCATGACCAGATTGACCACCAGAGCGCGCCGGCCTTCCGGGGCGCGATTGTCGGGTTCGTCCAGCGCGGCGTTGGCCTCGCCGCGGTCGGGCTCCATCCGGCGGGATTGCCGTATGAGCCAGAACGAGTAACCGGCAAGGAGTGCCACGGCGAGGATGCCATCCATCCGGGAGATCGCCCCATCCCAGCCGAGCACGACGGGAACGAGCGACAGGGTGATCATGATCGGGATGTCCTGCCGCAGCAGTTGGCGCGACACGACCAGCGGTGCGACGAGCGCGGAGCCGCCCAGGATGAAAAGGACGTTGAAGATGTTCGATCCGACGACGTTGCCGACGGCGATTTCCCCGGCGCCGGTGAGACCGGCGCCGATGCTAACCGCCCTCTCTGGGCTGCTGGGGCCGAAGGCGACGACGGTGAGCCCGACCACGAGCGAAGAGATCCCCGCCGCCCGCGCCAGCGCAGCGGCCCCGCGCACCAGCAGCTCAGCGCCGCCGGCGAGCAGAATCAGGCCGAGCAGGAACCAGAGGAGCATCATGGGTGCGTCACGTCAGCGAGCGGCGATCGATGGCTCACTCGAAGATATCCATCCAGAAGGGCCGTCGCAGCTTCCCCTTGGGAGAGTCGCCCTGGTAGCCGTGGCGTGAGCCGTGCCCGCCGTGGATGACCGGGTCGCCATGGGGCGGGGTGGTGCTGTCCTGCGCAGCGTCGGGACGTTCCTCGTCGGCGGCGCGTTGGATGATCTTGTCGAGCTCCCCGCGATCCAGCCAGATGCCGCGGCAGTTGGGGCACCGGTCGATTTCGATGCCCTGCCGCTCGCTCATGACAAGTTCGACGTTCTGGCAAACTGGGCACTTCATAATGGTTAGGAATCTAAGGCGCGCGGCCCGGGCGGGCAGCGCCTGAACGCGCGGCATTCAGCCTTTCATCCGGATAAACGGCTGGACGATCGGGGTGCGGCGGGTTAGACTAAGTGCCATGAGTACGCGCAAGCCTTTCCTGGACCTGGTGGCCGAACGGGTGGTTGTCCTCGATGGGGCGATGGGCAGCGCGCTCCAGGAGCGGAACGACCTGGATTTGGAGCGCGACTGGCTCGGGCACGAGAACATGAGCGAGGTGCTGAACCTCACCCGCCCGGACGTCATCCGTGAGATCCACCAGGGGTTCCTCGAGGCCGGCTGCGACGCCGTCGAGACCAACAGCTTCGGCGGCAACCGCATCGTGATGGCTGAGGCGGGGATGCCCGAGAAGGCGTACGACGTGAGCCGCCTGTCGGCGCAGATCGCGCGGGAGGCGTGCGACGAGTTTGAGACGCCGCAGCGTCCGCGTTACGTGATTGGGTCGATTGGCCCGGGGACGAAGCTCGTGAGCTTCGGGAACACGGACTGGGACGAGATGGAGGCCAGCTACTACGAGAACGTTCGCGGCCTCATCGACGGCGGGGCGGACGTGCTGCTGGCCGAAACCGTCCAGGACCTGCTCCAGGTGAAGGTGACGCTTTCCGCGATCCGGCGCGCGTTCGAGGCGACCGGCAAACGCCTGCCGATCATGGTGCAGGCAAGCTTCGACCTGAACAACGGGGCGAACATGCTCACCGGGCCGGATCCGGAGACGTTCGTCGCGACCTTCCTGCCGTTCCCCGAGATCGATGTCCTGGGCGTGAACTGCGCCTACGGCCCGCAGGAGCTTTCGGAGGCGATCCAGGCCATCTGCCGGCTCTGGCCGAGGTACGTCAGCGTCCTGCCGAACGCCGGCCTGCCGGTGATGATCGACGGCCGCAGCAGCTTCCCCCTGGGCGCAGCCGATTTCGCCGACGGGATGATGCGGTTCGTGGACGAGTTCGGCGTGAACATCGTCGGCGGGTGCTGCGGCACGAAGGTGGCGCACCTCCGGGCGCTGATCGAGCGGCTCGGATCGCGCGGCCCGCTGGGCGTGGAGGCGGAGGACGAAGTGCTGGCCGCCGTGTAGTCGGGCTCATTCCATCTCGTCGAGCAGCCGCCACAGCGGCATCTCGAACAGCTCCCGGGTGAGCCGGACCGCGAAGTGCCGCCTGCACGCGGCGGCGGCCTCGTCGAACTCGAGGAAGTCGGCGAGTCGGCTGTAGTCCGAGATGTAGAGCGGCTCGGCCTCCGGGCACGAATCTCATGATCGGGTGCGGGGCCCAGTCCCATCGTTCGTTGGCCTTTTTTCGTGGGTGACGCAGTGCCGAAGACCGCTATTTCCTCCGCTCCAAAGCGTACGCCGCAGCCGAAGGAGCAGCTATCGTCGCTCACGCAGACCGTCGACGTCCGGCAGGACAACTCCTACCTGATCGTCGGCGAGCGCACCAACACCAACGGAAGCCGGCAATTCAAGCGCCTGCTCCAGCAGGAGGACTGGGACGGCCTGGTGAGCATGGCCCGCGACGAGATCAAGGGCGGCGCCATGGTGCTGGACGTCTGCGTCGACTTCGTCGGCCGCGACGGGAAGCGCGACATGCAGGAAGTCGTGCGGCGTTACGTCCAGCAGATTCCAGCTCCGCTGATGATCGACTCGACCGATCCGGAGGTGATGGAGGTCGCCCTCAAGCTTGCGGGCGGACGATGCGCACTCAACAGCGCCAACCTCGAGGAGGGGGAGGAGAAGTTCAGCCGGATCTGCGGGCTGGCGGCCAAGTACGGGGCGGCTCTCGTCGTCGGGTGCATCGACGAGGATCCCGAGGCCGCGATGGCCCGGACCGCGGAGCGGAAGATCAGCATTGCCCGGCGCGCCCGGCACCTGGCGGTCGGAAAGTATGGCCTGCGGGATGGTGACCTGATGTTCGATCCGCTCGTGCTGCCGATCAGCACGGGCATCGAGGAAGACCGTCGCAACGCGATGGAGACGATCGAAGGGACGCGGCGCATCGCGCAGGAGCTGCCGGAGTGCCACACGGTGGTCGGGCTTTCGAACGTCAGCTTCGGCCTGAAGCCGGCGGCGCGCGTCGTGCTCAACAGCGCTTTCCTGCACGAGCTGCGCGAGGCGGGGCTGACCGGGGCCATCGTCCACGCCAGCAAGATCCTCCCGCGCAACCGGATCGACGAGGAGAAGTGGAACGCCGCACTCGACCTGATCTACGACCGCCGGCGCGAAGACTTCGATCCGCTCACCCACTTCGTGAATCTCTTCTCCGACGACGAGGAGGCCGGCTCGTCGGTCCCGGCGTCGGAGGACGAGTCGCTGCCGATCGAGGAGCGGCTGAAGCGCCACATCATCGACGGCGAGAAGCGCAACCTCACAAAGCACCTCGATGAGGCGATGGCGGCGGGGCACAAGCCGCTGGACATCATCAATAACTTCCTGCTCGACGGGATGAAGGTCGTCGGCGAGCTCTTCGGCTCCGGCCAGATGCAGCTTCCGTTCGTGCTCCAGAGCGCCGAAACGATGAAGGCCGCCGTCGCCCACCTCGAGCCGCACATGGAGAAGGTCGGGGGCGACCACTCCAAGGGCCGCATCGTTCTCGCCACCGTCAAGGGGGACGTCCACGACATCGGCAAGAACCTCGTCGACATCATCCTCACAAACAACGGCTACGCCGTTCACAACCTGGGCATCAAGCAACCGATTGGCGACATCCTTGCCGCTGCCGAGAAGTATGGCGCTCACGCGATTGGCATGAGCGGTCTGCTCGTCAAGAGCGTGGCTGTCATGAAGGACAACCTGCTCGAGATGAACAGCCGCGGCGTGAACCTCCCGGTCCTGCTCGGCGGGGCGGCGCTGACGCGCGACTACGCCGAAGACGACCTGGCCAATCTCTACGGCGGGCCGCTGCTCTACTGCAAGGACGCTTTCGACGGCCTGAAGTCGATGGACTACGTGGGCACCGGGCGCGTGCAAACCCTGGTGGAGGAGCAGCAGGCACGCGTCGGCAACCGGCGCGAGCTGCGCAGTCGGGCCGTGCGCCCCGCGAGTCGTGACGCGGCCGATCGCCCGGAGGTCGCGCGCGACAACCCCGTGCCGCGTCCGCCGTTCTGGGGCAGCCGGGTCGCGCGAGACATCCCCGTCAGCCGCGTCTTCGGCTATGTCAACGAGGTCGCGCTCTTCACCGGGCAGTGGGGCTTCAAGAAGAAGGGCCTCTCCGCCGAAGCGTTCGAGGCAAGCCTGGAGGACTCCGCCCGGCCGAAGTTCCGCGAGCTCCAGCAGCGGGCCATGACCGAGACAGTCCTCGAGCCGAAGGTCACCTGGGGCTACTTCCCCGTGCAGGGCGATGGCGATGACCTGGTTGTCTACCGCCCCGAGGCATTCGCCGCCTGCATGCGCGACGCGGGCGAAGGGCCGATCCGCCCGGACGGGGAGCCGGTGGAATGGCTGCGCTTCAGCCTGCCGCGGCAGGACGGGCGGCGCCGGCTCTGCATCAGCGACTTCTTCCGCAGCCGCGTGAGCGGCGAGTACGACGTCCTGGGGGCGCAACTCGTCACGATGGGCTCGACGATCAGCCGGCTCGCCGAGGCGGAGCGCGCTGCCGACCGCTACACCGAGTACCTTTATCTTCACGGCTTCGGCGTCGAGTGCGCCGAGGCGCTGGCGGAGATGTGGCACAAGCGGATGCGCGCCGAACTGGGCTTCGCGGCGGAGGACGCCGAGGACGTCCGCAAGCTCTTCCAGCAGGGGTATCGTGGCAGCCGCTACAGCTTCGGCTACCCGGCCTGCCCGAACCTCGAGGATCGGGCCAAGCTCCTGGCGCTGCTCCAGCCGGCGGGGATCGGCGTGAACCTGACGGAGGAGTTCATGCTGGAGCCGGAGCAGAGCACCGACGCCCTCGTCGTGCACCATCCGCAGGCGAAGTACTTCGACGTCTGAGGCGAGCGCTACGACCGCGCCATCGCCGGCACGCCCGGAATCGGCGTAAGATCAGGAAATGGGGCCGGTGGTCGGGGAGACCGGCCACGCATGTCTCAACCACTCCAGCAGATCGACCCGGACACTGCGCTGCGGCGCGTGGTCGAGGGAACCAGCGCCAAGACCGGCAGGCCGTTCTTCCGCGCGCTCGCCTGCAACCTCGCCCAGGCGCTGGACACCAGCGCCGCGTGGGTCACGGAGTTCGATGAGCAGGAGCAGCACCTCAGCGCCCTCGGCTTCTGGCTCGACGGGGACTTCGTCGATCGCTACGACTACGCGATCGCGGGCACGCCATGCGAGAAGGTCGTTCGCAGCCGCGAGGCCGTGCACATTCCCGAGAACGTCGTCCAGCTCTACCCCGGCGACAACGACCTGGATCGCCTCTCCGCCGTCAGCTTCCTCGGCATGCCGTTGCTCGACGTGGATGAGCAGACCGTGCTCGGGCATCTCGCGGTGCTCGACCGGCGACCGCTGCCGGCCGAAGAGCGGGCGCTGGCGATCCTGCGCATCTTCGCCGCCCGCGCTTCCGCCGAGCTGCGGCGCGTGCGCGCTGAGGCAGCCATCGCGGAGCGCGAGCAGAAGCTCAGCCGCCTGCTCGACGGCGTCATGGACGCCGTCGTCGAGATCGACTCGGACGGAACCATCACCCTGATGAACCGCGCCGGGGAGCGCATCTTCGGGATCGAGCGGGGGGCTTGGGCCGGGAAGACGCTCGCGTTCCTCTTCCCGAGCGAGGCGGCCGGCGTAATCAGGCGCGCCTGCGAGCGACTCGACCCGCGCGAAACGGCCGCGCGCTCCATCTGGTTCCCTTCCCCGCTCGAGGCGCAAGCCGCCGACGGTGAGCGGTTCGACGTCGAGGCGACTCTTGCCTGCTACACCACGAACGGGCGGCGCTTTTATACGCTCGTCCTGCGCGACCTTCGCGACCGCGAGCGGGCGCAGCGCACCATCCAGGCCCTTGCGGCCGAGCGCGCATACCTCCGCGAGCAACTGGGCGAAGCCGATGCCGAGGACGGCCTCATCGGCCGCAGCCACGCGATCCGGCGCGTGCGCGAGCAGATCGCCCAGGTCGCCGGGACGGACGCCACCGTCCTGATCCACGGCGAGACGGGCACCGGCAAGGAGCTCGTCGCCCGCGCCATCCACTGTGCCAGCCACCGATCCGATCGCCCGCTCATCAAGGTCAACTGTGCCGCCGTGCCGGGCGCTCTCATCGAGAGCGAGTTCTTCGGCCACGAGAAGGGCGCCTTCACCGGCGCCACCCAGAAGCGCGAGGGGCGCTTCGCCCTCGCCGACGGCGGAACGATCTTCCTCGACGAGATCGGCGAGCTGCCGCTGGAGCTCCAGGCCAAGCTGCTGCGCGTCCTCCAGGAGGGAGAGTTTGAGCCGGTCGGCTCCGCCCGGACGCAGAAGGTGAATGTCCGCGTCGTTGCCGCGACCAATCGCGACCTGAGCCAGGCGGTGCGCGACGGGACGTTCCGCGAGGATCTCTACTACCGGCTCAACGTCTTCCCGATCTACGTTCCTCCCCTGCGCGAGCGGCGGGGCGACGTGGCGCTGCTCGCCGAGGCATTCGCCTCGCGGGCCGCCCGGCGCCTGGGCAGGCGAATCAACCCGATCGACGCGACCGCCATCGCACACCTGGAGGAATATCGCTGGCCGGGAAATGTCCGCGAGCTTCAGAACGTCATCGAACGCGCCGTCATCACCGCCTGCGACGGCGCGCTGCGCTTCGAAGCGCTCGACGGATTGCCTTCCTTGCCACCCCCAGCGGCGCATGATGGCGGCGTCGCACCGAGCCGCATCCTGACGGCGGCGCAGTTGCAGGAACTGGAGCGGAGCAACGTCGAGGCGGCGCTGGTCGCCAGCGGGTGGCGCATCTCCGGTAAGAGTGGAGCGGCGGATCGCCTCGGCATGCCACCCTCCACGGTCGCGTCGCGCATGAAGGCCCTGGGCATCCGCCGTCCTTCCTGAGCGTTCGTCACGAGAACCCGCGATCTCGCGAAATCTCGCGGGTAAGGTACGCGCTGTGAGTGGAGCGATAACTCCGCTCGAGAACAGGGAATACGAGAAACTCACTCCTCCGGCACGCGCGTTGATCTGGGGGCCGCCGACGCGATCGGATGTCGATCGCCAGCTCGGAACCCCGAAGGAGGAACACCATGTCCACGACCCAGGTACCCGCCACCGTTCGCAACGGCGTGAACGTCACCGCCCTGTTCGACACCATCCAGGCCGTCAAGGCCGACCCGTCCATCGCCCGCTTCCAGTTCCGTGCCCGGAACGAGTGGCTCGGCGGGGGGCACAACCGCTCCACCATCCAGGAGTTCTACGGTGCCGGCAAGGAGGACGATGCGCGCACCGAGCCGTTCGTCCTCGATTGCGACGAGCCGCCCGTGCTCCTCGGCGAGGACAACGGCGCCAACCCCGTCGAGCATGTCCTGAACGCCCTCGCCGGCTGCCTCACGACAACGATGGTCTATCACGCCGCCGCGCAGGGCATCGAAATCGAGCATGCCGAGTCGCGCCTGGAGGGAGATCTCGATCTCCAGGGCTTCCTCTGGCTCGACCGCAACGTCCGCCCCGGCTACCAGGAGATCCGCGTGAAGTTCAAGGTGCGCAGCGACGCCGACGCCGAGAAGCTCGCCGAGCTGGCCCGCCGCTCCCCGGTCTTCGACATCGTCTCCAACCCGGTGAAGGTCAACGTCGTCATCGAGAAGTGCTGAGGCCGTCACCGCCCCCGCATACGGCCACTACCCGCAGCCGCGATCCAGGGATCGCGGCTGTCTTTTGCATTTGACAAACCGGCCCTCAACTGGTGTAACGAAGCGGCACAGGTCAGCGAGAGACCATGACGCAGAACCCCCAGTACCAGCCGCCGCAGCAGGGAAGCGCCTTCGGACAGCCCACGGGAGGGCCCGGCGGACACCAGCTCGGCTACGGCGGGTATGTCGGCCCCGGCGGGCCCAAGCCCCGCGGCATCGCGACGGCGAGCATGGTGCTGGGCATATGCAGCCTCGCCTTCTGCCTGCTTCCTTACATCAACTTCTGCATCTCGCCGATTCTCGCGGTGCTGGCGATCATCTTCGGCATCGTCGCGCGGGGCGCAGTCCGCCGCGGCGAGGCGGAGGGGGAGGGGATGGCGACGGCAGGCCTCGTGATGGGCATCATCGCCCTTTCGCTGGAGGTGCTGGTGATCGTGCTCGTGCTCGTCGGCTTCGGCCTTGCCGGCATCGGCGCGGGGATGAGCGGCTCGTGAGTTTGCGGTACAACGCTTCCCGTGCTGACGTTTCACCTCGAAGGCCGCTGGACGCCGGGGAGCGTGTCGTGCCGCTTCGTCGGGAGCTCGCGCGTCGACACGCCGGCGGCGCGTGACGCCGTCGAGCGCGCCTGGGAGCGCATGGCCGGCGATCCGTCGCTTCATCTCTATGACGGCCCGATGTGCCGTCTCGAGTCGTTCACGGAGGAGGCGCGCGCCGGCGCGTCGCACCTGCTTCTGGATCTCTCGATCACGAGCTACCGCATCTTCCTCGGCACCAATCTCCACGGCCCGCCCGATCTGCCGACGGAGGCGCTCGCCAACGCCCTCGGCGTCTCGCCGGCGCTGGAATCGGCCGACGGCTTCCTGCTCTTCGGCAGGCGCAGCGCACGCGTCGCCTATTACCCGCACCGCATCCACCCGTTCGGCGGCGCGCTGGAGCCGCCGCCCGACCCCGCGACGCCGCTGGACATCTTCGCTGAGTGCCGGCGCGAGCTGGCGGAGGAGATCGGCCTGCTGCCCGAAGACGTGCCGCACATCGCGCTGCTGGGGATCGCCGAGGATGACCGGATCCGCCACCCCGAGCTGATCCTGCACGCCCGCACGCGGCTGGCGGTCGAAGAGATCCGCCATCGCCTCGACACGACGGAGCACACCGCGCTCCACGCGGTGCCCGCCACGCCCGCCGCGGCGCTGGAGGCGGCGAAGGACGAAACCTTTACCCCCATCGGCCAGGCGGCGCTGCGCCTCTGGGCGCGCAATGCCCATCACGATGCGCGATAGTGGCGGGGCGATACGGCTCGCCGAGGGTGTTCTCGTCTGGTAGGGTGCCTTCACCTGCGAGGGAACATGCTCCTGCATTCGATATCGTGCTGGATCTTCGCGCTGGCCTGTCTCTGCGCCGCGCCTCCGGTGCCGGGCGAGGCATGGTGGATCCATACCGACGGGCAGAAGACGATCTGGAAGTCGACGGAAGGAGAACTCGTTCTCGCAGGCCGCGGCGGCGAGATCGAGCGCGTGCTTCCTGCACCCGCGGGCCTGACACGCAACGAGGCCATCTCGGTCGAGGGCAGGCTGCACGTGCTTCAGGTCGTCGTGGTCGACGAGACCACCCTGCTCCGGAAGGTCGATCCCGAGTCCGGTGAGATCACGCCGCTGGCGGAGCTTCAGGGGCGCCGCCACTGCTATCCGGTCGGATACCAGGATGGCCTCAAGGTCTACTGCTTCGTGGACTTTGAGACCGCCGAGCTCATTGTCGTCACCGAGGATACCGGCGTTGTCACCATCGCCTTGCCGCATGGTCGGCCCGGTTCCGCCGACCTCATCGCCTCCACGCCGCACATCATCTACAGCTATTTCGGCGGCTGCACGATCTTCGACTTCAAGGAGCGAAAGGTCGTTGCTCGCTGGGAGGCTCCCGATGATCTCCAGGCGGAGCGGATCTTCACGGCGTCACTCCCGGTTGTCGGGATCACCGAGAGTGACGGGAAAACGCTCGAGGTTCATCGGCTCGAGTTCGGCGACGGAGGAGCGCCGCGACTCGACAGGGGGCTCTACCGGCTTGCGGTCTCGGAGCCGGGCGTCTACCGCGAGATCGATGACGTGCTTGTAGCGCCCGATCTTCTCGTCGTCCTGATCGATGAGACGCACGCGAACCGCACCACGACGCGCGTCGTGGCGGTGGATCAGCATGGCGGCCGGGAGATCTTCACCGCGGAAGGCGGCTTCGACTTCGTCAGTGATGTTCTGCCGGACGGAACGATCGCCCTTGCCGCGCGAGGGTCGAATGTCAGGGGCAATTGGAAGTACGACCCGAACACGATCCGCTTCATTCAGACGGCGCGGGAATGAGGTCGGACCGCGGCGAGACCGATTGTGGCGGCGTGAGCGATGATCGAAGTCGGCCGCCCGAACGGCGCGGCGTTTGCGAGGTATAGTCGGATCATGGCAGTCGCAGGGAAGTCGCTGGAGCGGGAGATGACGGTCGCTGCGCGCCTGGCGCGCGAGGCGGGGGCGATTGCATTGGAGCACTGCGGCCGCGTGGAGCGGCTGACGAAGACGCACGCGACGACGTGCGGCGAAGCGGTGACGGTGGCGGATCGGGAAGTTCAGCGGGCGATCATCGCGGGCCTGCGCGAAGCGTTCCCCGAGGACGGCTTCATCGGCGAGGAGAGCGAGACGGGGCTGGGCATCACGGCGGAGGATCTGGCGCCGAGCGGGCGAAACTGGGTGATCGACCCGATCGACGGGACGAACAACTTCATCGCGGGCCTTGGCAACTGGGCGGTCTGCATCGGCCTGCTGGAAGCGGGCAAGCCGAGGCTGGGCATCGTCTACGACCCGACGCACGACGCGCTGTACATGGGGGCCGAGGGTCACGGCGCAAGCGTGAACGGCCGCGCGTGCGCGGCGTTGCAGACGCCGATGTCGTCATCGAGCCTGCTGATGCTCACGAGCAACCTGCTCGACCCGGATGGGCGCTGCCCCTCCTGGGCGGTGCGCTGGCTCGGGCGGACGGACTGGAAGCTGCGCATCCTCGGGTCGGCGGCGCTGGAGGCGACGCTGGTCGGCGCGGGCGTGGCGCATGGCGCGATCACCGTCAACGGCAAGCTCTGGGATTGCGTGGCCGCGTCCGCGATCGTCCTGGCGGCGGGGGGCGTGGTGACGGGGCTCGACGGCAAGCCGATCTTCCCGTTCGACGTGACGGGTTACCGGGGACGGAAAGTTCCCTTCCTCGCCGCCGGGGCCGAGGCGCACCCGCAGCTCCTGCGCGAACTCAACGGCGGAACCGAGAAGTAGCCTCAGAAGGCCGCCTGCGCGCGTCGCGGGCTTTCACTGCCCGGGATTCTGCGCCACGTCCATGGCGGGCCGCGGAAGCTGGTGGGTGGAGGCCGCCATCGCGGCGGTGCGGATCTGGAGCAGGCGCATGAGGTCCGACTTGGCCACGAGCCCTTCGAGCCGTCCGTCGGCCCGGAGCACGAGGCAGCGCCCGAAGTTGTTGCGCCCCATCTCCTCGAAGGCCGCCATCGCCGGCGCGTCGGGCGAGAGGTGGCAGAAGTTCGTCTGCATGAGGGAGCTTGCGGGCTGGTTGGGGTCGAACCCCTCCGGGAAGTCGCGCAGGCCGATCACGCCCAGCACGCGGCCCGATTCGTCCGTCACGGGGAAGCCGAGGTGCCGCCGGCGGATCATTTCCTCCAGCAGCGCGCCCGCGGGCGTTTCCGGGCGGACGGTCATGACGTCGCGCACCATCACGTCCCCCACGCGTACGCCGCGCAGGAGTTCCTCAACCGCGCTCTGCCGAGTCTCGGCATTCACCGCCAGCCAGATGAAGATGGCGATGGCGACCATCATCAGGCTGCCCGTGAAGAAGACCGATAGCGCCAGCAGCAGGGCCAGCAGCTTACTCACCGCGGCTGCGATGCTCGTTGCCCTGAGGTAGGGCATGAACAGGGCCAGCAGCGAGCGGAGCACGCGCCCGCCGTCGAGCGGCAGGGCGGGGAGCAGGTTGAAGATCGCCAGGATCAGGTTCACCGCCGCCAGCGAGCGGACGATGAGCTGCCACATGTAGAGGCCGTCGCTCGTGAAGGCCGCGAGCAGGGCGAACAGGCCCGCGACGGCGAAGCTGGTCAGCGGGCCTGCGATGGCGACGATCGCCTCCGCCCCGGGCTGGCGCGGCATGCGCTCGAACGAGGCGATCCCGCCGAGGAACCAGAGCGTCACGCGCTCCGTCGGAACGCCGTACAGCCGGGCGGTGAGCGCATGCCCAAACTCGTGGATCAGCACGGAAAGATAGAGCCCCAGCGTCACGGCGACGCCGAAGACCAGGGCCAGGCCCGGCCTGCTCATGCGGAAGGTGACGGCCTGCTCCTCGGCGACGGGTTGCCCCTGCCCGTCCACGGGCTGCACGCCGAAGAACTCGATCGTCTGGTCTGCCAGGCCCACCATTTGCGCGTAGGCCATCAGGTTCTGGCTCAGCAGCCAGGCGAAGAGGGGCACGATGATGAAGAAGCTGATGTCGAGATAGACGGGTATCCCGAACAGCGTGAGTATCTTGAAGCCGCGGCCGAACATGGCTGCACATTAACGCAAGTCACGCTCCAGCGGGGAGAAGCAACAATCACCTCAGGCGCCGGTGGCCGGCGCAGGGGTGGTGGCGACGGACGGCTCAAAGCCGCGCTTGGGCGCCGCAGGCAGGGCCGCGGCCCGGCGCTTTTGCGCGATGCCCAAAACGATGGCCAGCACCATCCAGATGATCGCCAGGGGCAGGCCCGCCAGCGTGAGCGCGACGAGCCCCGCGGCGGATTGCAGCGGATCGAGCGCCAAGGCCGTCGCCGCGTCGCCACCCCGGTAGACGGCGGTGTCGATGAAGACCTTGGCTTTGTACTTCTCCGACCGGCTGACGACGGTGAAGAGCACCTCGCGCGACGGCTTGGCCAGGGCGTAGTTGCTCGCGCTGCGGATCACCTGGAACGGGACGAACACCCACAGCACCGGCGCCGCCGACCAGCCGAGCAGCGACCAGCTCGTGTCGGCGCCCGCCATCGTCGGCACGAGCCAGAGCACCACGAACCCGATGCACGTGACGATCGGCAGGACCACGAGCGTGAAGCTCACACCCAGCCACGTCATCAGCCGGCCCGTCAGCACGCCCTGCACCACCAGCGAGAGGATGTTGATCGCCAGCGAGATGCGCCCGAAGACGGCCGTGCGCATGTCGCGGTCGCTGAAGGCGGCATCCACCACCTCCGCCTGGATGAAATACAGCAGCGTGGAGGTGGCGGTGTAGAAGAGGACGTAGCAGGCGATGCCGATGAGGTAGGGCGAGGTGGCGACGGCGACAAATGCGTCCCACCATTTGCCGCGAATCTCTCCCTCCTGGTGCTCGCCGGGAGCCTGAAGGTCCACCGGTCCGCCTGCCTCCGCCATCCGGCTCAGGCGGCTGAGCTGACCGACGCAGACGATCGCCCCCAGCAGCAGCACCGCGCTCACGAGCAGGAGCTGCGTCGAGCCGATGTACTCCGCCATGAAGCTCGGGATGGCGGCGCCGACGATCGCGCCGGCGCTGGCGCCGAAGGCCACGAAGCCGAACAGGCGCTTCCCCTGGTCGTTGCGCCAGAGGTCGGCCATGAAGCCCCAGAAGACGCTGACGACGAACAGGTTGAAGATGCTGACCCAGACAAAGTAGAGCGCTGCCCCCGGCGTGCGCCAGGCCACGCCCACCCAGTCGAAGAGCCGGTCGACGCCGTCAATCCGCCAGGCGTCCCCGCCGGCGCGGAACCAGAAGTAGAACCCCAGGATGTTCAGCGAGAAGAAGCCGTAGACGATCGGCAGGAAGACGCGGCGCTGGTAGCGCGACACGAGCCACGAGAAGATCGGCACCGCGATCAGCATGCCGATGAAGGTCGCCAGGAACAGCTCGCTCAGCCCCTCCGCCCCGTCCCGCGCGCCGATCTCGTCCCGCACCGCGCGCAGCGGGTAGTAGCTGGCCATCAGCAGGAAGTAATAAAGGCTCGACCAGAACATCGCCGCGATCTCTCCGCGGCGGACGTCCACGGCGAGGCGCAGCAGGCGGTGCAGCGGACTGCGCGGCGTCTCCGGAGCGGCATCATTGAAGTCGTGCGACACGCCCGCAGAGGGTACCAAGTCGTCGTCATGGCGTCCCGCCCCGCAATACGCATTCGCCAGCGCGGCGCGACTTCAGAGGATCGGGTAGAGCCGCGCGAACAGGTGCAGGAACAGAAGCTGGAGGGCGCCAAAGGCCGCGATGACCAGCCACGCCACTGCCGGCCGGCGCGCCAGCACAAAGGCGATCGGCAGGAACGCCGGCCAGCAGGATGCGGAGTAGCGGCCTAATCCCGCTAGGCCGGTCAGCCACAGCATCGCCATGAGCGAGAGCGCAAAGGGCGCCAGCGGTCGCCAGCGTGGAACTGCGAGCAGGGCGATCGCGCCGGCCAGCGGGATGAGCGAGAGAAAGACGTAGGCGACCTGGTGCGGCTGGCGCGACGACGGATCGACCAGGAGGCTCCAGGCGCCCCACCAGGCCGATGCGCCCCACTCCGACCGGGCGTGCAGCCATGCCAGCGGGTCGCCGAAGCGCATCGCGACGAACGTAAAGTAGCCGCAAACCGCAGCGATCGGCAGCAGCAGGGCGAGGATCCGCGTCCATCGACCGCCGCGACCCTTCCGCCGCATCGCCAGCACGAGCAGGGAGGGCCAGGCGAGCCCGGAAAGGTGCCGCGCCAGTACGCCGGCGCCCAGCGCGACGCCGGCGCCGAGGTGACGCCCGCGCATGGCCAGGCAAATCGCCACCGCCGTCGCGGCGATCATGAGCGACTCGGGGTAGGCCGCCGCCTGGAAGAAGGCGAAAGGCCAGGCCGCGAAGAGGCAGAGGGCGACGCGGGCGACCTGTTCCCCCTCCAGTTCCTCGAAGAGGCGATAGATCGCGAGGAGTGCAACCAGGCCGAAGAGGTTGCTCCACAGCAGCAGGGCGACGGGGATGGAGAGGCCGGTGAGCTCGTGCGCCAGCCTGCCGAGGAGGGGAAAAAGCGGAAAGAAGTTGGTCCACTGCGGCTCGCGATATCCGGCGTCCGCGATGCGCGCGAACCACGCACCGTCCCAGCGGATGAGCCCGTCCACGAGCGGCTGGCCCGTGGCAAGGTCGGGCTCGTTGAACAGCCCGGGCCGAAGGCGAAGGGTGAGGATCACCCCCAGCGCGATCGCCGCGCGGCTGACGGCGAAGACGCCCAGCGGCACGAGCACCCAGCGCCAACTCCGGCCGGGCACGTCCGGGGCGTTCATGTCGGCGGCGGTGGGGGCGGAGTGGGCCTGCGCCACGGTGCGAAGGTCCGTCAGGAAGCGAATAGCGGTCAATGGGCAATGCCCGGCGGTGAAAACGGGCACACGCGTCGCTACCATTCGGCCGCTATGCCGACGATCACGATTGATGGACAGCAGATCGAGGCCCAGGACGGGCAGATGGTGCTCCAGGCGGCCCTGGACGCCGGGATCGACATCCCGCACTACTGCTACCACCCGGGCCTCTCCATCGTCGCCTCCTGCCGCATCTGCCTAGCGGAGGTCGAGGGGGTGCCCAAGCTTCTCCCCACGTGCCAGACGGCAGTGCGGGATGGAATGGTGGTGCGGACGCGGTCCCCCCGGTCCATCGCCAACCAGAAGCACGTCATGGAGTTCCTGCTGGTGAACCACCCGCTGGACTGCCCCGTCTGCGACCAGAGCGGCGAGTGCTTCCTCCAGGACTACAGCTACGAATACGGCCGGGCTGTCAGCCGGCTGGAGGACGACAAGCACAAGAAACCGAAAAAGATCGTGGGCGAGCGCGTCCTGCTCTACAACGACCGTTGCATCATGTGCACCCGCTGCGTCCGCTTCACACGCGAGGTCTCCGGCGAGTCAGAACTCATGGTGCAGGGCCGCGGGCACAAGGAGGAGATCGACATCTTCCCCGGCAAGCCGCTGGACAACCAGCTCAGCCTCAACGTGGTCGATCTCTGCCCCGTCGGCGCGCTGCTCGACCGCGACTTCCTCTTCAAGCAGCGCGTCTGGCTCCTCAAGAGCGCCCGCAGCGTCAGCCCCGTGGACGCCGGCGGCGAGAACATCAACCTCCAGTTCAACGAAGGGGTCATCTACCGCATCAAGCCGCGGTACAACCCCGACGTCAACCAGTGGTGGATTTCCGACGACACCCGCTACAGCTACAAGGCCGTCCACAGCCCCGACCGCCTGCGCAGCGGCGCCGTCCGCGAGATGGGGATGCTGGACCAGGCCGACTTCGACGTCGCGGCCGACGCCGCGATCGACGGCCTGCGCCGCGCCGCCGAGGAGGGGGGCGCGGGGAGCATCTTCGCCGTCCTCTCCCCGATGATGGCCTGCGAGGAGGCGTGGCTGCTGGGCCGGCTGATCCGCGAGATCGATTCGCAGGCCACGCTGGTGCTCGGGCCGGTGCCCGATGCCGGCGAGGACGAGGTTTTCCGGCATTACGACACGAAGGAAGAGACCTTCCGCATCCAGGGTGAGAAGGTCCCCAACCGCAGGGGCATCGAGCGCGTCATGACCATGCTCGGCGGCCCGACCGCCTCCTGGAGCGACTTCACCCGCGGCACCGGCGCCTTCCGTGGCGGGTGGATCGTCGGGGGGTACCTCTCCGACTGGACGGGCGGCGAGTTCCCCGCCGCCTTCCGCGGGGCGTTCACGGTGGTGCAGGACATTCTCCCCAACGAGATCGTCCGCAACGCCGACGTCGTCCTGCCCGCCGCCGCGTGGGCTGAGAAGGACGGGTGCTGGGAGAACTGGCAGAACCGCATCCAGCCATTCGAGGCGGCAATCGACGCGCCCCCGGGGATCGAACTCGAAGGCGCGCTCTACGCCCGCCTGCTCGGCAGCACGGAGGGGTACGACGTCGCGTCGATCCGCCAGGAGATGGGCGGCGACTTCGCCGACGTCATCTTCGCCCAGGCCGACGACGAAGCCGAGAGCCCCTTCGAGTTCGCGGCGCTCTGAGACACCGCATCTGCTGAGCCTTCGGCCCCCTCTCCCGCCACCGGGAGAGGGG
>JAEZED010000225.1 GCA_023417885.1 Planctomycetota bacterium
GCGCCCGCGACTGCGCGTGCGCCGCCTGATTGACAACCGCGTCGAGGAGATCGACACCGACCTGGTGCTCCTGGCCGACGGCAAGGGAACGCTCCTTCAAGATAAGCCGGCGACCACGGGCGACCTCGGGCTCCAGGCGCATTTCGAGGGCGTCGAGGCCGACGACCGGACGATCGCCCTCTTCGGCCTGCGCGGGCACTATGCGGGCCTCGCACCCGCCGCCGACGGCGCCGGCGGGGTGACCTGGAACCTCGCGAGCAGCGTCCCGCAGCGGCGCGTGCGCGCGTTCGCGGGCAATCACGATGCGCTCCTCGCCGCCATGCGCAGGGAGAACGCGGCTCTCGATGCCGCGCTCGCCTCGGCCCGGCGCCTCGGCCACTGGCACGCCTGCCCGCTTCCGCGCTTCGGCGTGCGCCGAGCCTGGCCGGACGGTGTCATTTCCATCGGCAACGCCGCGGCGGCGCTGGAGCCGATCGGCGGCGAGGGAATGGGCCTGGCCATCGCCTCGGCGCTCCTGGCTGCCCAATGGGTCACGGCCGGCGGTTTGGCGGGGGGCGACGTGGAGTCGCTGCGGCAAAGTTACGCCCGCCTGTGGCGCGCTCGCCGCGCGGCCTGTCGGGCGACGGCCCTGCTTCTCTCGGGAGGGTCGGTCGGTTCGCTGGCGATCCGGGCGGCACGGATGGCGCCGGTGCTGGGGCGCCTCGGGATGGCGCTGGCCGGCAAGCGAGCGACCTTCGGCGAGGCGGCGCCGTCGCGGGCCTGAGGCCGCATTCCGCAGGCGCTTTCGAAAGGTGGCGGTGGCGCGTTATCGTGTGTGCATGACCCAGGGACACGCCACGCACGGAAACGAGCCCCCGCACCCGACCGATCTCCTCACCGGCGGCGCCGGCCCGCATTCGCCCACCGACGATGCGGAAGTGGTCTACTACGAGGGAAGTCCGCTGCTGCGTGGCGAGCTGGGGCTGCTGATCATGTGGGTGGTGATCGGCCTGCTGCTGGCATCGGTGCCCTTCTGGTTCGCCTTCTTCAGCGAGTCCGGGGAGTTCGGCCCCTGGTGGACGTGGCTCTTCGTGCTGGTGGGGCTGGCGCTGGTCTTCTTCCCCTCGCTCTGGGTGAAGCGTAACCGCTACAAGATCACCAACTACCGCATCGACCACGAGTTCGGGCTGATCACGAAGAACATCGACACGCTCGAGTTGTGGCACGTGGACGACATCCGCATGCGCCAGGGCGTGCTCGACCGCATCTTCGGCGTCGGTTCCATCCACATCGACTCGGACGACCGCTCCACCCCGAAGCTCGAAATCCGCAGCATCTCGAACCCGCGCCCGCTCTACGAGAGCCTCAAGCAGCGCGTCATCGCCGTCAAGCGCCAGCGCGGCGTCATCAAGATGGACACCGGCGGCTGATGCGCTCCGGTCCGGCGGCCGGCACAGCGGCGAATCTCCGTTCCCCCGGGTGGCGTGGCCGGGGTAGGGTGAGCGCATGCCGACGCAGGACGAGCGCCCCCGAAACACCCCCGACCCCGCCGAATCGCGCGAGCGGGCGGACCCGTCGAAGGAGGCCGGCCTCGGCCAGACCTCCGAGACCCGGAACACACCCGTGGACGACCCCGACCAGCACGCGCACTCGCGCGATCAGGCGGAGCGACGCCGCGAGGTCAACGCCGATGAACTCACGGACCAGAGCGAGGGCGTTGACCCGACCAACCCCGCCGCACACGGCGGGCACCGCGGTGACAGCGAGGCGGAGGCAACCGGCAAGGTGAACAAGAGCGACGAAGAGCGGCGCAACGAAGGAGGCCGCTGATGGCCCGTCCCGACGACCCGAAGCCGAAGCAGCCGGACCACTCCATGCGCGAGGAGGAGCCGTTGGGCTGGGACCAGGCGCCCACCGAAGGCGACCAGCCCACCCCCCACCGCCACCCCCGGCGGATGGGCAAGGGCGGAACGCCCGACCACGAACTGGACCTCGAGGAATCGCAGGCCAGCGGCGGCTCCGACGACAAGTCCGCCCGCACACCGCACAAGAAGCCCGGCGAGCCCGACTGACGCGAGGCACTCACGGCTGTTTCAACCTCGCTGCCCGCGCCAACTCAGATCTCCCGATCCACCGCCGCCGCGACGCGGCGGGTGCTGGCAACCAGCTCGGCGAACTGCTCGGGCGTGAGCGACTGCGCGCCGTCCGTCATCGCCTCGTGCGGATCGTTGTGCACCTCGATCATCAGCCCGTCCGCCCCCGCGGCGACGGCCGCCCTGCTCATGCTCTCCACCAGGTAGCTCTTGCCCGTGCCGTGGCTCGGATCGACCATCACCGGCAGGTGGCTCACGCGGTGCAGCTCCGGCACGACCGCCAGCGGCAGCGTGTTCCGCACGTACTCCTCGAACGTCCGGATCCCGCGCTCGCAGAGGATCACGTTCGGGTTGCCGCGCGCCAGCACGTACTCCGCCGCCAACAGGAACTCCTCGAGCGTCGCGCTCATCCCGCGCTTCAGCAGCACGGGCTTCTCCTGCGCCCCCACGCGCGACAGGAGGTTGAAGTTCTGCATGTTGCGCGCTCCGATCTGGAGCACGTCGGCGTACTCCGCCACCAGCGGCACCTGCTCGACGCTCATCACCTCCGTCACGATCGCCAGCCCCGTTTCCTCGCGCGCCTGCGCCAGCAGCCGAAGCCCCTCCTCCCCATGCCCCTGGAAGCTGTACGGGTTCGTCCGCGGCTTGAACGCCCCGCCGCGCAGCGCCACCGCGCCCGCCTCCGCCACCGCGTGGGCGATCTCCAGCGTCTGCGTGCGCGACTCCACGCTGCACGGGCCGGCGACGATCGCCACCTTGCGCCCGCCGATCGTCCCGCCCAGCCGACCCCCCAGCGGCACGATCGAGCGCTGGTGACGCCCCTCCCGGCTGGCCATCTTGTAAGGCGCCAGGATCGGCACGACGCGCTCCACCGACTCCATGGCCTGGACCGGCCCGGCGTCCTTGAAGCGCTCGTCACCGACGCAGGCGACCACGGTTCGTTCCGTTCCCCGGATGATGTTGGCGTTCAGGCCCATCTCACTCACCATTCGAACGATCTCGTCCACCTGCTCGCTTGTGGACTGGGGCTTCATGACGACGATCATCAGGCACCTCGAACTTCCGGCACGCTCTGCCGACATTGTTGGGGTGTCGGCCGGCCCCGCGACGGCTGTTTCGGCAAGGCACCGCCCGGCCAAAACAGTGCCCGCCCCGGGACCGGTCGTCCTGGGGCGGGCAAATCGTCTTGACGATGCTGATGCCTCTTAGGACAAGCCGATGGCCGGGCCGGCAAAGCCGGCAAACCAATACCAAAGCTGTCCAAGGGGCATGTTCTTCACTGCGGCTCCAGTTTTAGCGCGCCTGCCCTGCGGCGGCAAGACGATCCGCCCATTTTCCTCCGCTGCCCCCCCCCGCCGCCGGCTTCCGCATATGCTTCACCGGCCCGCTCACGCATCGCCGCGGGCGCCCGGGGCGTAGCTCAGCTTGGCAGAGCGCCTGGTTTGGGACCAGGAGGCCGCAGGTTCAAATCCTGTCGCCCCGACTCTTTGTGGGTTCAAGCCCTTCGACCAACTGGTCGAAGGGCTTTCTCATTGTGGGACGAGACTTATGCCATCGGGGCAGAAGTCCCAGTTTCCGCTTGCTGAGCATCTCGCTGCTTACGCTTGCGCGGTTGGGCAGCCGCTAACGACCTGAAGGGTTCAACTAGCCGGCCCGCCTAGCATTTGCCGTTCACCGAGAGCGATCGCGATATGGCATTGGTCTGCAATATCGATCGGCGCGGGCGCGCCTTCCGGCTGACTGTGGGTATCGCCTGTGTGCTGGCTGGAGCGGCCGCCGTTGCTCTGGCCTGGTGGCTGCACAGCGTCACACTGCTGGTGGTCGGGATTGCATTCGTGCTGGCCGGCGCTGTGTGCATCTGGCAGGGAGCCAGGGGCTTCTGCATCGCGCGCGCCATGGGCATCCGCACGCCGATCTGAGTTCATCCGGCGCCGCAGCGCCGCCGCGGTGGTCATGGTGTGACGAGGGTCTGCAGCCGAAGGGAGGCGGCTCGACCGCCGGGCGTATCCGGGTCGAGCGCAGCCGCCTTTTCCCATGCCGCCACCGCCGCGGCCCGGTTCTCCTCCTCCAGGATGAGACCGTGGTGGTACAAGGCTGCGGTGGCCAGGGCGGGTGCCAGAGTCCCTTCTTCAGCCGCCGCCACCGCCTGGCTGGCGACCTTGGCCAGATCGGATTCGGCCACGTTGCGGCGCTTCATGAACCGGGGCAGCCGGTAGCTGGTCATGCCCCGAATGAAGCGAACTTCCAGATCCTCCGGCGCTGCCGCTACCGCCTGGTCGAGCAGCACCAGGCCTTCTCTGGCCAGGCGTCCTTTCTCCCAGGGCCAGGTCGCCGCCGCAGCGTTCAGCAGTTGAGATGCGCCGAAGTAGGCCCTCAAGCTGGGCTGGCTGGGATCCTCGCGCTGGGCTTGCTCGAAGAACGCCGTGGCGCGGGCGAGCGCTTCCCGATCGCCCGCGCCCGCCGGGCAGAACAAGGACTTGGCCGAATCC
>JAEZED010000235.1 GCA_023417885.1 Planctomycetota bacterium
GCGTGCCGCCGGCCGCTCCCCCGCTTCATGAGCAGTTTGTTAACACGCTGCCGGCGGCACGCCGTGCCGCGGCTATGGGCGGGCGAACCCGACGTAGATCACGGCGACGCCAAAGGTCAGGGGATGCACTTCCACGTCGCCGAACCCGGCGGACTCGAGGTCCGCCTTCATCTGCCCGCGTGTCTTGAACGTCTCCACGCTGCTGGCGAGGTAGCGGTAGGCGCCGGTCCGGTCCCGCGCCACGAGGGCGGCCAGTCGCGTCAGAACGTGGTTGAAGTAGACGTTGTATCCGGCACGGATCAGCCCGTTGGTCGGCTTGCTGAACTCCAGCACCACCACGCGCCCGCCCGGCCGAAGCACCCGGCGGAACTCGCGGTAGGCCCGCATCGGGTCGCCCACGTTGCGGATGCCGAAGGCGATGCTCACGACGTCGCAGCAGGCATCGGGCAGGGGGAGGTTCTGGGCGTCGCCGTGAACAAACCGCACGAACGAATCGACCCCGGGGTGGGCGTCCGGGTCATCGCATGCGAGCTCCCCGTACGTCACCGATCGCGCCCACTTCGCCGCCGCCCGCGGGAGCATCTCGAACGTGTAGTCGATGCCCGTGATTCGATGAGCAGCGTCCGGGGAGCCGCCGGCACGAAGTAGCCCGTCCGCATACGCCAGCGTCAGGTCGCCCGTCCCGCACGCCACGTCCACGACCACATCGTCCGCCTTCAGCCGCGACAGCTTCACCGCCTTCTTCCGCCATCGCTGATCGGTGCCGAAGGAGAAGAGCCGGTTGTTCAGGTCGTAGCTGGGCGCGATGGCGGCGAACATGTCGCGCACGCGCCGCTGCTTGTCCGCAACCGCGTGCGGGTTCTTCAGGCGGTCATTCGTCCAGACCGGTTCGCTATCGCTTCGCTTGTCGCTCGTCTCGTCCGCCACGCCGCCATCGTAGCGCCGCGCCCACCACCAGAGCCGCGGCACCGCTGTGCCGCTGGAGCGCGTGCGGTCAAACGATTCTGTGATGCAGATGTCCTGCGGCACGCGGCGCCGCGGCTCGCGCAGGGATGCACGCGAAGCGCCCTACTCCCGACCCGGCTCCGTCTGGACAGGGGGCTTCCCTTCCTCCGTTAGTGCCGGGCCGGTCGCCGTCGGCAGCTTGCCGCTGAGCAGCGCAGGGATCGCCTGCTCGAGGACCTGCGCGGGGAGGGCATAGGTCTCCACCCGGCCGGCGCGGGCGATGTTGATCCCGAGGATCCGCCCCTTCAGGTCCACGATCGGCCCGCCCATCTGGTGACCGTTCAGGATCGAATCGTGCTGGAGCACCGCCGGGAAATCCACCGCGCGCGAGCTCAGCTCCGAACCGAGCTGGTTCTGGAAGTCGCCCCGGATGCTGCGGCCGGAGTGGTAGCCAAGCGTCGCGTCGAGAATCTGCTCCTCCCCCTCGCGCAGGAGGGTGACCTCGACGACGTCGCCGGGGCTGCGGCTCTGGATCAGCCGCACCAGCGCCTCGGGCGTCTGCACCGGCCGATCGTCGATGGCGATCACGATGTCCCCCTGGCGGATGCCGGCCGCCTCGGCGCCGCTGCCGGCGGTGACGGCGTCGATCGGCACGCCGGTGGCCTCGGTCGTGAGCGTCACGCCCGCCTGGCCGTTGGTCAGATGAAGCGGAATGCGCTCCCGCTCGCCTTCGCGCGTGATCGTCAGCGTGTAGCGGGCGTCGGGCGGGCCGTTGCGGAGGATGCGCACGAGGTCGCGCATCTTCTCGACCGGCACGCCGTCGAGTTCGGTGATCAGGTCGCCCGGCTGCAGGCCCGCGCGGTCGGCGGCGCCGCCCGGATCGACGCGGTAAACGGGAATGCCCGCCAGCGTGCGCCCCGGGCGGACACCCAGCAGCGAGCCACTGCCCGGGATGCGGCGAAGCCCCTGGACGCTCAGGTTGCCGACAGCGAGGATTCCCTCGTCGCGGGGCGCGGGGGAGCAGAGCCACTGCCCGAAGCTCGACTCGTTCACCCCGTCGGCGCTGAAGCGCGCCGGCGTCAGCCCGCTCGCCTCCACCTTGACGGCGGCGAGGTCGTGCTCGCGCAGCACGCCCACGACGCGTCCGGCGACCAGCGCGCCGTCGGGCAGCTCGACCTTGAAATCCCCCTCCAGTTCGCTGGCCTTGGTGAGCAAGTAGCCGTCGGGGGTGATGATCGTTCCCAGCGCCACCGCCTCCTCGTCGACGAGGATGCGCACCGTCGACTCCGCCGCGTCGTCAGCGACACCCTCGACCGCCTGGAGCAGGACGGGAGCGTTCTTCATCAGGTCCTGGTCGAGCCGGGCGCGCCGGCGCCGCTGCGCGTCGGCGGGGGCCGGAAGCGCAAGGCTGACAAGCATCGCCGCCGTCATCGCGAGGAGGGCGGAGCGGCGCGTGGCGACGCGCGGGAAGCTTCGGGGCGTGGCGCTCATGATCATCTTGGCTGCTCCGTGGCCTTTGTCTTCAGTGTTACGCTGCCGATCGCCGGGCGTTTGCCCGGGTTCAGTCACGGGAGGGCATCCGCTCCGGATAGACGTCCCGGAAGCGGCCGAGGGTGAGCGACAGCGTCAGCCGCTGCCCCTCCCGTTCCACCTCGATCTCGATCTGGTCGCCGACCTGCGCGTCGACCTGGAGGGCGCTCATGTCCGAGGCGTTGCGGAGATACTGCCCGTTGTAGCTGACGATGATGTCGCCCCCCTCGAGCCCGGCCGCGGCGGCGGGGCCCTCCTCGCGCACGCCGTCGATGCGGACGCCCGGGCCGGGGTAGTTCAGGTCGAGCATGATCCCCATGACAGGGCGGTCGTAGTTCTGCCGCTGCTCCGAACGGCGCAGGTCGTTCGGGTCGATGGGCGTGACGCGGAACTCCAGCATCTCCTGCCCGCGCTTCACCGAGTAAGTGACCTCCCGCCCCTCGCGAAGACCCATGCTCCGCAGGATCGCCTCCTGCCCGTTGCCGACCGGCCGCCCGTCGATCGCGACGATCCGGTCGTTCGGGCGAATCCCCGCCCGCGCCGCGGGGCTGCGCGGCAGCACGCGCAGCACTCGCGCCCCGCCCGCCTCGTCGTCGGTCTCCCGCGCGTCGAATCGCAGCCCGTCATCGGCGGCGGGGCCGTTTCGCAGCCACTGCGGCACGACGTCCCCGCCGAACGCCTCGGAGCCGACGAGGCGATCCCAGTCGTCCAGGAACCGGTCGCTGGGCACATGCACGTTGCGGACGATGTTCCCCTCGATGCGGGAGTGAATGCCGATGACGCGGCCGTCCAGGTCGAAGAGCGGCCCGCCGCTGTCGCCTCCGACGAGGGTGTTGTCAGTCAGGACGAACTCCTCCCCCTTGGCCAGGATGCGTCCCACCCGCACGACGGGCGGGCGTTCGCGCTGATAGCCGCCGGGGTGGCCCAGCGCGACCGTCCAGGTGCCCAGTGGCAGGTCGTCGGCGCTGCCGACGGGCGCCCACGGGAGATTGCCTATGCGCGGATCGGTGATCTTCACGAGGCCGTCGTCGAGGCTCCGGTTGATCCCGAGGCTCACGCCGCGGTAGCGCGTGCCATCGGGCATGATCACCGTTACCCGGCTTCCGGGCCGGCCCGCGACGTGGGCCGCCGTCAGCACGTAGCCGTCGGGGGAGATGATCACGCCACTGCCCTGGCCCTGGCCGATGGTGAGCCCGACTGTTGCGGGGATCACCTTCTCCACCACGTTGCGGATGCGTCCCTCGAGGTCGATCAACTCGCCGATGGTTTCCGGCGTGGTGGCCAGGTTCCGGCTGTTCTCGACCACGGCGATGACAGGCCGGAACTGCTCGACCGCCTCCCGGGACGCTTCGCGTGTCGCCGGCGGCGCTTCCTGCGCGGCGGCGGAGATCGGGAGCAGCAGCGTCGTTATCGCGAGAAGGGCCAGGATCTTGCGCGGCATGGGTTCGGCTCGGCTGGAACGAACGCGGCAGAAAAGCATGACGTGGATTCTACGCGCCACGACCGCCGGTTGTTTCGGCACGGGTGGCAACGGGCAGAAGCGGCCCTCACTGGCAAGTGTGCACGCGCCGGCGGGGGAAGGCCACCCCTCAATGTCCCGGCAGACGCCCCTCCCGGGGCAGAAAACGCCGGAGGCGGCCGTTTCATTCCGCCAGGGCAACCAGGGGGGGCATCTGCTTTGCGATGGCCTGCCCATGGCCACCGCCGCGCGATCCCTCGCCGCGCCTGGAAGGAAAAGTCCCACCAGCGCGGCCGATTTCCTCCCGAGGCGGATGACGCTGCCGTCGCTGCGGAAGGCTGCGCAGGGGTGCCGCGGATGCGAGCTCTGCTGCCAGGGGGCGACACAGGCGGTCTTCGGCGAGGGTCGGACCGATGCGCGGTGCATCTTCGTGGGCGAGCAGCCGGGGGATCAGGAGGATCTGGCCGGCCGGCCTTTTGTGGGCCCCGCAGGCCGGCTGATGGATGAACTGCTGGAGGAAGCGGGCCTCGAGCGGACACGCATCTACGTGACGAACGCGGTGAAGCACTTCCGTTTCGAGCGGCGGGGTGGGGCGCGGCGGATCCACACCAAGCCGTTGTCGCGGCACGTCAACGCGTGCCTGCCATGGCTGGAGGCGGAGGTGGAGGTGATCCACCCGGAGATGATGGTCGCGCTGGGCGCCACGGCGGCCCAGGCGATCATGGGGCGCGATTTCCGGGTGACGAAGCAGCGCGGGAAGCTGATGAGCTGTCCCCTCGCGCCCCGGTTCCTGGCGACGATCCACCCGTCGGCCATCCTGCGCGTGCCGGACGCCGAGGCGCGGCGGAAGTCTCGGGCGATGTTCCTCAACGACATGAAGCTGGTCGCCCGCACATTGGCGAAGGAGTGATTTTGGAGGCGGAATGTTCGCCATTTGTTGGGTAAGATGGCGGCGTGGTGGTGAGTGTTCCGGGAGCCTCGAAGGCATCAAACGCGGCGGTCGTCGGTGCGCGCGAGGCCGTCGATTTCGACCGCGTGCGCGTGAAGCTGGCGGTCCTGGCCGACGCGGCGAAATACGACGCCTCGTGCGCCTCCAGCGGCGTGCGGCGTAAGGGACGCGACGACGGCCTGGGCAGCGCCAACGGCAGCGGGATCTGCCACAGCTACACGCCGGACGGCCGGTGCGTGTCGCTGCTGAAGATCCTGCTGACCAACTGGTGCATCTACGACTGCCGTTACTGCGTGAACCGGGTGACGAGCGACGTGAAGCGCGAGCGCTTCTCGATCGAGGAGGTCGTGCAGCTCACGCTGGAGTGCTACCGGCGCAACTACATCGAGGGGCTGTTTCTCTCCAGCGGCATCATCCGCGACGTCGACTACACGATGGAGCAGCTCATCGAGGTGGCGCGCCGCCTGCGCGTGGAGCACCGCTTCCGCGGATACATCCACCTGAAGGCGGTGCCCAAGGCCTCGCCCGCATTGCTCGCGCAGGCGGGGCGCTGGGCGGACCGGCTCAGCGCCAACATCGAGATGCCCGTGCAGGAGGATCTCGACGCCCTGGCGCCGGAGAAGCGCCTCGACCATGCCGAGGCCACCATGGCCGACATCCGCGGCGGCATCGACCAGGTCGCCCGGGAGAAGCGTCCGGCCCGCGCGGTGCCCGTGCCCTTCGCGCCGGCGGGGCAGAGCACGCAGATGATCGTCGGCGCTACGCCCACGCCCGACCGGGCCATCCTCGACACCGCCGCCCGGCTCTACCGCCGGCACAACCTCCGCCGCGTCTACTACACCGCCTTCAGCCCGATCCCGCATGGCGACGGGCGCCTTGCGCCGTCGCAGCCGCCCCTGCTCCGCGAGCACCGGCTCTACCAGTGCGACTGGCTGATGCGGTTCTACGGCTTCTCGGCCGGCGAGCTCACCACCCGCGAGCGGCCCGACCTTGACCTGGCGATCGATCCGAAGCTGGCCTGGGCCCTGGCCAACCGCGCCTTCTTCCCGGTGAACATCAACCGCGACCCGCTGGAGCGGCTGTTGCGCGTGCCGGGCCTCGGCCAGCGCACCGCAAAGCGCCTGATCACGCTCCGCCGGCACCACGCCGCCCGGCTCGACGACCTCGCGGCGCTGGGCGTGCCGATGCGCAAGGTCCGGCCGTGGGTGCTGACGGCCGACTGGAACCCGGCGACCTCGCTTCTCGACCGGGATGACCTGCGCACGCGCCTGGTCTCGCCGACGCATACGCAACTCGAGCTCTTCTCCGCCGCGACGACGGCGGTGACGGGGGAGGTCTAGCCATGCCCGCAACGCAGCGACTGGTTCGGATCGACCGAAACTTCGCGAGTTGGCGCGAGGCGGCACGGCGACTCGTCGCCGAGGGCGTCGCGCCGGAGGATGTGCTGTTCGACGATGGAAGCGAGGCACTCCTGCCGGGACTGGCGGTTGCGGAGGAACGTGGTCTGTGCGAATCGTCCCCGGAAACCGCGGCGGGGGGTGACTTCCGCGTCCCGCGCCAGTTCATCGAGCTTGCGGAGGTGGCGGCGGACGCGCGCGACGCGGGTCGCTGGCAACTGCTCTACCGGATCCTGTGGCGACTGAAGCATGAGGGTTCGGGCCTGATGCGGAACATCTCCGACCCGGACATCCGGGCGCTGGAGTCGAAGGCGAAACGCGTCCGGCGCGACGTGCACAAGATGCACGCCTTCGTCCGCTTCCGGAAGGTCGAGACGGCGGACGGGGAGCATTACGTCGCCTTCCATCGGCCGGACGGGTACATCCTGCGGCGTGCCGCCCCCTTCTTCCGCGAGCGCTTCGGCGGGATGCGCTGGACGATCCTCACGCCCGACGAGAGCGCGACGTGGGACGGCACGGCGCTTCAATTCGGCCCGGGCGTCGATGCCTCCGCCGCGCCGGACGGCGATGCGCTGGAAGACGCGTGGCGCACCTACTACGCCAGCGTTTTCAACCCGGCGCGCGTCAAGCTGCGGGCGATGAAGGCGGAGATGCCCGTGCGCCACTGGCGCACGCTGCCGGAGGCGCAGGTGATGCCGGAACTCCTGGCCGCCGCCGGCCGGCGCACCGCGGCGATGGTGGAGCCTGCAGATCCGGCGGGGCGTGGTTCGCAGGGCGTCGTCGGCGCCAAGCCGTTCCTGCCGCGCGTCGTCACCCTGCCGGCGCTGGCGGAGGCGGTGCAGGCGTGCCGCGGGTGTGAGCTTGCCTGCCAGCAGGGAGTGACGCAGGCGGTGCTGGGCGAGGGGCCGGCGGGGGCGCGCTGCATGTTCGTCGGCGAGCAGCCGGGGGACATGGAGGATCGTGCCGGTCGCCCCTTCGTGGGCCCGGCGGGTCGGCTGATGGACGAGATGCTCGAGGAGGCGGGCCTCGACCGGCGCGAGGTCTACGTCACGAACACGGTGAAGCATTTCCGCTTCGAGCTGCGCGGGAAGATGCGGATTCACTCCAAGCCGTCGGCGCGGAACGTCAGCGCTTGCCTGCCCTGGCTCGAGGCGGAGGTGGACGCGGTGCGGCCGGAGATGATCGTCGCGCTGGGCAGCACGGCGGCCCAGGCGATCATGGGGCGCGACTTCCGCGTGACGAAGCAGCGTGGACAGGTGCTCTCCTGCCGCTGGTCGCCCTGGTTCATGGCGACGCTTCACCCGTCGGCGATCCTGCGGATGCGCGAGCCGGAGGCGAGCGCCGCGCGGCGTGACTTCGTGGAAGACATGCGGCAAGTGCGTCTCCAGCTCGAAGCCGCCTGAGCCGCTATGACTGGCATCCGCATGCCACCGGCGCACAATGCCACGCATGCACATCGTCCGGCTGCTGTTCCTGCTCGTCGTGCCGCTGCTGGGACTCGCCTGCGCCGCGGCGCCGCCCGGGGAGCAGGGAGAGCGCCTGCGCGTGATGACCTTCAACATCTGGGTCGGCGGCGAGGGCGGGCGCCAGCCGCTGGAGCGCACCGCCGACGCCATTCGCGCGGCAGAAGCCGACGTCGTCGGGTTCCAAGAGGTCAGCGCGCGGGAGCGGAACGGCGCGCGCCCGGACAACGGCCGCGAGGTCGCCGACATGCTCAGGTGGAACTACCTGAAGCAGCCCGGCACGAGCGCCGCCATCGCCACGCGGCATCGGATCGTCGAGGCCACGCCAGGCGGGCACGGCGCGCTGATCGAGACGGCGGGCGGCCGGCGCTTTCTCTTCTTCAATGTCCACCTCAACCACGCGCCCTACCAGCCATACCAGTTGCTCGGCATCCCGTACCACAACGGCCGCTTCATCGAGACGGCCCAGGAGGCGATCGCCGAGGCGGAACTGGCACGAGGCGACGAAGTGGCGGCGCTGATCCGGGACATCCAGTCCGCGGCGGAGCGGCATCCGGAGGCGCCGATTTTCGTGACGGGCGACTTCAACGAGCCGTCACACCTGGACTGGACGCCCGAAGCAGCCGCGGCAGGGCGGACGCCGCTGGCCGTGGAATGGCCCTCGACCCGGGCGCTTGCGAACCTCGGCTTCGTGGACGCCTTTCGGGTGAAGCATCCCGACGCGGTGGCGACGCCCGGCCACACGTGGACGCCGACCACGCGAATCGATGACCCGGGCGACCGGCACGACCGGATCGACTTCGTCCTCGCCCGCCTCGGCGACCCGGAGCAGTCGGCGGCGGTAATCGAAGCGGCGGAGGTGGTGGGGGAGTCGGCGGAGCGGGCGAACATCGTCGTGTCCCCCTGGCCCTCGGATCACCGGGCGGTCGTCGTGACGGTGCGGCTGTGAGATCGGAACGGTGCAAAGCCCGCAGCGGCTCAGGGAGCCGGCCGTGTCGTGGGCGGGCTGACGCCGAGGAGCTGGAGCGCGCGCTCGCGCACCTCCTCGGAGATCATCGGCGCCGCGGCAGTCGGGTTTGACAAGTCGACCAGCAGGTAACGGCGCTCATCGGGTACGTAGCCTTCGTCGTTCAGGGCGTAGAGCTGGAACTGCCCGTTGCCGTCGCGATCGGCAGCGAAGCGGTGGGTTGGCCATGCGCCGAGGATAATCGGAGTCCGGGGGTCCGCCGAGACGGGCCGATGGGACTGGCCGGCGAACCTGTGGGTTCGTATACTCGTAAGACTGCTTGCTGCTCGGGGGCGATCGGTATCGACCGGATGGCTCGAGTGGCGGTGGCATGCCGGGGACGCTCGCTATGGCCCCGTTAACAATGTGAGCAAACCCATAACTGCCGATAACGACGCAGTTGCCGGGCGGATTGGCTTCGGCCAGCCGCTCGCCATGGCCGCCTAAATGTGGCCACGGGGTTGCACGGAGTGCCCGCGGCCGTGCATCCTCGTCAATCAGCGGGCTGGCCGCCGGACAAGGTTCCCGGCTCGGCGGCGAGACTCAGGGGAGCTGGACGCGGCGGAAGGTTGTCGATGATCGCCTGACGCGTCGAGATCAAAGCATCGACTAAGCATGTAGAGGCCGACATTTCGGTTATCGCGACACGGGGGTTCGATTCCCCCCGCCTCCACTGGTTCCCACGAACCGTCCATTGCCCGCAAGTCCCGCGAGAGCGCGACTTGCGGGCTTTTCGTTCACTTTCATCTTGGGGAGAGCATCTCGACTCCTTTCCCAGCCGTGGAACGGCTGGGCGCGGGGCGTTTGATGCGCGGCGCTTTCGTGGTGGTGGGCGCGGGATGTGTGGGTTGGTGGGTTTCGGAGGGGGTGGGGCGAGGAGCTGGGTCCCGAATGGGGGATGGGGGGCGGGTTGGGGTGGTGGTGCGCCGGGGCATAGGGTCTTGTCTGTGCGCATCCGGTGGGGGCGGCTGCGCTGTTGTGCAATGACCATTTGTCCCCCGGAGGGAAAGACATGCTTCGACCCCTGATCGCCGCCGGCATCGTCGCCGCGGCCTGCGTGGCACCGGCCTCGGCCGACGTGCTTTACTCATACGACGACGGGCAGCTGGACAGCGCCGTCGGCCCGCCGTCATCGTTCCCGGAGAACCCGGAGATGGGGTGGGGCAATTACTTCGAGGCCCAGCCGCAGGGCGAGTTGATCCACACGATCCAGGTCTCGATCGGCCCCACGATGCCGAACCTCGGCCCCGTCACCGTCTGGCTCTTCGACGATCCGGACAACGACTTCAACCCGGGCAACGCCGTCCCGCTGACCTCGGCCACCCTCACGCCGACGACCATCGGCGGATCGTTCTTCACGGAGTTCGCGATCGAGCCGACGGAAGTGAGCGGCGGGTTCTTCGTGATGGCGGCCACGGTCGCCGTCGCGGGCGAGGATCGTCCCGCGGCGCAGGACACGACCACGGGTGTGCCGACGGACCGGAGCTGGATCATCTACAACCCGGCGCGGCTCGGCATCGACGTGGACGACCTCGCGGGCAACGCGCTCTTCTCGCCCGCCGCGGCGATCACGCCGTTCGACGGGGCCTGGATGGTGCGTGCGATCGGCTCTCCGATCCCGGAGCCGGCCTCCGCCGGCGCGCTGATCGGGCTGAGTGGCCTGGCGCTGCTGCGCCGCCGCCGGCGCTGATCCGCAAGTGACAGTTTCAATGAGAGCGAGCCCGCCGGCCTCCGATCCGGCGGGCTTCGTCGTGAATGGTCCGAGAAAAAAGACAGAGCCCCGCCTGGCGGCAGGGCCCTGTGAAAAGAGGTTGGGACGGCGGGGGTGAGCCGCCGGCCGCGAAGCGTTACATGCCCATCCCGACGCCGGCGCGGCGGGTGGTGCGCTTGGTGGTGCGCTTCGTGGTGCGCTTGGCAGTGGAGCGCTTGGCGGTCTTGCGAGCGCCGGTGCGCTTGGCGGCCTTGCGGGCGCCGGTGCGCTTGGCGGTTTTGCGAGCGCCGGTGCGCTTGGCGGCCTTGCGGGCACCACCTGCACGAGTCGCCTTCTTGGCCGACTTCTTCGCGGTCTTCTTCGCCGGGGACTTCTTAGCCGACTTCTTGCCGGCCTTCTTTGCAGTCTTAGCCATGAGAAACCTCACTGGGTTAGAGCCATGCGCCCTGAACGGGATTGCCCTAGCTTGGGGAGGAGGAAGCGACCGTAGAGGGGCCCCTTGATCCCCGCCATGCGGGCCTTGGCGCCTTGCCGCGCGCTACGGGGGGTGTCGGTGCTCGTCGATCGCCGGTTCGACTGACCGCACCCGCCGGCAGCACTCACAGGCCTGCGGCAAGCGTTGCGTGACAGGTGCGTCGTCCGCCGGGTCGGGCGCATGTCTCCGGCCGGAACGCGCGCGCACCTGTGTCGCTGAATCAATCCATCGGTTCAGCGCGCCTGAAACTTTGACAAACCTTGCCCCGGCCTGTCAATGTCTGCCGTCGTTCATCACATTCTTTTTCGACCACGCGCCAGCGCCTCCGACAGGCGCCGTCTGCCCCGGGGCCACGTTCGCGCGACGTCCCGACCACCCATCGGCGCGCAGAATCGGACGCGCGCTACTCCCACTCCAGCGTCTCCAGGTGCCGCTGGATCGCGCCCGCCGACCCGAAGCGCTCCAGGATCAGCGTGTCCTTCAGCCCGCGGATGATCCCCTTCACCGCGCGCGGCTGCCGCGCGTAGTGGGTTCGACCGCCCACCACCACGTGGAACACCTCCACGAGGTTCAGCACGTCCTTGTGGATCCTGCTCCTCCCGGGACGACCCAGGTCGAAGAAGTCGATCAGCTTCACCTCGAAGCCGATCCCGCGACGCCGGATCATGATGTTGTCCTCGTGGATATCCCCGTGGTACTCCCCCCGCGCGTGGATCGGCGCGATGCCGGCCGCAAGCGAGTGCAGCACGTGCAGCGCCTCGAAGCTCGTCAGCCGCCCCCCGGGCTGACGCGCGAGGAACTCGCTGAGCTTCTCCCCCTCGACCAGCTCCGAGACCACCACCGTCACGCGCTGCCCGCGCACCGTCGCGATCTCCTGGTGGTGATACTGGAGCAGGATGGGGCAGTGCCGCAGGGCGTCGAGCTTCCGCGCGTAACGGATCGCCGCCACCCCGCGCGGATCGCGGTACGGGTAGTAGAGCTTGGCGGCGCGGTGGATGCCCGTCGCCTTCTCCGCGACCGCGTAGACCTCCCCCTCGTAGCCGCTGCCCAGCGGTCGGACGACGACGTAGCGCCCGGCCAGGCTCCGACCGGCGGGCAGGTCGAAGCGAGGGAAGCGTTGTCGGGCGGCGGTTGATCGGACGGTTGTCCGCAGGGCCATGGCGCGGCGATTGTGGCAGGTGAACCGGGTGGGTCAATCGCACCCGGCAAAAGGTGGTCGGGCGCCGGCAAAGCGGCCCGGGCGGTTGCAGCGGGTCATGCCTGCCCCGCGGGCCGGCGAGGCGTTAGAATCGGATCGTGGACTTCCTCAAGGGCATCGGCGGGAAGGTCGTGGGAGGCGTGGTGCTCCTGGGGGTGGTCATCGCGGCGATCGCTTTCTACCAGGCGGGTCCGGAGGGTCGCGCCGTCTTTTTCGACGCCAGCGGGAAGATCGTCGGGTGGGTCCTGATCGTGGCGCTGGCGCCTTGGGCGCTGTTCTGGCTGGTGGTGAAGGTGGCGCGGGCCGAGAGCAACGCCAGCGCGGCGTTGCTGGTCGGCGCGCTGACGCTGGCGGAACTTTTGGCGCTGTGGTGGATGTTTGACTTCGGAATCGGCGGCCCGGTCGCGATCGCGTTCTTCGCGGCAGGAGCCCTGCTGGCTGCCGTGTATAATCTGCTGGCCTGTGACTGGATCGCGGACAAGCTTGTCGGTTAGCCGGCGCCGGTCGCGGGCACACCGACAGATTCACCCGAGCAGGGCGGGAAGCGGGACGGAGCGCCAAGCGTGCCGCGACGTGTGCTGGCGCATGGTTCGCAGGGGGATTTTCCCCTGCCCGCGCACGCGGCGGCGCGGTAGCTTGGGCGGTTGAACTGGATCGCCCCGACCGTTCCCGCCTGGTAGACCCCGGCCGCTCTAGACGTAAGGAGGCGGAATGCCGAACACGCCGGCCACACAACGGAATCAGACGCCTCCCTCGGCCGTGGGTCGCAAGGGTCAGCGCATCGGCGAATGGCTGCTGGAGGAGCAGATCGGCGCCGGCGCGTTCGGCGAGGTCTGGCGCTCGCGTCACCACGCGTGGTCCGACCAGCTTGCCGCCGTCAAGCTGCCGACCGATGCGCAATATGTGCGTGCCCTCCAGCGCGAGGGGATCCACGCGCACAAGCTCGAGCATCCGAACATCGTGCGCCCGCTCGGGTTCGACCCGTTCGCCGAGACCCCGTACCTCGTCATGGAGTACGTCCCGGGCATCGACCTGCGCCGGCTCATCCGGCAGGGGCCGCTCGAGGTGCAGCGCGCCACCGCCATCATGCGGCAGGTGCTGCTGGCGCTGGATCACGCCCACCAGCAGGGGATCGTCCATCGCGACGTCAAGCCGGAGAACATCCTGCTCCACGAGCAGGGGCTCACCGGCCCCGCCGGGTTCGAGGCCGAGGGAACCGTCAAGGTCACCGACTTCGGCCTCGGCAAGGCCAACAACACGATGGACCAGGCCCTGGCCGGGGCGCGCAGCATCGTCTTCAGCGCCGAGGCCGCCGCCGGGCCCGCGGGCGAGCAGTTCCGGCAGATCGCCGGCTCCCTCGAGTACATGGCCCCGGAGCAGCGCGGAAATGGCTCGGTCGATGGCCGCGCCGACCTCTACGCCTGCGGCGTGGTGCTCTACGAAATGCTGGTGGGTGACCGTCCCGCCGGCACGGACGTGCCCAGCGACCTGAACCGCAACGTTCCCACGTGGATCGACGAGGCCTTCCGCAGCAGCTACGCGAGGCTGGAGCGTCGCTTCGAGAGCGCGCAGCAGTTCCTGGCGGCCCTGTCACCGGGCGGGCCGCAGGCCGCGACCGCCGGCTACACCGCGCCGAGCGCCGCCAGCGCTCCGGGGAACTGCCCGTCGTGCCAGGGGCGCGTGGAGCGTGGCGACCAGTTCTGCATCCACTGCGGGCACCAGCTCGTCGGACTGGTGCGCCGTTGCCGCAAGTGCGGCGCGTTCCCTGCGGCGGGGGACAACTACTGCATCTTCTGCGGCGACGACCTGCGTCCCCGTTCAGGCGGGCTCGCGGGCGGTTCGCAGGCGGATGTTGCCCGCGCCGGCTGAAACGCACCCCGCCGATGCGCATGGAACCGGTAGCCGAGGGAAACGATGTTCGAAGGCCTGATCCTGATCGTGATCGCCGTGCTGGCCGTCGTGGTGGCGGCCCGGCTGGTGTATGCCCTGGTGCTGCTGGCGGCGCTGCTGTTGTCGCTGGTGGCACGTGGTATCGGCCTGCTGGTGAGCGGCGTCTTCTGGGTCATCTTCTGGGTGTTCTGGCTGGCGTTCATGCTGCTGGCGTTGCCGTTCCGGCTCGTGGCGATGCTGTTCCGCCCACTGATGCCCGCGGTCGCGCCCGCCAGCGGCGTGATGCTCGGGTCGGCCTGCGGCAATCGCGGATGCCGGTGCGCCAACCCGGCCGCCGCCCGTTACTGCCGGCGCTGCGGCTCAATGCTCGCGATGGCCTGATCGCCCGCGCGGGACGAAACGATGGACCTCCCCGTCCTCTCCCATCTTCCGACGACGCTCCCCGCCCCCCTCGCGGACGCGGCACTGCTGCTCGTCTTTCTTCTTGCCGCCGGCGTGACGGCCATGGCGAGCGTCGGGTTTGTCGTCTGGTTCGTCTACCAGGTGCTCCGGCTGATCGTGCTGGGCCTGGCGCGACTCGTCATGGTTTCCGGCGGCGCTCCGGCGCGACGCTCCCTCCCCGTCCCGCCACCCCAGTGGCTCGCCTGCCCCGATCCCGTCTGCCGCTGCGTGAATCCCCACCACGCGCGCTTCTGCCGGCAGTGCGGGCGAATGATCCACAAGTCGGCCCGGCTCGCCGCGTGAGCCGGTCGTCTCGCCATCGCGCAAGGCCCGCAATCGCCGAAGCGCCCGCGCCCGCGTCGCAACCAACACGCCGTTGACCGCCCCCGCCGAACCACCTTCGTCCGCGCCGCCGCCGCCGCCGGCTCGCCGCGCCTGGCGCTGGCTCGACGACGACGCCGGCAGTCCCAAGCCCACCGAGCTGACGCACAGCCTGCTCAACGCGCTGGACCGCGCGCCGGTGCACTCGATCATCCCGACAACGTTTATCACGGTGCTCGGCGGGCTGCTGACGGCCGGCATCTACCCCGCGGTCGCGCTGCCGTTCAAGTGGTCGCGCACGCTGCGGTGGCACCACAACCTCCTGTGGCACCTCGCGGAGTGGCTGAAGCTGAACGTGGGGGAGGAGGAGGGCGCGCAGCTCCACCGTGCGACGGGTCGGCGCACGCCGCTCTGGCTGGCCCGCGGGGCGATGCTGCTGGGACTGGCCGCGCTGGTACTCGCGGTGTGGGGCGTGGCCAGCGGAGTCGCGGTGTCGGAATACTGGTTCGTTGATCCCCGCGATCCGCTGGACGAACCGCTGACGAGCCTCTTTCTCGGATCGCTGCTGGGCGCGTACATGCTGAACTGGCTGAGCGTGAACCTGCACCTGCTCCGCCTGCGGCGCGTGCGCAAGGCGCTGGACGCGACGACGCCGCACCTTCCGCCGACGCCGGGGCTGAAGGTGTCGCGCTGGGAGGCGGGGGTGCGCCCGGTGCCGGCGGCGCTGGGGCTGATCCTGGCGGTTGCGGGGATGATCTGGGCGCTGCCGATGCTGATCGCGGGCACGGCGCAGCGCCGGGCGCTACTGATTCACCATCGGCGGTTCCGATCCGGGATGGCGCACCGGGTGCGCGACCTGGTCGGGTCGCGCCGACCGCTCGTCGCGCTGCCGCCCGTCGTCGATCGCACGGGGATGTGCCGGAACGGGGTGTGCGACCAGGTGCTGCCGCCCGATGCCCGCTTCTGTCCCCGCTGCGGCACGCCGCAGAGGCCGGTGGGGCGGGCGCTGGAGTGATCGCCCGCAAGGGGAAAGGGGCAATGGGTTTAGGCACCCGGGTCCCGTACAATCGCGATGGTGAACCGGAGGCGAAAGCGATGAGCCAGGTGGTGACGGCATTCTCATGGGCGGGCTGGATCTGGACCGGCCTCTTCCTGCTGGTCGTGATCCCGCTCCTGTTGCGCCAGGCCCGCCTCCGCCGCCAGGGCGTCCCGGCGCCGGTCGCGCCGGACGCACCATCACCGCACGCCCAGAACCATGGCTGACGGAACGCCGAATCAGTCTCCCGCACGCTCCGACGCCGATCCGGCCCGGCACAAGGCGCTGGAGCGCCGCGTCTTCGACCACGTCGTGGGGCTGATGGACGACCGGCGCTTCATCGTCCCGACCACCTTCGGCCCGCGCTCCATCGCGCTGCTCCAGCGCGACATCGATCCCTGGGATCGTGGCCTATGGGTCAAGCAGATGCTCGTGGAGATGGACCGGCCCGACTTCGCCCTCCAGGAGCGCCTGCCGCTGGGTCGCGGGTTCGACGTGCGCCTGAGCCGGCAGGTGCTGCTGGCGTTCAACCAGACGCTAGGGCACGTGCGATTTGCGAGCCTGGCGCCGGTGCCGGATCTGATCGAAGGCCGGCAGCCCGGGCCGCTGGGAGCCGCCGACGTCCGGGACCTGGTCGCGGCGCTCCCCCCCGTGTCGCAGGGGCGCGAGTCCGGCGGGACACCGCCCGGGCCGATGACGCTCATCCTCTTCTCCAGCGCCGGCTTCGCGGAGGACGCGCGGCAGACGGCGCGCGACTTCGTGGAAGGCCCGCCGACTATCCTGATCGAGCCGAACCCCGCGGGCGGCTTCGACGTGATCGGTCCGCCCGGCGCCGAGGATCTGTGCGAGCTGCTGGATCCGGAGGCGGACATGGAGCAGCGCCGGCGCGCTCGGGAGGCGATCGAGAGCCGGAAGGTGGACCTGATCACCGGCGCCGTCGCGCTGGACGCGGTGGCCTCGGCGACGCGCCTTCCCCTGCGGCTGGTGGAGCAGGAGGCGCGCAAGTGGGCCGCCCGCAACCCCGAGGGCGTCCGCGTGAAGACGATCGACGGGGTGCCGATGCTGTATCGCGACGCGAGTCTCGCCTCGCCCGCCCCGGGCCAAACTGGAATACTCGGATCCGCAATGGGGTCTGCCATGCCACGCTCAAGCTCAGTACTGGATCGCCTGCGCCTCTTTTTCGGCGGCGCAGGGCAGACGGAAAGAAAGATCGCCTACCTCGCCGAGCGCCGCGCCGCGCTTTCGCGCCAGCGCGACCTCGCCTACGGCGAGCTGGGCGCGCTCGAGGAGCGCGAGCATGAGCTCCGGCAGGAGTTCAAGGCGGACGAGAGCGTCCTGGCGCGCCGGCGCGTCACCAGCCAGCTCGTGCAGCTCCAGAAGGACATCGAGCGCCGGCGACAGACGCTGGGCGTGCTCAACCAGCAGATCAACGTCGTCGGCACCCACCTGCACAACCTCGAGATCGCCCGGCAGGGCAGCAGTGCCAACCTCCCCAGCAGCGAGGAGATCGCCCAGGACGCCGCCAAGGCCGAGGAGGTCCTCGCCGAGCTCCAAGCCAGCAGCGAGCTGGCCGACGAGCTCTCCTCCGGCCTCGGCACGCTCGGCCTCAGCGCCGAGGAAGCGGCCCTCTACGAGCAGCTCGCCGCCGAGGCCGCGGGCACACCGCAGGGCGCGACCGGCGAGGAGTTGCAGGAACCGACGGGCGAGCGCCTCCTGAACGCACAACGCGCCCGCGGCGAGTCAGAAGGGTCCACGCGCACGGAGCCTGCGAGCAACGCTCGCACGGAGCCCGCGCCCGCCGAACCGGGCACCACCACCCCCCGAGACCCCGCGCGCACCCATCCCGAACCGGCCGAACCCGAAGCCAACTGAGTCCAACTCCAACCCATTCCC
Source organism: Planctomycetota bacterium (assembly GCA_023417885.1). GTDB lineage: Bacteria > Planctomycetota > Phycisphaerae > Tepidisphaerales > Tepidisphaeraceae > JAEZED01. Next base: position 17,715 of record JAEZED010000235.1, read on the forward strand.
CAACTCCCAACTCCCAACTCCCAACTCCTGACTCCTATCTCCTCACTCCTAACTCCCAGCTCCCAACTCCTGACTTCTCCCCCATGGCCCTCATCGACAAACTCTTCGGCAAGGCCAAGACCCTCAGCCAGCTCTCGCGCGCCGAGCTGAGGCGGGAGGAGATCCTGCTGACGAAGCGGCGGGACAAGCTCTTTGCACGCGTCGACCAGATCGGCAAGGACAAGCAGAAGATCTTCCAGAACGGGCGCGACACCAGCTCGCCCGAAATGCGAAAGGCCCTGGCGCAGGACTTTGAGCTCAAGACGCAGGAGCAGCTCATGGCGGCGCGCGAGCTGAACCTGCGCACCAAGGAGCTCATGACCGTCGCCCGGCTGCGGATGGTGAAGGAGAACCAGGAGAACGGCAAAGCCGCCGCCGCGGGACGCCTGAACATCACGGCGCGCGACATGGTTCGCCTCTCCACCTGGATCGAGAACGACCAGGTCAGCCAGGACATGTATTCCGAGAAGCTCGACCAGCTCCTGGCGATCGGCGCCGAGGGAGATCGCGACGCCATCGAAGCCGCCGGGCTCACCGAGGCCGGCAAGGACCTCATGCACCTCTGGGAGGAACTGGATCGCGGCATGCTCGACGAGAAGCAGGCCTACGAGCAGGCGGAGCAGTCCGCCCGGCGCCGCGTCGCCGGCGCTTCCCCCGCATCGGCAGAGCAGGCCGAAGGGGCGCTCTAGCGGGCATCGCCCTCAGTCGCCGCGACGGTGAGGTCACCATGACCGACGAGACGCTGCTCCATCTCGGGCTGACCTTCGGGACGGCGTCCGCCGTCGTCGTCACGCTCTTGCTGGGACTTCGCCTGCTGCTGGGGCTGTCGTGGCACGACGGGTCGCTGGCGCGTCTCTTCCCGCACCGGCGGGCAAACCTGCCGGGCGTGCTTCTGGCGGAACGGGACAGGCTCTTCCGCGTTGCGGGGAACGACCGCCTGGGGCTGGCGCGGTCGTATCTCGTGAAAGCGCCGCACGCGGGGGCGGTGCGGATGAAGGCCAGCCGGTGGGAGATCCGCGTGTCGCGGATCGATGAGGTGGTTTGAGGCGGAATTCGCGTAACGAAACGGACTGCCATGGGCCTGTTCAAGAGCAAAGAGGAACGCCGCGTTGAGCGCGAGATGCGCATCCGGCAGGGCATGCGCTCGATCGAGCGCAGCATCCGGCAGCAGGAGAAGTTCGCCGACGATTTCATCAAGAACGCCCGCCACGCGCGGCGGATCGGCGACGAGGGGCAGTACCGCTTCATCCGCAACAGCCTGAAGAAGACGGCCGCGGTGAAGAAGATGCTGGAGCGCCAGCTCCTGTCGATGAAGAACGCGATGCTGATCCAGAAGCAGGCGGAGGCGAGCCGGCAGTTCGCTGACAGCATGAACCTGATGGCGAAGGAGATTTCGCGAACGTTCGGGGAGCTGGACCTCACGAAGACGCAGGCGGACTGGGAGAAGGCGGTGGCGCAGGCGGGGAGCATCGAGGAGCGGATGGACCTGTTCCTGGACGCGATGGAGCAGACGAGCAGCGGCGAGTACGCCAGCGCCCGGGAGGACATCGTGACGGACGAGGAGATCGACCGACTGATCGAGGCCGACGTCCTCGCCGAGGAGCGCCGCGAGCTCGGCAAGCTCGACGAGCTGGAGAGCGAGATCGCCCGGGAGCTGGGGGTGGCGCGGGAGCGGGATTGAGCGCGGACCGGACTCCGAGGTCGGTGAAGCCGAGGATGCCTCGACCCTTCACTACCAACGGCCCGATCGCTCGGAGCCGGAGGATCCGCCCTTGATCCTCAGCCTCATCGTCACATTCTCGGGCATCGGCGGCTGGCTGGTGGGCGCGTTGTGGCTGTACGCGATTATCTCCGAGCACTTGAATCCTGCGCCCAGCTACAGCTCGCCCGGCGGCACGATCTCACTTCCGTCGGCCGGCGAGTTCGCCCTGGGAGCCTGCATGATGTGCCCGGCTCTGCTCGGCTCCGTCATCGCCATACCCGGCGGGTTGTGGCTTTGGAACGCCTACCGGCGTGCACGAACCCCTGAGATGCGCCTGCTCGCCTGGTTCTCGGTCGCCGGCGGGTGCCTGTTCTGGTTGTCTTTCGGGTTGGGAATGCTCATCGGTTAGACTCCGCCTGCCGGCGATACAGTCGACGCGTGCGCAGGGATACATGGCCAAACCGCTGGAATCTGGTTCGCCACGGCCGCCTCGTTCGAGGCGCCCTCGCTATCCATCGACACTCGTCGTACGGGGCACGGTCGTCTGCGGTTGCGTTGCGCTCGTCACAGGCTTGACGGCGCTCTTCCTTCTATTTGAGCGCTTGTACGGCCTGGAGAGTGGCGGAAGCGGGAACACGGGTGGGGTCTCTTTGCCATCACCCGGATTGTTCGTTCTTGGCTGTGGCGCAGGCTCACTCTTCGCACTCGCCGTACTGTTTGCCAATGTCGCGGCGGTCGTCGGCGGAGTGCATTTGCTCAGGGTTGGGCAGCAACTCAAGGACCCGGAGCTGCGTGTTGCGGGTTGGAGTGGCCTGCTCTGCGGCACCGTGGGCTGGGGAGGTTTGGTATTGAGCGTCGTTATGTGAATGAAGGATCTCGCGGTGTGGTTCAGCCTCCTCAGCCTGCCAGCGGCCGCGTACGCGCTGATGAGGATGTAGTTGCACCTCACGTGCGGGCGCCGGCGCAGCGGACAAGCTTCGCCGCCGCAGCGCGCGGAACCGGGAGCCGGCCCAGGGGGGTGAAACAAAGGGAAGAACAATTGCCAGGGTCAAAGACCCGGCGAGTGATGGCTCGGCTCCCGGTCCCGCGCGCTGCGGCCACGCCGGCGCCGGGAAACGGTCTGCAAAGCGAGCGGCGATGTCCCGCACGGGTACCGCGTGCGGTGGCGCGTCGCGATCGCGCCATGCATCGCCCGGGCCATCACGTGGCCCTTCGAATCTCTCCCCCGCGGTGCGCCGGCGGCGCGCCCGGCGCGCACCACGCTCCGCCCAACCCCCGCCCGCGAGCCTGGAGCCACGTTCTTCTGGCGATTTTGTTTGCCGATCACGAAGAACGCCTGGTGCGCCGGCGTGCATCTCATACGGATCATGCTTGAGTCGCGACACGGCTGGCGCTTGTAGCAGCGG
>JAEZED010000078.1 GCA_023417885.1 Planctomycetota bacterium
CCTGTAGCGCACCAGCGGGCGCGCGATCGCTCTTCCCGCTTTCAAAACGCCACTCGAGCCCACGCTTTCTCACTATTCGCGCGGTGCGCCGCGGGCGCTTGCTCCATGTTCAAGAGGGTCGCAGCGCGCGCAGAACGCTCACCAGCGCCTGCGTCCCTTCCTTCCCGCGGCCCGCTGCCTGTGCACTCGTCAGCAGTTGGTGCACGAGGCTCGTCGCCAGCAGCGGCAGGCCCTTCTCGCGCGCGTACTCGAGCACCAGGCGGAGATCCTTCTGCTGGAGATCGATCATGAAGCCGGGGGCGAAGTCGTCGGCGAACATCTTCGGGCCCAGGTTGGAGAGTTGCCACGAGCCCGCGGCGCCGCCGCCCACCGCGGAGATCGTCGTCGCCGGGTCGAGCCCCGCCGCCTGCGCGAACGTCACCGCCTCCGCCGTCGCCAGGTTCGTCACGCTCACAAGGATCTGGTTCACCAGCTTCGTGAGCTGGCCATGCCCCGCGGCCCCGCAGTGGGTGATCGTCTTCCCATATGCCTCCATGATCGGCCGCACGCGATCGAAGGCCGACGCCTCGCCGCCGCACATGATCGACAGTGTTCCGTTCCGCGCCCCCGTGTCCCCGCCGGAGACCGGCGCGTCCACCAGCGCCAAGCCCATCTCCGCCAGCCGCGCCGCCGCTGACTGCGTGAACGTCGGCGAGATCGTCGAGTGATCGACGACCACCAGTTCCGGCCCGGCGACCGAGGCGAGGCCCCCCTCGCCGAAAAGCACCTGCTCCACGTCCGGCGTATCCGTCACGCAGATGAAGACCACCTTTGCCCCCGACGCCGCCTCGGCGGGCGAAGCGGCCACGCTCGCCCCGGCCTCCGTGAGCGGCTTGGCGCGCGCGGGCGTGCGCGTGTAGACCGTCAGCGGGTAGCCCGCCTTCTGCAGGTGCCCGGCCATCGGCAGGCCCATGATGCCGGTTCCGATCCACGCCACCGGCGGCTTTGTCTGCTGCGTCATGCTCGACGATACGAAGCCCGCGCCACTCAGGCGATGCGCCGCAGCGGCCAGATCAGCACATCCAGCTGCCTCGCGAAGTGGAGCAGCGGCGCGCTCCCCGGGAGGGCGATCCCCGCGGCGTCGGCCATGGAGTTGTGACGGATCTCCGCCTCGGCCGGCTGGAGCGGCCAGGGGCGATGGTGAATGTCGCCCGCCCACATCCGGTCGCCGTGGGCGGTGTACAGGCGGTAGCGCTCTACGAGCCAGTGCTCCAGGCAACGCGGCTGCACCGCGGCCGCTTCGCCGCAGGGTCGGTAGCTGCCCCGGAACTCTGCCGCCGCGGCGCGGGGGTGGATGCGCCGGCTGGCGTAGTGGATGTTGTGCCCGTCGTCGCGGCAATCCATCTCGGCGAGGAAGTAGGGAAGCCTGTAGAGGGCCCGCGCCGCGGCGACCGCCAGCCGGTGCGCGGCGTCCAGACTGAAGAAGTAGACGCCCGGGCGCGGATCCTGTGGATCGCGCTGCCGGACGTACGTGCGGACGTTGATCTCCGGGAAGGCCGAAAGTCGAGGCAGCGCCGGCGTGCCGCGGGCGCGGATGCCGGTCATCCGGAACGGCACCACGCCGACCCAGGCGGCGCCGTCAAAGGTGTCCAGTTCCAAGCCGGACGGGATGAGCCGGCGCAGCACCTCGGCCGGGACAGGCCAATGCACAAAGAGCAGGTCGTGCCACGACTGCGCCATGACCCACGGGCCCCGCGGCAGGGGCCACGGGCGGTGCTCGATTTCTGTCAGCGGCGGCGGCACGCGGAGAGTTCAGCCGAAGCGTGGGATACCGCGCTTCAGCGCCCGAGAACCATCAGGAGCAGGATGACATTCACGACCAGGCTGGCGGCGGCGACGATGAGCGTGCCGACGAAGGCGGGGTTGTCGAACGCGGCCATCGCGGCGCTGGGCGGGTCGTAGTCGACGGTGTGGTCCTGCTCGCGCTGGGCCCGCTCGAGCTGGGCAAGCGACTGGAAGTCGATGGTGCGGCGTGCGTGCACCGGCGCCTCGCCGCCAGCGACCAGCTTCAGGTCCTCGAGCATGTCGCTCATGTTCTGGTAGCGCTCGAGGCGGTCCTTGGCCATCGCCAGCTCGCAGATCTCGCTGATGCCGGCGCCCAGGGCCTGGTTCACGTGGTCGGGCGGGACGAGCTGCTCCTTGAGATGCTTGTGCATCACGGCGCTGGGCGTGTCGCCGTCGAAAGGCGGGCGCCCCGTGATCATGTGGTAGAGCGTGGCGCCCATCGAGTAGATGTCCGCCCGGTGGTCGATGTCGATCTCCCCCCGGATCTGCTCGGGGGAGATGTAGTAGGGCGTTCCGTAAGCCTTGCCCGCCTCGCTCTCGGCCGCCTGCTTGTCGGACGCGTCGCGCGCCAGGCCCAGGTCGGTGAGCTTGGCCTTGCCGCCGGGCATCAGGATGATGTTCTTCGGCTTGACGTCGCGGTGGATGAGGCCGCGCTTGTGGGCGTGCGAGAGGGCGTCGGCGATCTGGATGCAGATGTCCAGCGCCTCGGCCTCGCTGAAGTTGCGCCCCTCGCCCACGGGCGGGGGCTGCATGATGTCGTAGAGCGTCTTGCCCTCGATGTACTCCATCACGAAGTAGTGATGGCCGTCCGGTGTGGCGCCGACGTCGATCGCCTGCACGATGTTGTTGTGCGCCAGGCGGGCGGCGGCCTGCCCTTCCTTGTAGAAGCGGCTGACGAACTCCGGATCATCGCCGCTGCGGCGGGGCAGCACCTTGACCGCGACCGTGCGGTCCAGGGAGAGCTGCTTGGCCTTGTAGACGGTGGCCATCGCCCCCTTGCCGACCTTGCCCAGGAGCTGGTAGCCGGGAATCTGCGTCGCCTTGCGCTGCTCCAGGCGCTTCCGGAGGCGCTGCGCCTGCTCGGAGGTGAGGTACTCGTTGTGAACCAGGACATCCGTCAGCGACCGCTGGTTCGGATCGCTTCCCTGCTTGAGCTGCTCGCGGCACTGCTCCAGCTCGTCCGCGGTGACGAGGCCGAGCTCGACGACCGCCCGCCCCAGCTCCGTGTCGACCTTGTCGGTCCGGAAGGCGGACTGCGTGTCCGTCTTCGAGTCGGCGGCGCTGGCGTCGGCGGGGCGATCCACGTAGGTGCGTCCCGCGTCGGAGTCGTCGGTCACGGGGCGGATTCTCGGCAGGCCAGCGGAGGAGCCGGCGGATGCGGCTGAATCCCTGGTCGAGGAAGTGAATGGTGACTGAGGCACGGCGGACATGGCCATCCGATCTGTCGGGCGCCGCGCTTCGTGGGGCGGGCGACCTTGCGGTTCCATTCAGTCCTGAGCACGGTGTGGGGTCGGCCTCACGAGGCGTTCCCGGGTGCGTGTCCCCCTGTGGTCATCTCCATCCGAAGGCGTCGGTTCCAGCTCCTGGCCGGCAAATTCAAACACATGTCCCCGATACACATGCAACATTCGTGCTGGTTCAGCGTTTATCCCTGTGTACCGCCCGTGGCGGGGTTTCGGGCATGTTGGTGCGCGATGCCGCAACTGTGGATGGGACGTTAAAAACAGGCTTCACGTCTGTCAAGCTGCCGCAGTTCTGGCGCGAGGCGTTGGCAAGCCGGGGGCGGGTGGTCGGCAAACGGCGGATCCGCGCCATCTCCAGCATGCCGGTAAACCGGTCCACACGCCAGTGCCAACCCGACCCTAATCATATGCTGCCCACTTCCGAGTGGGAAGCCAGTGAAATCTTGCTTTCTGGGGACCGGTCCACACCCCGTTCCACGCGTTTGACTCCACCGGCGCGGGAACCAATACTCGATCTGCTGCCCGCCGGCGGGGATTTCCCGGCTTCATCTCCGGGAGTCCAACGCTGGCAGGGCGGCTGATGGTGGTCGTAGCTCAGCTGGTTAGAGCGCCGCGTTGTGGTCGCGGAGGTCGCGGGTTCGAGTCCCGTCGATCACCCTTTTTCGCCCGGCGGACGGGGGTTCCGCCGGTCCCTGAACATCCGATGCCCGTTCCCAGGGCCCCTCGAGCCACGCCGGGGCCTGGCTTGTCCGTCGTCCTGCCGCCCCGCCCCCCAGTGCTCGCCAAACGCATCATCCCCTGTCTCGACTGCGACGCCGGACGCGTCGTCAAGGGAGTCGCCTTCAAGGCCTTGCGCGACGTCGGCGATCCCGTCGAGATCGCACGGCGATACGAGGCCGACGGGGCCGACGAACTGGTCTTCTACGACATCACAGCCACCAGCGACGGCCGGCACATCATGGCGGACCTCGTTCGCAGCGTCTGCGATGCCGTCTTCATGCCGGTGACCGTCGGCGGGGGGATCCGGTCGCTGGACGACGCGACCCGCCTCATCCAGGCGGGTGCGGAAAAGGTCAGCCTCAACTCGGCGGCCGTGCGCGATCCCGAGCTGATCCGGCGTGTGGCGGAGCGCTTCGGCTCCTGCGCGACCGTGCTGGGCCTCGACGCCAACCGCCTGCGCGACGAAACGGGGAGCGAGCGCTGGGAAGTCTTCGTCGACGGGGGGCGGACGGCGACAGGGCGCGAAGTGGTCGCCTGGGCGCGCGAGGCCGAGGCGCTGGGAGCTGGGGAGATCGTGCTCAACGTCATGAACGCCGACGGCACGCGCGAGGGGTATGACCTGGAGATGACGCGTGCCGTGAGCGAGGCGGTGGGGGTTCCCGTCGTCGCATCTGGCGGGGCGGGCGGACCGGAGCACCTGTTCGACGTCCTGACCGCGGGAAAGGCCGACGCGGCGCTGGCGGCGAGCATCTTCCACTTCGGCGAGCATCCCGTCCCCGCGGTGAAGCGCTACCTCGCCGACCGCGGCGTCCCCGTGCGCCTCGTGTAGCGCGCGTCGGGTGGAAGTGCCTCAGTGGCATTATGATAACGCCTCTCCCCCCGGGAGAGGTGCCGAGGCCGCAGGCCGAGGCGGAGAGGGCACTGGGAGCGACGCGCTGACCGCCCTCTCCGTCCGCTCCGCTTCGCTTCGCGGCCACCTCTCCCGGAAGGAGAGGCGTTGACGACGCCTGGCGGACTAAGCGCGACCGCCCCCATCATGCGCACCGGCGGCGACGGTGAACGTAACGGGGCGCCCGAAGACGCGCTCGAAGAGATCCGCCTTCCGCCGCGCGCCCCAGACCTCCAGCTCCGCGTCGGCGCGAACGTCCAGCACCACCTCCACCTCGGACTCGCCGATCCGGCACCCCAGATCGCGCACCGCCGCCGAGTGGCTGCGATCAAGGCCGTCCGCGATGCGCAGGAGGGCGGCGCCGACATCGACGACGTCGCGCGCGCGGCGGTCGAGGCGCTCGTAGAGCGGGTGGGAGCGGCTGGGCAGGCTCTTGCGGTGATAGCGGGCGATGTTGGCCATCACCTGCACCTCCTCGTCGTCGAAGTCGCGCAGCTTGCCGTGCTGGATGAGGTAGGCGGCGTGCTTGTGGTGCCCCTTGCCATCTATGTGCCAGCCGATGTCGTGCATGAGCGCCGCGTACTCGATCAGTTCGCGCTCGGCGGTGCCGAGGCCGTGGAGCGGGCGAAGCTCGTCGAACAGCCGCATCGTCAGCATGGTCACCTGCTCCGAATGCTCCCGGTGCCACTCGCAACGGCGGCACAGGTCCAGCACGCTCCGCCGACGCGGGTCGGGCACGTCGCGGCGGATGCGGATCGACGGGAGCTTGCGCTGCACGTAATCGACGACGATCCCCTCGCGCAGCGCCGCCGAGCAGATGGCGAGCCTGTCGAGCCCCATCGGCTTGAGCGCCTCCAGCAGCGCCTGCACCAGCAGGACGCCGGCGATGATCTGGTCCTTGCGGCCCTCGTCCAGTTCCGGCATCCGGCCGCGCTCATCGCTCGTCATCCGCGTCAGCCGCTGAGCCAGTGAGTCGAGGCGCCCGGCCTCGATCGACAGGGGGGCCGACTTCTCCGTGGCGCACAGCCGCGCGATGTTCTCGAACGTCCCGCTCGTCCCGACGGCCCTGGCTGGCCCGAGCCTGCCGATATCCTCCATCAGCGGGGCCAGTTCCTTCCGGTAATGGCTGCGCAGGCGCCCCAGTTCGTCCGCGGAAGGGGGATCGCTGCGGATGAACTGCGCCGACATGCGGGCCGCACCCAGCTTCCGGCTCTCCAGCAGGAGGGCGCGCTGGTTCGTGCCGACCATGAACTCCACGCTCCCTCCGCCGATGTCGATGGCGAGGGCCGGGACATCGTCGGAGTCGCCCAGGCAGCCCGCGTGCCGCACGCCCAGGTAGATCAGCCGCGCCTCCTCCCGCGCGCTCACGACGCGAATCGGCAGGTTCAGCTCCTGGCGCGCCCGCTCGATCAGGTCGCCGCCGTTCTCCGCCTCCCGGACGGCCGCCGTCGCGACCGCGATGATCTTCTCGACCGACTTGATCCGCGCTGCGTGCTGGAAGCGGGCGAGGGTGGCCATGGCGCGGCCCATCGCCTCCGGGCTGATGTGACCCGACGGGAAGCTCAGGCGGCCAAGGCCCGTCGGTTCCTTCATGCGCCAGAGCCGCGTCGTCCCCCCGTCGGCATCGACCTGCGAGACGATCATGTGGATCGAGTTGCTCCCGACATCGATCGCGGCCAGGCGCAGGGAGCCGGCGTTCGGGGCGACCTCCCCCACGGATGCGGCGGGGCGAGATTGTCGAGCGGCCTGGGAACGAGCGGACTTCATGCGTCGTCCTGGTGGGGAAGCCGGGCCGGATCCAGTCGCCGGTGCGGCGAAGCGAGGCCGGGTCGCAGGTGCTCGCGGAAGATCTCCGCCAGCGCCGCGCGCTCGCCCGGCCAGGTGACCAGGCGCCGGATCTGCCTTCGAGCGATCCAGCGGTGATCGGTGTGCTCGGCGTTGAGTCTTATCGCATCATCCCGCCCGACGGGCACGCAGAATCCGACGCGGCGACAGATCGCGTCTGCCTGCGGCAGGTAGAAGGTCTCAACGTGACTCAGGAACGAAAACTCCCGCGGCACGAGCCCCGTCTCCTCGCGCAGCTCCCGCAGCGCCGCCTGCGCTGCCGACTCGCCCGGCTCGATCCGCCCGCCGCAGAACTGCCACGTGCCGCCCATGTAGGCGCCTTCGCGGCGGAGGAGTTGGAGCACCTCATGGCCGGCGGACTCCGCGGCGGGGCGAAGGACATACACGACGACCATGTCGTCCCGGGCGTTCACGCAGGAGTCTATGTGCAGGCGGGCGCGGCTCAACGCTTCCGCTCGAAACGGCCGTCAGGGCCGCGCCGCACGAATCCCTTGATCCCCATGAGCATGAGCGACGCCTGCACCGTCGAGGCGGGGAGGGCCGTCGCGTCGATCAGCGCCTCCGTCGAGAGCACTGAGCCGTCCAGCGCCGCGAGCACTTTCCGGTCGTTCTCGCTGAGGGTGGCGAGGTCCGGCGGCGGGGCGACGGTGGCAGGCGCGCGGGCAGGCCGCTCGAAGCGATCGAACAGCTGCCCGTCCTCCGCAGGCTCGTCCTCATTGGTGGCAAGGGGTTCGTCCAGGGCGTTGGAGAGGGGGCCGAGATGCTCGATCACGTCGTCAAGATTGGCGGCGAGGTGGGCGCCCGAGCGCAGCAGCGAATGTGGCCCGGCACTCAGCGGGTTGTCCACACGGCCCGGCAGCGCGAAGACCGGACGCCCCTGGTCGGCTGCCTCGCGCGCCGTGATCAGCGCACCGCTGCGCTCGTCGGCCTCCACCACCAGGATGCCGCGCGACATCCCGCTGATGATCCGGTTGCGGCGCGGAAAGTGCTCCTTGCGCGGCGGCGTGCCGAGCGGGTGCTCGCTCACCACGGCTCCGCCGCCGCACGCGATCTGCGTGAACAGCTCCTCGTGCTCCGGCGGATAGGCGACATCCGCCCCGCAGCCGAGCACCGCGATCGTCCGTCCATCCGTCGTCCGCAGTGCCCCGCGATGCGCGCAGGAGTCGACGCCGTACGCGCCGCCGCTGATCACGGTGAAGCCGGCGCCGGCGAGCAATCCGCCGAAACGCGTCGCCTGCTCCTTGCCGTAGTTGCTGGGCCGCCGGCTCCCGACGATCGCGAGCGCGTTGAGATCGCGCGGCTGGAGATCGCCCCAGACCCACAGCACAGGCGGAGCATCCACGATCTGCCGCAGCAGGGGCGGATAGGCCTCGTCCTCCGTGCAGAGCAGGCCGACGCCGAGGGCTTCGGCCTTGTCGATCTCGCGATCGACCTCGCTGCGCGCCGCGCGCAGCCCGCCGGCGATGTCGGCGGCCGTGCGGTTGCCGATACCGTCGAGGCGGGCAAGCTGGCCGGCGGTGGCGCGGGTCGCGGCTTCGGGCGAGCCGACGGCGTCGAGAAGGCGCTTCAGGCGCACGGGCCCGAGGCCGGGGGTCATCGCGAGGATAAGCCAGTCCCGCAGCGTGGACACGAGGCGGTTGTAGCCGATCGCACGGGCCCGCTTCCACGCCTGCGCGGCACGTTCATCTGCAGATCGACGCCAGCGCCCCCCGGACAACCGGCTCAGGCACGTCATCCCGAACGATCACGCTCCCGATCCGCTCCGTCAGGATGAACCGCAGCTTCCCCGCCTTCACCTTCTTGTCCGACCACATCGCCGCAATCGCAGCATCGACGTCGATCCCCTCCACACGCGTCGGCAGCTCCGCCGAGGCGATCAGCGCCGCCACCCGGTCTCGCGTGGCCGGCTGGCACAGGCCCATCTCCACGCCCGCGTGCATCGCGCAGCACATCCCCAGCGCTACCGCCTCGCCGTGGGGCAGGGCATACCCGGTGACCTTCTCCAGCGCGTGCCCGAAGGTGTGGCCGAAGTTCAGGTGGGCGCGCACACCCTGCTCGTGCGGGTCGGCCTCGACGAAGGCGGTCTTGATCGCGACGTTCTCGGCGATTGTTTCCGTCAGCATCCCCACGTCCGGCCGCAGCGCGTCGGCCACCCGCGCCTCGAAGCGCGCAAAGCCGCGGGCGTCGCGGATGATGTAGTGCTTGATCACCTCCGCCAGGCCGTTTCGCAGCTCGCGCGGGGGGAGCGTCGTCAGCGTGGCCGGGTCCATCAGCACCAGCGCCGGCTGGTGAAACGCGCCGATCAGGTTCTTCCCGGTCGCGTGGTTGATCCCCGTCTTGCCGCCGACGCTGGCGTCCACCATCCCAAGCAGGCTCGTCGGCACCGGGACAAACGGCACGCCCCGCAGCATCGTTGCGGCGGCGAAGCCGGCGAGATCCGTCGTCATCCCGCCGCCCAGCGCGAGCATGGGAGTTGAGCGCTCGATGCCCGCGGGCAGGATCGCGTCGTAGATCAGCCGGAGCGTGTCAAAGCTCTTGGCGGCCTCGCCGGCGGGAATCACGACCGGCAGTGCCTCGATCCCGGCCTCCTGCAGGCTCGCCCGCACCCGGTCGAGATAGAGCGGCGCGACATGGGCATCCGCCACGACGGCGGCGCGGGTGCAGGGGAGCCGCTTGGCCAGGAGCGGGCCCAGGCGGTCGAGCAGGCCGGCCTGCACGACGACCTCGTAGCGCGCTGTGCCCGCCCGCACCGGAATGCTTCGCTCGCTCGCCACGGGCCAACGGTAGGGCATCGACCCAGCCGCGGCACAGCGTGCCGCAGGAGGCACGTCTCAGGAAGCCACCGCTTACGCGGCGCCGGCTTCCTCGTACTCGTCGGATTCGACGTCCTCCTCCTGCTCCTCGACGTCGATCTCCTCCTCCTCGCCATCGCCTTCGAGCGCCGCGGCCTGCTGGGCCTTGAGCTGCTCCCACTCCTCGATCGTGATCGTCGCCTCGCGGGCCTGCGAGCCCTTGTAGTCGCCGACGATCCCGTCCGCCGCCATCTGCTCGATCATGCGGCTGGCGCGGGCATAGCCGACGGTCAGCCGGCGCTGGAGCAGCGAGACGCTGCCGCGCCGCGTCTCGAGGACGACGCGGACGGCCTCGTCGTAGAGCGGGTCGCGCTCGTCCTCGCCGCCCATGGTGATCCCGTTGCGGATCTGCACGAGTTCCGGTTCGTACTGCGCCTCGGCCAACTCCTTGACCTTCTTCACGCTCAGGCGGATCTCCCCGTCGTCGATGAAGGTGCCCTGGCTGCGGATCGGCTTGCTGGCGCCCGGCGGGAGGTAGAGCATATCGCCCTGGCCCAGCAGGAGCTCGGCGCCGTTCTGGTCGAGGACGATGCGGCTGTCCATCTTGCTCGCCACGCGGAAGGCGATCTTGCTGGGCATGTTGCTCTTGATGAGCCCCGTCACCACGTTCGCCTGCGGGCGCTGGGTCGCGACGATCAGGTGGATGCCCACCGCACGCGCCTTCTGCGCGATGCGCACGATGTGGGCCTCGACCTCCTTGCCGCTGGTCATCATCAGGTCGGCCAGCTCGTCGATGATCACCACCATGTAGGGGAGCTTCTTGGGGATCTTCGCCTCCTCCTCCGGCGTGGAGGGGTTGAAGCGCTCGATCAGCTCCTCCTGCGTCAGCTTGTTGTAGCCGGCGATGTTGCGCACGCCCGCCTCGGCGAGCAGCTCGTAGCGCTCGTCCATCTTCGTGCAGGCCCACTCCAGCACGCTCGTGGCCTTGGCGGCGTCGGTGATGACCGGGCACATCAGGTGCGGGATGTCGCGGAACGGCGCCATCTCCACCACCTTCGGATCGACCAGGATCAGCTTCACCATGTCCGGCCGCTGCGTGTACATGATCGACATGATGATCGTGTTGATGCACACGCTCTTGCCGCTGCCGGTGGTGCCGGCGATCAGGCAGTGGGGCATGCCAGCCAGGTCCGCGATCAGCGGCTCGCCGCTGGAGTTCTTCCCGAGGTAGAGCGGGATGTGCATCTTGCTCGTCTTGTCCGGCGCAAGTTGCATCAGCTCCTTGAGGCGCACCTTCTCCTTTTCCGCATTCGGCACCTCGATCCCGATCGTGCTCTTGCCGGGGATCGGCGCCACCACGCGGATGCTCTCGGCCGCCAGCGTGCGGGCCAGATCGTTCGACAGGCTCGTGATCGCGCTCACCTTCGTGCCGCGCGCCACTGCGATCTCGTACACCGTGATCACCGGGCCCGTGTCGATCTCCACGACGTGCGCGTCCACGCCGAACTCCTCGAACGCTGCCTCCAGCTGCGCCGCCTTCGAGCGCACGAACGCCTCCTGCTGCTCCGCAAACCCGCTCTCGGCGTTCTCCAGCACCTCCCAGTCGGGAAGCTGGTACTCCCCCAGCTCCTTCGGCGGAGGCGGGGCGGTGCGCTTGATCTTCGCCATGCTCGGCAGGCGCACCTTGATCTTGGAAAGGTCGCGCTGGGGCGCCGCCTCTTCCTCCGGCTCCTCCTCCTCTTCCTCGTCCGACTCCTCCTCGTCCACGAGATCCTCGACGCCTTCCTCCTCCTCTTCCTCCAGCTCCTCGTCCTCCAGCGCGTCCTCCATTGCGATCTCATCCGACAGCTCGGCGTCCACCGGCGGACGCTCGCCCGCCGGGCCCTCGTCCTCCACCTCGCCGACCGTCACCAGCCGCTTCTTCTTCGCCGGCTTTGCCGGGGTCTTGGCGCGGGTGAACTTGATCCGCGGAATGGCGAAGGCAGGCCAGCGAAGCTTCGGCAGCGACATCGCCGGAACCTTCACCTCCACCGGCTTCTTCTTCGCAGATGCCTTGGCCACGTCGTCGCGCACCTGCCGCGCAAAGCCCAGCAGCCGCGCCGGAACCGTCACCACCAGCTCATCCGCCACCAGCAGCAGGCCCGCCAGCGACGCCAGCAGCAGCGCCAGCCGCGTCCCCGCCACACCGAAGTGTTGGCGCAGGTAGCCGGCCGACGCGATCCCGAAGATGCCCCCGTCACCCTCCGGGAATCCCGTCAGGTTCCAGCCGAACTCCGCGAAGCAGGCCGCGATCGACACCGCCAGCACCGCGAGACCGGCGGCGCGCAGCCAGAGGTCGCCCACCTTGTAGTCCAGGATGCGCAGCAGCACGAGCAGGCCCGTCGCCGCGATGATCGCCCACGCGCCCGGCCCGACCGCTGCATATAGCTGATAGGCGATCCATGCACCGAACGAGCCGCACCAGTTGCGCGCGGTCTCGGGGTAGGGATACGTGGCATGGCTCGGCCAGTCCGAGGCGCTGAAGCTCCACAGCGACAGGGCGAGGAAGACCCACACGCCACCGGCGAGCATCCAGCCCACCGTGCGCACCACCGACGGGCGTTGTGTCATACCTCCTGTTATCGGGTCGCCCATACCCGCGGCTTCAACCCACGGGGCCGGAGCCGGGAAAACAAACTCCCGCCCTCGCGCCCAAGCCCAGGCACGGGGCTCGACCGGTCAGCCTCATGCCCCCGTGTGCCCGAAGCCGCCCGCCCCTCGCTCCGTCTCGTCCAGCTCCGCCACCTCCGTCACCTCGACGCGCGGCACCGGCATCACCACCATCTGGGCGATCCGCATTCCTCGCTCCACCGTGAATGCCTCCGGGCCGAGGTTCACCAGCGCCACCTTCACCTCGCCCCGGTAGTCCGCGTCGATCGTCCCGGGCGCGTTCACCACCGTCACGCCGTGCCGGCTCGCAAGCCCGCTCCGCGGCCGGATCTGCGCCTCGTAACCCGCCGGCAGCGCCATTGCGAACCCGCATGGCACCGTCACGATCCGCCCCGGCGACAACACCACCGCCTCGCCGACGGCGGCACACAGATCCAGACCCGCGGCATGTGCCGTCATCGCCCGGGGCAGCGGCACGTCCTCCGCCCCAGGCAGGCGACGCACCTTCACCTCGACCTTACTGCCGCGTTCCGACTCCACCATGCCTCACCGTTCCTTCTTGTCGCTCGGTAAGAACAGCGCCTCGGCCCGCTGCACGAGCAGCCGGGCGAACGACGCCTTGTCCATCGCCCCGACCGTCTCGCCACAGCCGTCGCTCCAGTAGAGCTCCGCCGCGACGCCCGGGGCATCCATCGTCGCCAGCGGGTTGAAGACGATCAGATCCAGACCCTTCGCAGCGAGCTTGGCCCGTGCCCGTTCGCGCGACGCGGCGTCGTCCACGTCCAGGCTGAAGCCGACCACGCGCTGCTCCGCCCGCTTGCCTCGCGCCGCAGAGGCCAGGATGTCCTCCGTCGGCTCCAGTTCCAGCACCAGCCCCCCGGCCCGCCGCAGCTTCCCCTCGGCAGCACCCTTTGGACGGTAGTCCGCGACGGCGGCGTTCATGATGAGCAGGTCGTGCGCCGGCCATTCGTGCGCCACCGCATCGTGCATCTGCCGCGTCGTCTCTACGCCCACCACCCGCACCCCGCCTGGCGGCGGGGCGGTCGCGACACCCAGGATGAGCGTGACGTCGTGCCCCGCCTCCCGCGCCGCCTCCGCGATGGCAACACCCATCCGGCCGCTGGAACGGTTCCCTATGAACCGGACCGCGTCGATCGGCTCCCGCGTGCTGCCGGCGGTAATGAGAAGCTTCACGGCCCGTAGCGTAGCCCGAAGAGGACAGGCACGTTGCAAACGTATCACGAAGCGGGCTGCTCGAGCTCCCAGTCCTCGCGCTTTCCGGGCGGCGTGCGCCGGGTGACGGGCAGGGCATCCAGCCACCAGTCGAGATCCGCCCCTTCGGGTGTCCCCTCCCCCTGCACCGGGGCCGGCTGAACCTGCGCCGGCGGGGCGGGGGGCGGCGTGAGGGGCTCCGCCCGCTCGGCTGCCTGAAGGGCCTCTTCGAGATGAACCTCGACCTCGACGGCGGCGCCGGCTGGGAGGGTGGGCCAGCAGACCTCGATCCGTCCCCCCTCCATCACGCGCGTGCGCATCCGGAGGGTGGAGAGGAGCCTGCCTTTTGACCCAGAAGCCGGCATGGCAGCAGTTTACAACATTGTCGTTTAGTTGCTCGCGCTTTCGCAATTTCCGACAGACAGCCCGGTGCCCCTCGCGACGGCCCCGGCCACGCTGGCTCCCCTCACGGCCGGACCGCCTGCCCGCACTCCGGGCAGACGCCGCTCACGTTCCCCGTCAGGTCGTACCCGCAGGCATCGCAAAGGTGCGGGAACTGCTTCCACAGGAACGGCCTCAGCCGTCCGCTCCAGAGCCGCGCTATCGCTATTCCGCACACGTTGGCGACCACCGCCAGCGCGACCACGACGCAGACGGGCTTGGGAATACCGGGATTGAAGCGGCTGCCGAAAAACTCCACCGACAGGCCGATCGTCGCGAAGATCAGCGCGATCATTCCCGTCACCAGCAGCAGCAGCCAGACGATGGCGCGCCCGTTCCGCCCCGCCTGGCGCTCCGCGCGCGCCATCGCCTCCCGTCGCGCCTGCGGCGGAAGCCCGCGCACCTCCGGCGGAGAGGCGATCTGATGGAACATCTCGCTGGCATGACCCCACAGCCGCCGCATGCGCGCCTGCCTTCCCTTCGAGGAGCGACCCGCTGGGGACGCCCGCTTCACTCTGACGGCTGCCCGGCCGGCGCCTCAAACGCTCGCCCGCACTCCGGGCAGACGCCGCTGACGTTTTCCCGCAGGTCGTAGCCGCAGTGCCCGCATGTCTGCGGCATGTAGCGCCACAGCTCCCGCGCGAACACCTCGCTGTGCCACCACCACATAGTCCAAAAAATCACCCCGACGGCAACGACCGCGACGGCGGACATCACCGCCCACAGCGGCATGCCGGGATTGATCCCGCTGCCGAAGAAGCGCATTCCGAACAGGATCCCCCCGAAAATCAGCACCACCGCCAGGATCCGCACGACCCAGAAGCTCGGCCGGCGCATCGAGCGGAACATCGCCTGCCGATAGGCACGCTGCCGCTCCTGCGGCGGAAGGGCCGCCAGTTCCGGCATCAGCCGAACCCGTCGGCGGCGGCGGCGATGCATGAGCGGGATCATCGTGTTACTAGGTGCCGAGCTCGAGCGGACTCATCGTAACGAAACAGCACGCCGGCGGCGCGTCCCATGGAGCTATTGCCGCGCCAGCCGCTCCGCGACCGCCTCCACGATCTCCCCCGTCTCCGCCAGTCGCCCGCTCCCCACGTTTCGGCACGCCAGCCAGCCGCTCGTCGGGCCGACGAAGCCGTGACCGCGCGCCTTCAGCTTCTCCACCGCCTCGGTCGTCGCGGGGTTCTCCCACATCCGGCTGTTCATGCTCGGCGCAAAGAGGATCGGGCACGCCGCCGCCGCGGCGAGCAGGCTGACGAGGTCATCGCACAGGCCGACGGCGATCTTGCAGACAAGATGCTGCGTCGCGGGGGCGACGAGCAGGAGGTCGGCCCGCTCGGTCAGGCCGATGTGCTGCGTGTCGGTCGGGTCGATGCCGTGCCAGATGTCCGTGTGCACCGGCTGGCCGGAGAGGGCCTCGAAAGTCAGCGGCGTCACGAACTTCTGCGCCGCCGGCGTCATCGCGACCGTGACCTGGCAACCGCGCTGCACGAGCTTGCTGACGACGTCGCAGACCTTGTAGCACGCGATCCCGCCTCCAACGCCGACGATCACATGCCGGCCGTCGAGCGATTGGGATGTGCCCGATCCCTGCCCTCGCGGGAGCGGCGGATTCGGAGGGGTGGAATGTTCGGGCGAGACGCCTGCCATGGGCGAAGTT
Source organism: Planctomycetota bacterium (assembly GCA_023417885.1). Lineage (GTDB taxonomy): Bacteria > Planctomycetota > Phycisphaerae > Tepidisphaerales > Tepidisphaeraceae > JAEZED01. Next base: position 15,496 of record JAEZED010000078.1, read on the forward strand.
TACCCCGCAGCGGGCGATGGCGTCGTGCGCGGGCGCGCCAAAGCGCCTCCGGGCACGAGCCGGAGGTCGGATTCCGCCGCTGCCGCGACGGCATGAACCGGGGCGGGGGATCTACTCGGTCTCTTCGGTGGAGGCGACGGCCTCTGCGTTATCGAGGTCGAGCGTGATCTTGTCCTGGAGGATCTCCTCGATCACGACTTCCATGTCGGTCATGCCGGGCTTCCGGTCGACGAGCGGGCGCGCCCCCTCCATCAGCTCGAGGCGGCGCTTCTGGATGAGGGCGGTCAGCTTGAACCGTCCGCCGACCTTGTTGACGATCTCGTCGCTCTTGAGGGCTTCGATCATAAGGGCTTCTGGGGTGAAATCAGACCTGTCGGGCCCACAGTATAGGCGCCCCGCGAAACCCGGAGGCGGCCCGACCGGCCTCGGGTCCGTGCCGATCGCTAGATCCCGCCGGATCGCTTCTGGGAGATCAGCTTCTCTACCTGCTCGACAGCGCGGTCCAGATCGTCGTTGATCACCATGTAGTCGAACGCGCGGCTCCCCTTGGCCATGTGAATCTCACGCTTGGCGGCGCGGAAGCGCTTGTTGATGTCCTCCGGTGAGTCGCGCCCGCGGTCGGTCAGGCGGTGCAGGAGCGTCGGCTCGTCGGGCGGAAGCAGGAAGATGAGCAGGGCGTCGGGGTAGTGGTGCCGGATCTGGAGCGCCCCCTGCACGTCGATCTCCAGCAGCACGTCGCGACCCTCCGCGAGGTAGTCCAGTGCCGGGTGCTTGGGCGTGGCGTAGTAGTCGCCGTAGACCTGCGCGTACTCGAGGTACTGGTCGGAATCGAGCCGGCGGAAGAACTCCGGCTTGTCGATGTGCTCGTAGACCTTCCCCTTGGCCTCCTCCCCGGGCTGCCTCGGGCGCGTCGTGACGCTCACGATGTAGCTGACGTCCATCTCCTCCGCCAGCCGGCGCGAGATCGTGCTCTTGCCGACGCCGCTCGGGCCGACGAGGACGATGAGGAGACCGTGGTGCTTGTCACTTGTCATTGGTCCGCCGTCATTGGTAGCGAAGGGGCCGGTCGCTGGCAAACCCGACGACCAGTGACAAATGACAAAAGACTCACTCGACGTTCTGCACCTGCTCCTTCAGCCGGTCGATCGCCCCCTTGATCTCCACGATGTGCCCCGCGATCTGGGCGTCGTTCGCCTTCGAGCCGATCGTGTTCGCCTCCCGCAGCATCTCCTGGGCGATGAAATCCAGCTTGCGCCCCACGTGCTCACCGTCGCCGCTGCGCACCGACGACTCGAACTGCTCCACGTGGTGCGACAGCCGGTGAAGCTCCTCGCTGATGTCGCTGCGCTCCGCGAACACCGCGACTTCCTTCAGCAGCGCCTGCTCGTCCACCTTCAGCTCCGCCTTGGCCATCAGCTCGTTCACGCGCGACACGAGCCGGTCGTAGTACTGCTCCACGACGCCGCCGGACCGGGCGCGGACGCCCTCCAGGTGCTCCGCGATCCGGCGCGTGTGAAGCAGCAGATCCGCCAGGAGCGCCTCCCCCTCGCGCCGGCGCATCTCCAGCAGCTTGTCGGCCGCCTTCTGCGTCAGTTCGAGGATCACCGGGCGATGCCGCTCCAGTTCGCTCGTCTCCTCGTCGGTCTCGGCGCTCACCAGGACCCCCGGGAGCATGAGAAGCCGCTCCGGCTCGGTGACGTTGAAACCCGCCTGCGCCAGCTGCCCCACGTAGCTGCGCAGGGCGTCGGCGTCGATGTGCGCCGGGGCCTCCGACTCCGCCGCCTTCATCTTCAGCGTGAAGACGACGCTGCCGCGCCCCACGCGCTTACGCAGGATGCTCTCGATCTCCGCCTCCAGCGCCGAGACCGATTCGGGCAGCCGGATCGTCGGCTTGAAGTAGCGGTTGTTGAGGCTCTTGATCTCGACCAGGTACCGGCTCCCATCCCGCTCGGCGGCGGCGTCTCCGAAACCGGTCATGCTGTAGATCATGGCGGCTCTGGCGCCTGCGGCGCGTGCGTTGGGAGTGGCAGGGGGTCTGCGAACTATTCGGGCTGCTCGCCCGGTTCTGCGGCGCCGTCGGCGGCGGGGACGATCCCCGGCTCAGGCGTGGCGGGGGCGTCTGGGAAGGAACTCCCCGGCTCGTTGGGGGCAGCCGTCTCCTCACCCTCGAGGGTGTCGTCCGCGACGCCGACGGGGGCAACTGCGGCAGCCTGGCCGGCCATGTAGTCGGTCGTCCAGATCAGCCCACAGGAGAGCACGAGGAAGACGAGAAAGACGACACTCGTCACCCAGGTGAGCATGTCGCCGGTCTTCGTGCCGAACGCGGTGTTCCCGCCGGCCCCGCCGAACGCGCTGGAAAGGCCGCCGCCGCGCCCCTTCTGAATGAGGATCAGAAGGATCAGGAAGACGCAGACGAAGCCGAAGAGCAGGGCCAGCGGATAGAAGACGAAGCTCATGTGGGGGGATTCTAGGGGCGCGCGACGCCCGGTTCGATGGCCTCAGGCGACGCCACGGGCCGCCTTCACGATCGGCAGAAACGTTTCGGCCTTCAGGCTGGCCCCGCCGACCAGGGCGCCGTCGACATCGGGGCAGCCCATGAGGCCCGCCGCGTTCTCCGGCTTCACGCTTCCGCCGTAAATGATGCGTACGCGGTCGGCGAAGTCCTTGTTCCACTCCTCGGCCAGCTCCGAGCGGATGTAGGCGTGTACTTCCTGAGCCTGGTCGTCCGTGGCGTTCTTTCCCGTGCCGATCGCCCAGACCGGCTCGTAGGCGATGACCAGCCGATCAGGCTCGTCCATCTTCGGCGAGAGCTCGGCAAGCTGCTGCTCGATCACCGAAAAAGTCCGCTCCGCCTCCCGCTCCTCAAGCGTCTCCCCCACGCAGTGGACGAGCACCAGCCCCGCGTTGTAGACGGCCGACGCCTTACGGGCCAGCAGATCCGTCCCCTCACCCAGGATGTGCCGGCGCTCGGAGTGGCCCACGAGGACGAAGTCGCACCCGACGTCCTTGAGCATCTCGACGCTGATCTCCCCCGTGAACGCCCCGCCCGGCTCGCAGTAGGCGTTCTGAGCACCCAGGAGCACCGCATCCCCCAGCACCTCGGAGATGAGCGGCAGGTAAACCAGCGGCGGGGCACAGCCGACGTCCATCCCCGCTGGCGACCCCTCCGCGACGGCGTGGGCCAGCGCCAGGCCGCTGGCGCGGTTGGTGTTCATCTTCCAGTTTCCGGCAACGAACGGCTTGCGCATCGGGGCGCATCATACGCCCGACGGCCCCTGCGTCGAGTTGGAGCCGCGCGGACGCATTCGCCGCGGCACCGCGTGCCGCAGGACTCGAGGAAAGGCGAGACTCAGCTTCCGCGACGGGCGAAGATGAAGCCGGCGACGACTTCCCCGGCGTCGGCCACCGTGATCTGCTCCGTACGTGTGCCGAACCGCTCGTGCCAGGCCTTGAGCGTGTACTGCCCGGCGGGCACGCGCTCGATCGTGAACCGGCCGGCGGCGTCGGTGACGGCGAAGAACGGGTGGGCGAAGACCCCCACGTACGCCTCCATCCACGGGTGGACGTCGCAGCGGATCCGGACGGGGTCGGCCTCCGGGTAGCTGAACTCCACCGCCCGCTCCTCCGTCGCCTTCTCCAGGCTGAAGTTGGTGTTGGCGTTCCGGGACGGGGTGTAGTGGACGTTGTGCAGCTCCATGTCGCTGTTGCGCGCGATCATCGGCTGCCCGACCTGCACGCCCACCACGTGCGGCACGAAGCGGCAATCCACCTGGTCCAGGAGGACGGCCTCGCGCTCCGCGCCGGTCGAGCGGGGGGCGTCTTCCAGGAAGACCAGCACGTTCGCCAGCTCACCCGCCTCGCCGACCACCGCCCACTCCTCGGTGATGTCCGCGCAGTGCTTCGCCGCCTCGATCGGCTTCATCACCGGCGCCTCCCCCTCGAAACGCACGGTGCCGGTGACGGTCGCCTCGCCCCAGGTCGGGGCGGGCAGATCTGCCAGCGCCAGCCCGCTGGAACGATCCTCGCGGCAACCCTTGGGCGCGCAGCCGGAAATGAGCAGGGCCCCGCCGATCAGGAGCAGAACGGTTCGCTTGTTCATGGTCAGGTTCACGAGAGGGGTCGGAGGCCGCTACGCCTTGTCCAGCATCATCACGATCAGCAGCAGCGGCAGGTAGAGAATCGAAGTCAGGAACAGCCGGCGCGCCTCCGCCTTCCCCGGCGAACGCCACACCGCCAGCCCGGCGTTCAGGAACCACACCCCCAGCGCCAGCGATGCCGCCGCATACCACCAGCCGGCGGCACCCACCAGCGTCGGCATCAGTGCCGCAGGCACGAGCAGCGCCAGGAAGACCACCGCCTGCCGCGCCGTGCGCGCAACGCCGTTCCGGCATGCCGGCAGCATTGCGTATCCGCCGCGGGCGTAGTCGTCCCGGTAAAGAAGGGCCAGGCCGAAGAAGTGGGGCATCTGCCACACGAACAGGATGCCGAAGAGCGCCCAGGCCGTCGGCGTCAGCGCGTTCTCGAACGCCGCGACGCCCATCATCGGCGGGATCGCCCCGGGCACGGCGCCCACCAGCGTGTTCAGCCACGTCCGGCGCTTCAGCGGCGTGTAGATGAGCACGTAGCTCAGCAGCGTGAAGAGCCCCAGCCCGGCGGTGAGCGGGTTCACGAGCAGCGCCAGCAATGCCGTCCCCGCTGCGCCCAGTCCCAGTCCCAGGCCCAGCGCCACGCCCGCCGGGAGCAGGCCCGACGGCAGGGGGCGCCGGCTCGTCCGCGGCATCAGGGCGTCGTACTCGCGCTCCAGGAACTGGTTGAGCGCCCCGGCCCCGCCCGCGGTCAGGGCCGTTCCGATCAGGGTGTTCAGGAAGAGCCAGGGCCGATCCAGCAGGCCGGCGGCGCCCGCCGCCAGGTAGCAGCCGACGGCGGTGGTGATGATCACCAGGAAGTTCAGCCGGGGCTTGGTCAGCTCGTACAGGCCGGCCAATCGCGCCCGAACTCCCGGCGCGACCGCAGGGGTCGAGGCGCCAAGCTGAGAAGAGATGTCACTCGTGGCCGTGGTCATGTAAGGATCATCCGCCGCGGGATTATGCGCAAGTCACACCGACACGGGCACCCCGACCTCCGCATCAGGGGCAAGTTGTCGCGGTTGGGCCGTCGGCGCCGGGTCGCGACCCACGGCCGTCTCCGACGCAGCGGGCCGCCAACCGTACAGGCGGGCAGCCCTGACCGTCAAAAGCCAGCAGCTCAGAAACAGCACCGCCCCGACCGCCACGTGCGACGTCGCGATGTCCGCCGGCTTGTTCATCCAGACCGTCGTCATCCCCAGCGCCGCCTGCACCACCAGCAGCGCCGCGACAAGCCACACATGACGCGACGGACGCACCGCGCGGTCAATCCCCCGCGCCGCCGTCATCACCCAGATCACGCCAAGCGTCACGAGCACCGCGCCGAGTCGATGGGCCGTGTGGAGCCAGATCGCGCCCAGCGTCGTGGGCGCCAGCTTGTAGTCGAACACCCGGATGTCGTTCGCCCGTGCCAGCCCCTCCTCCGACGCCGGCGGAACCAGCCGGCCATAGCTCAGCGGGAAATCCGGCACCGCCATCCCCGCCTCGTAGTGCCGCATGAAGGCGGCGACGATGAGCTGCGCGAAGACCAGCAGCGTCACCACGCCGGACGCCAGGGCGAGCCGCCAGAACGCGGGCCTCCCATCGCGCTGGGCGGCGACGCGGTCGGACATCATCCACCACCCGCTCGTCGCCAGAGCCAGGAACCCCGCGAGGCAGAAGGTGAGCTGCGCGAAGATGCCGTGCGTGATGGCAAGTTCGAGATTCACTTCCGTCACCCGAAGCCCGCCGAGCAGGCCCTGCACGCAGATCGTGATGAGCAGGGCCAACGCGGTCCAGCGCACCCAGCGCCGCGGCTCGCGCGTCCGCGCCAGCCAGCCGAGCAGGGTGACGACGCCAAGCCCGCCGAAACCGCTTACGAGGTGCCCGAACAGGCGGTGCTGCCCCCCGACGTCGGCCCGCATGATCACGTAGCTCGCGATGGCCAGAAGGCCGAGCACGAGGGCGCTCCACCCCCAGCGGCGGCGCGCTGCCGAACTGCGGCTCGGGCCCCACGCCCAAAGCGTCGCCGCAACCGCGAACAGACCCGCCAGGGAGCCGAGCAGGCGATGCGTGTGCTCGTAGAAGATCCCGCCCGCCGACTCGCCGAGCCACAGGCTCCACGGAACGGCGAACATGTTGTAGCCGTAGGTGTTGGGCCAGTCGGGAACGCTCATCCCCGCGCCGTGGCTGGTGGTGAGCCCGCCGAACCAGATCAACGGGAACATCGCCGCCAGCGTCGCGATTGCCCAGCGGTGGAGGCCGACGCTCGGCCCGTCGGGCGCGCGGGCGTAACCCAGCGCCACCGGCGCGGGCTGCGTCTCGCGGGTTCGGGCAGGATGGGATGGGCCCACGGCGGGCCAATCGTAGTGCCGCGGGGGAACCTGCCGCGACCGGGCGATTGTGACAAACGGCCACATTTGCCGGCGCCGATGCGTCGCCGCCACGTCCGGGAATAGCCCGATCGCCATTGCCGGCATGAGGGCCAGGCGGATCGTCAATGCCCGCCCGGCCGCCCGCCCGATGTAGGCGGTGAAGACCATGACTCATCCCATCCGACTGCTCCTGCCGCTCCTGTGCCTGTTGTTCCTGTCCGCCTGCACGGCCGGCCGGGACAGCGATGCCCAGGCTTCCGGCGACCCGTTCCGCGGCGACCCGAAGGTGACGCCACAGGTGCACTTCCTCTCGGGGCAGCTCATGGAGTCGAAGATCGCCTCCGACACCGACGCCGGGAAGCTGAGCGACACGCAGGCCAACCAGTATCGAACAGCGGCCCTGGCCCAGTATGCCGCGGCCCTGAAGCTCGATCCGAACCACACGCCCAGCCTCCACCGCAGCGGCGTGCTGCTGTCGCAGATGAAGCGCCACGAACAGGCGCTGGCAATGTGGAGCCGCTACGTCGAGGCGACTGGCCGCACGCCCAACAGTCTCGTGAACCTCGGCCTCGCCCTGGAGATGGCGGGGCGGCACGCGCAGGCGGAGGAAACCTATCGCGAGGCCACACGCATCGATTCGGCCCACAAGCACGCCCACGTGAACCTCGGCCTGCTGCTGGCGCGGCAGGGACAGATGCAGCCGGCGCAGTCGACGCTGTCGGTCGTTCTCGACGCGCCGGCGGTTCACTGGCACCTCGGCCTCGCCCTCGAAGCGGCGGGACGATCGCGCGAGGCCGACCAGCAGTTCCGCGCCGCCGCGGCGCTCGATCCCGCTTACGCCCAGCGACCGCGCCTCCCTTCGGCGGCGTCGGCCAAGGTGGATTGACGCTCAGAGCGCCTTCATCAGCCTGCGCCGCTGCGCGAAGTCAGCGACGAGTGACTTGCTTCCCACCGACTCGAACAGGACGACCACCTTCTTCCCGTCGTACCGCTGCACGGTGCCGCGGCCGAACTTGCGGTGCTCCACCGCCGAGCCGACCGCGAAGGGAACCGCGGCGTCGTGCTCCTCCTTGCGCTCCTCGGCGGCGCCGGCGCGGCCTGTGCGGCAGTTGTCGCAATGGCCGCACGGCTCGATCTGCTGACCGAAGTACTCCAGGATCGTCACGCGCCGGCACCGGCTTGTCTCGGCATATCCCTGCATCGCCGCCAGGCGCGCGGCGCGGTAGTCGCGGAAGCGATCCTGCTCGGCGATGACCTGATCCGCCGTCTCGGAGATCGCCTTCGCTGAAGCTTTGCGCAGCACGGAGACCGCCTCCCCGTCCAGCTCCATCTCGATCGCGCCCAGCTGCTCCAGCAGGTCGAGCGTGCGCCGGAGCTTGCCGCCGGACTGCTCCGTCTCCTCGCGCAGGCGCTCGAAGGTGATGCTCGTCCCGTCGCCGATCGTCGTCTCCAGCACGTCCGCGACCTCGTCCGCATCCAGCCGCGCGGGGGCCGAAAGCGTCTTCTGAAGGCCCAGGTCCGCCTCCCGGTAGAGCAGGAGCGTCGCGGCGGGCTCGCCGTCGCGCCCGGCGCGGCCGATCTCCTGGTAGAAGCTGTCGAGCGAGTCGGGGACGTCGTAGTGGAGCACGAAGCGCACGTCCGCCTTGTCCACGCCCATGCCGAAGGCGTTCGTCGCGACGATCACCGGCATCCGCCCCTCCATGAAGCGCACCTGCGCTTCCTCCCGCTCGTCGCGCCCCATCCCGCCGTGATAGAAGCCCGCCTCGATATTGTTCTCCGACAGCAGCGCCGCGACCTCCTCCGCATGGGCGCGGGTCGCGACGTAGACGATGCCGCAGCAGTCGTTGATCGCACCGCACCCCGCCTGATCCGCGAGGCGCCGGACCCGATCCGCCACGAGCCGGCGCTTCGTCTCCTCGTCCGGCATCCGCTCCACCTCCAACCAGAGGTTCGGCCGGTCGAGATGCCCGACGAGCATCTTTGGCTCGCGCATGCCGAGGATGCGCACGATGTCCTCCTGCACGGTCGGCGTGGCGGTGGCGGTGAGGGCGAGCACGCGCGGCCGGCCACGCTTCCGGCGCGCGGCGGCGAGACGGTCGATGACCTTTCCGAGCTGGGCATAGTCGGGGCGGAAATCGTGTCCCCATTCGCTGACGCAGTGCGCCTCATCCACGACGAAGAGCGAGGGCGGATTCGCCTCGAGGCGCGAGAGCGTCTCCTCCCCCATCACCTGCTCGGGCGCGAGGAAGAGATACTCGAGCCGGCCATCGGCGAGCATCTCCCACGTCTCGCGGCGTCCGCCGGCGGAGGTGTGGCTGTTGAGCACGCGTCCCTCGGGGAGGTCATGCCCCTCGATGTGCGCGACCTGGTCATGCTGAAGGGCGATCAGCGGGGAGATGACGAGCGTCGGCCCGTCCATGAGGACGCCGGTGACCTGGTAGATCGCGCTCTTGCCGCTGCCGGTGGGGAGGACCGCCAGCGTGTCATGCCCCTGGAGGAGCATGCGGACAACCTGCTCCTGCTCTTCGAAGAGCGACTCAAACCCGAACCGCTCCCGGGCGATCTGGCGAAGGGCTGCACGTAGTGTCTGCTCCATATCGGCAAGCGAGGCAAACCACAGGCCGACGCCGCCGACCGATTCCGGGGGAGGCGACTCCAAGTTCAGCCATTGACACGGGTTCCGAGCACCCGCAACGATCGGAATATCCCCTCCTTCCAACCGCACCGGAGGTCTCATGTCCATGGAGATCACGCCCAGCATCGGCCAATGCCGGCACGGCACGGCCGAGGCGCTGGAACCGCGCCGCCTGCTCGCCATCGACCTGCTCGGCTCCTTCCTCGTCATCACCGGCACGCCCCAGGCCGACGACATCGAAGTCCTCTCCTACAGCGCCACCGGCAACGAGCCTGACCCAGCCGGCACGCCCACGCTGCGCGTCCGCGCCACCCTCGGCGACGGCACTCTCGAGGAGAGCTTCTTCGACCCGGCCGACGTCTCGCGCCTGCTCATCCGCACGCTCGACGGCGACGACGTCGTGCGCATCGCCCCCTTCGAGCCGGGCGAGGTCGAGGCGCTCGATCCGGCGCTGGCCGTCGTGATCTCGGAAGTGTCGATCCCCGCCGAGATCGACGGCGGCGCGGGCAACGACTTCCTCCAGGGCGGCGTCGGCGCCGACAACATCCTCGGCGGCGACGGCGACGACACGATCGCCGGTCAGGGCGGCAATGACACCCTGCGCGGCGAGGCAGGCGACGACCGCATTCACGGCGGGGCGGGGAACGACCTGATCCACGGCCATGACGGGCGCGACCAGCTCCTGGGCAGCGTCGGCGACGACGCCCTGCACGGTGGAGCCGGCAGCGACTTCCTCGACGGCGGCGAAGGCGTGGACAACCTGCTCGGCGGCGAGGAGGGCGACCTGCTCGTCGGCGGCGCGGGCGAGGACTACATCGAGGGCAACGGCGGCGACGACGAGATCTGGTCTTTCCACCGGGACGACACCGCCACCGGCGACGACGCGCAGCAGGAAGACGGCCGCCTCGTCGCCCTCGGCGGAAGCGGCGACGACGACATCGTCGGCGGCGAGCGCTCCGGGCTCTTCGAAAACGCCTTCGACGACGTGATGGACGGCGGCGACGGCGACGACATCCTCAGCGGCTTCGCCGGCAACGACCAGCTTCTCGGCGGAGAGGGGAACGACACGCTCTTCGGCGACGACGGCGATGACACGCTGCTCGGCGGCGACGGGAGCGACCAGCTCTTCGGCGACGCCGGGAACGACGAGATCGACGCCGGCGACGGCTTCGACCTGCTGCGCGGCGGGCGCGGGGACGACGAGATCGACGGCGCCGACGGCCCCGACACCCTCATCGGCGACAGCGGCCGCGACACGCTCTTCGGCGGGGCGGGCAACGACATGCTCGACGGCGTCGACGGCGACTCCGACGACCTGCTGGGCGAGGCGGGCGACGACGAGGTGCGCGGCGACTTCGGGCGCGATCTCTTCGGCGCCGGCGACGGAAACGACCGCTTCTTCGACGAGCTGGGCCGCCCCTTCATGACCGGCGACCGCTTCGTCACCGGCGCGCAGACCTTCGGCTTCGACAGCTTCCGCCTCACCGACGCCTTCCTCTTCGGCGATCCGTTCCTCTTCGACCTGCGCGGCTTCACCGGCGACGACGACCTGCTCCTCGTCGATCCGTTCGCCCGGCCGTTCGACGACCCGTTCCGTTCGACGGTACTCGGCGCGCCGCCGCTCTTTGCCGAGCCCGACATCTTCACGGCGCCGCTGCCCAGCTCCACCTTCTCCACGGCGCCCTTCCTCGGCGTCACCTTCCGCGACCTGTCGGTCGGCCGCACGCTCGACCTCGGCCGCGGCGGGGATGGGGCGCGTCCCGACGCCGACGACCAGGTGGACGCCGGCGACGACGAGGAAACGCGCCGGCGCGTGCGGTAAGCGCGGGGATTGGCGGCTTGCCGCCTGCCGAAAGTCGGCGCTTCCTGCTGGAAATGCCGGCTTGCGGCTGCGCGCCGGCCTCATAAGCTGCGGACGACACCGGGTTTCCGCAAACCTGGCGAGGCTTGCGGCTGTCCAATCCTCCAGAGGAAGCGACCATGCCCCACCACAACCGCCCCGACTTTCGTCACACGTCCGCCGCCGCCCGTCCCGTCGAGATGCTGGAGGCGCGCCGCCTCCTCGCCATCGCGATGGACGGGTCCACCCTCGTCATCACCGGCACCGAGGGCAACGACGACGTCAGCCTCTCCCTCTCCGGCAGCCTCCTCACCGCCACGCTCCAGCCCGGCGCGGGCGATCTCGAGACGCTCGAGGTCGACGTCGGCGACGTCTCGGTCATCCGCGTCTCCCTCCTCGCCGGCAACGACACCCTCCAGGCCGGCAACGTCTCCCTCGCCGGCGCGTTCACGACGCCCTTCGACGTTGACGGCGGGGCGGGCAACGACCTCATCCTCACTGGCGACGGCAACGACTCCATCGTCGGCGGAGACGGGTTCGACCAGGTCGCCGCCGGCGCGGGGGACGACTTCATCCTCGGCGGCGCCGGCCCCGACAACATCCTCGGCGGCGACGGCAACGACACCCTCGCCGGCGAGGGGGGCAACGACACCCTGCGCGGCGAGGGGGGCGACGACCAGCTCAACGGCGGGGGCGGCGACGATCTGCTCCACGGGCACGACGGCGCCGACGAGATGCGCGGCGAGAGCGGGCAGGACAAGCTCGTCGGCGGTGCGGGGGCGGACGTGATCCTCGGCAACGAGGGTGAGGACAACCTGGTCGGCAGCGCCGGCGACGACCTCCTGCTCGGCGGCGGGGGGATGGACTGGATCGAGGGGAACGACGACAACGACGACCTCTACAGCAACGTCCGCGCGGGGGACATCGAGGACAGCGAGCAGGATCTGCACGCCTACCTCGACGGCGGAAACGGGCGCGACGACCTGCTCGGCAGCCGCTACGAGGAGGATGTGACTGTCGGCGGGACCACCTTCCGCGGCGACACGCTCCTGGGCGGCGCGCAGGACGACCTGATCAGCGGTTTCGAAGGGCATGACTTCGCCGAAGGCGGCAGCGGCGACGACACGATCTTCGGCGACGACGGCGACGACACCCTCGCCGGCAACGACGGGGACGACGACATCTTCGGCGACAACGGCGACGACGAGGTGGACGGCGGCAACGACGCCGACAGCCTGCGCGGGGGGCGCGGCAATGACATCCTCGACGGCTTCAACGGCGACGACATCCTGCTGGGCGACGCGGGCGAGGACACGATGTTCGGCGGGATGGGCAACGACATCCTCGACGCGGTGGACGACGAGATCGACGAGATGCTGGGCGAGGAAGGAGACGACGACCTGTTCGGCGACTTCGACCTCGACGAGTTCCTCGGCGGCCCGGGCGCCGACCGCTACTTCGACGAGAACGACGACCAGTTCGGCGAGTGACGCGGGGCCGCGCGCTGCGGAGATCGCAAAGACGCGAAGGCGCAAAGAGAGAGCAAAGCCGCTGACGTCGCTGACGATCGTCGCGCCGCACCGGGCACGCGGTGCCGCGGCTCTGGTTTTCTGCCTTCTGTCCTCTGCCCTCTCCCCCTCACACGATCCGCAGCGTGAAGTGGAACGGCTTGCCCAGGTCGCGGCCGGTGCCGCTGGGGTCGGGGTCGAACCAGCTGTTGAACAGCTCCTTCCGGATCGCGTGATCCAGCGCCTCCGCCCCGGATGACTTCTGGATCTCCACCTCCAGCGGCGTCCCCTCCTCGTCAACCACGATCCGGAAGCGCACCACGATCGGCCGCGGGAGAAAGCCCAGATCCACGAACGCCGCCAGCCCGCGCCGCAGGCCGCGGATCTTTACCGCGCGACCATCCCGCGCCACCGCCTCGCCCGCCTGGAAGTCGGCGAACGCCTCCTGCGTGAAGAGATCCACCTCCCGATCCGCCGCAGGGCCGGGATCCGTCGCCGCCGCGACCGGCGCGCCCTCCTGGTTCCGCGCCGGCGTCTGTGCCTCGTCGCTCAACGGCGCGATACCGGGGGGCGGGGTCGGACGCTCACCCGCGCGCAGCGCCTCCGCCAGCGTGGAGACCGGCACGCCCGTTGGAAGCGACGCCGTCAGCTCCACGCGCGCCAGCATCTCGGCCGGAGTGAGTTGCTCGCGCAACGGCCCCGGTTGGAACAGCCCCAGCAGCGGCTGATCCTGCGCATCGTTGGGTGAACGCAACTCCTGCGCCGCGGCGAGGTTCGCCAGCGCCTGCCCAATTCCCCCGCGATCGCCGAACTCATCCGCCGGCGGCTGCGGGAGCGTCGGCACGATCACCGGCCGGGCGCGACCGAGATGCACCGTCTCGTACTCCCCCAGCCACAGCGCCGCCAGCACGAGCGTGCCGTGGCACGCCAGCGACGCGGCCAGGGCAAAGGCGGTGGTGTGCCGGAGGCGCATAACGCCCAAAGTGTACCGCGCGGGCCGCCTGCGCGCCGGCATCTCCTGATCGGGACAGCTTGACAGACAACGCGCGACTCTCAGCACACACGAGCCGGGTTAAGCAACGCACCGAAGGTGCATCCCGGGCCAGAGCCCAGGGCAACGCCCTGGGATGCGGGACGGCCATTTCGGCTGAGCGCCAACCGGGGCGGTGCGAACCTGCCGCGTGCCGTACTCGGGTGTCTCGCGTCAACGAGGAGGGGTATTAGCACCTGCAGCGGGCATCAGTTGAATCTGGCGGCGGTCAGAACCATGCATGCGACGCCGACGGCGTACGTCAGGAGCAGGATCAGCAGCGTGATCGAGATGTGCTTCTGCACGTCATCGAGCGGAAGCGCCATCTGCTTCGTCATGCGTTCGGCGATGCAGACGAGAACGGGAACCACCGCAAGATCGGCAACGGCAACCATCGCGGCAAGCACAGCGGCGTACTGGAAGAGGAATGCGTCGGTCATCCAGAAGCCCAGTGTCGCCAGCACGCCGAAAAAGAGGGGTAGGAGCACCATTGCGCGGGCAATCCGGAGCAACATCCACGGCCCGCGCCGCGACTGCGGCGTGCCGTACTCAAGGGTTGGCGGGGGATTGCCGTGCTCCATCGGGGGTCTCGCGTATTCGCTCAATGCGTCCTGCACATCACATGAGGGAAAAGGTGACCAGCAGCAGGCCGCCCATCCCCAGCAAGGAAAGGAGCAGGATCAGGAGCGTCACCCACACATGCCGCTCCACGTGCTCCGCCATGTCGCTGCGTCGCAGCAGCCAGGAGGCGAACATGATGAGCAGGGGCACCACGAATAACGCGACGACGACCAGCACGCTCGCGCCCGCAACGGCGAACGCCAGCGCGAGCCACTCTGTCAACAGGGCCCACGCCAGGCCCGCCAGGAGGATGACGGCCGGAAGGCACGCCACCGCACGCGCGAGCCACAGCAACACCCACGGCGCGCGCAGCGGCCGCTGCGTGCTGTAGTCGAGAGTCGGAAGCGGTCTCTCATCCTCCATCAGTCAATGCTCAGTCCCGCTGCGGAATGGGCACGTCGGTGTGCGGGTCGCTGTCGATCGCCCGGCGGTAGTGCGGGTCCATCGCCCGCCGCACCTCGGCCGGCGAAGTGAACGCGCCCGCGCGGACGCGGTCGGCGAGCTGCTCCAGCGCCATGCGCCTGCCCAGGGCGCCGGGCACAGGCTGCATGCCGGCGGATTCGATGCCCATGAAGTCCAGCATCCAGGCGCCCTCGACCAGCCGGATCGACGCGTGCTGGCCCTCGTGCAGGTAGACGTAGGTGCGCGCGTCCATGCGCGTCAGGCGCGCCGGATCCACCTGCTCGGGAAGGGGCCACTCCACCTGCGGGAGCGGGTCGCCGAAGCGCTCGACGACGACGCGGTTGAGCTGCGCCGCGCCGGCCTGGACCTCGAGATAGGACTGGAGCGCCATGTACGCCTCGGGATCGCGCGGCGGGATGTTCGCCACAGCCGCCGCGGCCGGGACGTCGCCCGCCTCCAGCGCCTCGATGAACGCCACGAGCGTCCCGTGCACGCGGTCCGGCTCGGCGCGCCGGTCATGCACGACGAGCCCCGCCAGGCCCCACGTGGCGACCACGAGCAGGAGGACGAGAAGAAGCTGTGTCCGCCGGTTGTTCATGCACCCTCCTCGCGAAGCCGGGAGGGCAGTCTACAGGAGACGCCGGGCAAACGGCTCGGCAGCCGCGCATCCGTCCGGCTTGTCGCTCGCCGTTTCGGCAGCGCGCCGGGCGAACGGGGAGGAGGTCGATTCCGGAGAAAAACTAGCTAGTTTCGGCGCAGAACTGTCTAGTTTTGGAGCAAAACTAGCTAGTTTTGGTGCAGAACTGCCTAGTTTCGGAGCAGAACTAGCTAGTTTTGGTGCAGAACTGTCCAGTTTCGAAGCAGAACTAGCTAGTTTTGGTGCAGAACTGTCTAGTTCCGGAGCAGAACTAGCTAGTTTTGGTGCAGAACTGTCCAGTTTCGGAGCAAAACTAGATAGTTTTGGCGCAGAACCAGCCAGTTGCGGGGCGGAACTGGTCACATCCGGAGCCCGTTCGACCCGTCCTGGCGGCGCGCCGGACAGCCGGGGCGCGATTTTATCGGCGCGGCTCGAAGTAACCCTTCTTCCCGAAGTATTCCATCGCCTCCTCCACGTTCGCAAAGACGCGGGTGGCCGTCTCGGTGATGAAGGGGCTCGGCGTCGCGCGGCAGGCCCAGACGACATACACCTCCTTGCCCCCCTCGAACGCGTGGTGAAGCTCGCGCTCCACGCCGCTGGAGAGCGCCGGCTTGCCGTCGGGAAGCTCCGGAACCAGCGAGACGATCATCTCGCTCTGGTCGATCATCTTGAAGTCGCGCGCGTAGATCTGCCCCATGATGTCCCCGCTGATCTGCGCCACCTCCGCCGTCTTCAGCGCGATCGGGCCCTCCGACGTCCTGACCTCCACGCGATCCTCCCCCTGCGCCATCGCCTTCACCGCCAGCGTGTGCAGCAGGAACTCGTCCACGTCGCCCGGGTCGAAGCAGATGAAGCGCTCCTCCAGCGCCGCCTTGAACGCCTGGATCTGCGCCAGCGTCGCCGGAAGATCCATCACGTGCGTCATCGGGAACGACGGGTAGACGCGCCGCCGCCACGGCTCGAAGAGCATGCGGTAAACCGTGCGTGCCGTCATGCGCTCGCGCCCGCGCGAGATCATGAAGAAATGCCCGTGCCCCCGGAGGATGTTGGCGAGGATCTCCGTCGCCAGCAGCTCCTCCTCGCGCCAGACCATGATGTCCTTCAGCGTGTGATCGACGTCATGGTCGCGCGCCAGGCGCTGGTGGACCGTCTCGACGTTGTCCAGCAGCGTCATGTAGAGGTCGGCGTTGAACGCCTGCATCTGGTCGTAGTCGAACGCCGCGAACAGCCCGTGACGCCAGCGGAACGTGGCGTGCGTGTTGACGATGACGTTCTCGTGCCGCTCCGCGAGGCGCAGGATCTCCTTGAACACCGCGCGGCGCAGCGTGTTCAGGCGCGTGATCGGAAGATTGAGAATGCGCCCCCGCGGCACGTCGGGCGCTTCGGCGTACATCATCTCCCCGACGTGGCAGACGACCAGCTCGTGGCCGTTCTGCTCCGCGATCTGCTTCACCTGCTCGAGATACGGTTTCTTCTCCACCCCGACCTGGCCGGTGAACATCGCTCGCATGACCGCGATTCTACCGCGCCCGGGCGCGGCGCCGCGCGCGATTCAGGCGTCGAGGCGCGCCAGCTCGTCCCGAAGCATCGCGGCGCGCTCGTACTCCTCGCGGCGGATCGCAACCACCAGCTCGCGCTTCAGCCGGCGCCGGGGCGACTGAGGAACCTGCCACGCCAGGTGCTTCTCGAGCTTCCGCAGCACGCGCACCTCGGCGCTGCTCCGGTAGGCCTGGATGCCCCCGTGACGCCGGAAGTGACGCCGCAGGTCGCGCAGCCCGCGCCGCACCCGGCGCAGCGCCCCGCGGAAATCCCCCTCCCGCAGGCAGAGCCCGCCGCCGGCTCGCGCGTGCATCATCAGCACGTAGGGGCGATACGCCTCCATCGCCGTCCGGTCGCGCGCCTCGGCCGCATGGGCCCGGCAGAAGTCGATCGCCTCGAGGTTGCGCCGCGTGTCGGCAAGGGCGGCGGAGTATTCCCCGAGCACGAAGAGCGCCAGGTAGCGGTGGTAGTACATCGACGCCTCGTCCCGCAGCTCCCGGCAGTCGGCCGGGGAGAGGAGATATCCCAACTCGCTGCCGAAGCGCGAGCGGTGGGCGTTGAGGCGATCGACGTGGTACTCCAGCAGCGACGTGAAGCCGCGCGGTCGCTTTCCGTCGGGCCGGCCTCCAAGCTCCATCTGGAGCAGGCCCAGGTCCAGGCGGACCTGGAGCTTGGCCCGCCCGTCGTCGCCGCGGATCTTGCGGACATTGACGCGGTCGGGCTCGTAGTCCCAACCGTCGAGCGAGGCGGCGACGTCCAGCGACCCCGACGCGTCGCCTGCCCAGCCCGGGCTGAGCGGCTCATGCGACGGAGGAACATCCAGCGGCACCGTCGGGTGTGATTCAGAGCGTTGGGCGCGCATTGCTCCCGTCCTTGCGGCGTTGCACCTGCGGTAAAACTCGAACTCCGATTCGCCGCAACTTCCGCCGCGGCCACCCCGGAGGGAACTTGTTGGGCCGGGGCTCGGCCCGTGCCTCGGATGCCCGGGTCATGGAAAGGTTCCACTGGCCCTGGCGACCGTCGGCTGCATCCGTGCGAGCGGCACTGTATCGACCGCGCGATTCGCTGGCGCGCTTTGTATCCGTTCGCGACAACGCGCGTAAACTCCGGGAAATTTGCACCTTTTCGCGTCGCCCCCGGCGCGCGCAGCAGCGCTTCTCCAGCGCACTCAAGGGCAGGTGTCATGCAAGACAGCAAGCCACAAGATGTTGGGGCTGCCCCCATTCACGACCCCCTCGCCGACCGCTTCGCGGACGATGCCGAGATCGAAATCGCCGGCTGGGGCGACATCCCCATCGTCAGCACCTTCGGCGCGCCCCAAACCGAGTACGCGGCCCTGCATCGCTCCGCCGGCCTCATGGCGCTTCCCCAGCGCGGTTTCATCGAAGTCACCGGCGCCGATCGCTACACCTTCCTGAACAACCTGCTGACCAACAGCCTCGTCGACGCGAAATCAAAGAGGTCGCTCTCCGCCGGCCACGGCTGCTACGCCTTCTTCCTCAACCTCAAGGGCCGGATCGTCGCCGACCTGCGCGTCCTGGCGGTGTCGGAGGAAACGACGCTCCTCGAATGCGACCGCCGGGCCGCGGGCATGCTGGTCAAGGCGTTCGACGCCTACCTCTTCGCCGAGAAGGTGAAGATGCGCGACGTCTCGGACGAGCGTTACGCGCTGGCCCTTCACGGCCCGCAGGCACGCGACCTTCTCTCGGACGCCGCCGACGGGCCGGTGAGCTTTGAGCCAACCCCCGGCGACTTCCCCGCGACGCGGGACCTGCCCGTGACCACGCTGACACTCGGCGGAACGCCCGCCGTCGCCTGGGTGGAGGAGACGCCGGGCCTGCCGGGCGTGGGGCTGATCGTCCCGCGGGACCAGGTGATGCGGGTCTGGGACGACCTGGTCACCCGCTTCGGCCAGACGGCGGATGAGCGCGACTTCGGCCGGCGGCGACTCCGGCCGGTGGGATGGGCGATGTTCAACGCTGTCCGCATCGAGGCGGGCCTGCCCCTGATGGGGATCGACTTCGCCGCCGCGCCGCCGAGCCGTCCGGGCCAGAAGGCCGAGCAGGTGCCCGAGACGCGCGGCGGGACGCTCCCCGCGGAGACGGGGCCGCTCTTTGCCCGCGCCGTCAGCCTGAGCGGCGGCTGTTACCTCGGGCAGGAGGTCGTGGCCCGCATGCACGCGCGCAGCGCCGTCGCGCGGCGGATCGTCGGCATCCGCATGGACGAGGACGCGCTCCCGTCCGCCGGCGCCGAGGTGGAGGTCGGGGAGGCTTCGGA
The DNA here is from genome assembly GCA_023417885.1 of Planctomycetota bacterium. Taxonomy (GTDB): domain Bacteria; phylum Planctomycetota; class Phycisphaerae; order Tepidisphaerales; family Tepidisphaeraceae; genus JAEZED01. The sequence goes on from JAEZED010000078.1 coordinate 34,463, forward strand.
CGCGACGACGGCCGGCATCGTCACCAGCAGCACGCTCTCCCCGGTGCTTTCCAACGCCTGCATCGCGCTGGCGACGATCAAGCGGCCGCACTTCGAGCCGGGGACAGTGGTCTTCGTCCCGGCCGAGGGAAGGCGGGCGCGGGGCAAGGTGGTGGAGCTTCCATTCCTTGCGGCGGGGCCGGAAGCCTGAGCGACAGGATGTGCCGCGCGCGTTAGCCTGCGTTCCATGCTGATCGAGTCACCGCATCTCGTGGAGCCGGGGAAACCGATCGACCTTGCCAGGGCCCCGACCGACGCCCGGGATTCAGGCGTCGGGAAGGACGAGGCCCAGAATCTGGCGGCGGAGCACATCAAGCGCATCGACCATCTCCAGGAGGTGCTCTACGCGGGGCAGAAGCACGCGGTGCTGGTCCTGTTCCAGGCGATCGACGCCGGCGGGAAGGACAGCACCATCCGGGGCGTCTTCGAGACGCTGAATCCGCAGGGTGTCAGCGTCGCCAGCTTCAAGGTGCCGACGTCGCTGGAGCTTGCACACGACTACCTGTGGCGCTACCACGCGGCATGCCCGCCGAAGGGGCATGTCACGATCTTCAACCGCAGCCACTACGAGAGCGTGCTGGTGGAGCGCGTGAAGGGGATTGTCCCGGAGGCGGTCTGGCGGCGCAGGTATGGCGAGATCAACGAGTTCGAGCGCAGGCTCAGCGCCGAGGGGACGCTGATACTCAAGTTCTTCCTTCATATCTCGAAGCGCGAGCAGGCCGATCGCTTCCGCGACCGGCTGAAGGAGCCGGAGAAGTGGTGGAAGTTCAGCGAGGGAGATCTCGCCGAGCGCCGCCGCTGGGACGACTACCAGGCCGCCTTCCAGGACGCGCTGAACCAGTGCAGCACGCCCTGGGCGCCCTGGTACGCGATCCCCGCGGACCAGAAGTGGTACCGGAACCTCCAGGTCGCGCAGGTCGTAAGAAAGGCGCTGGAGAGCCTCGATCTTCAGTACCCGAGCCCCGAGCCCGCACTCGCCGGTCGGATCGCCGAGTTTCTCGACGCGCTCGACGGGGACTGAACCCTCACGCTTTGACGTCTCCCGGGCCGGCGGCTACGATTCGCGACACCCGACTGGGGATTGGTGTAACGGTAGCACGACTGACTCTGGATCAGTTAGTCTAGGTTCGAATCCTAGATCCCCAGCCTCCCGAAGCCCCGCCGTCATCCCACGGCGGGGCTTTGCTTTGGCGCTTCAGTCTTTCGTGCGCGAGACCGTCCGCGGCAGCGTCTTCACCCGGCCGTACTGCACCGGCCAGGCGATCTCCGCCTCCAGCGTCTCGGCGGCGTGGAGGGGCCAGTAGGGGTCGTCGAGAAAGGCCCGCGCCAGGAGGACAGCGTCGGCGCGCTCCTCTGCAACGAGCTGCTCGGCCTGGCACGCCTCGACGATCATCCCGACGGCGCCGGTGGCGATCTGCGCCTCACGCCGAATCGCTTCCGCGAAAGGTACCTGGTAGCCCGGAGCCGCCGGGATCGCAGCCTTTGGCACATTCCCGCCGCTGGAGCAGTCGACGAGGTCCACGCCGACCCCTTTCAGCGCCCGGGCGAACTCGATCGACTGCGGCAGGTCCCAGCCGCCGTCGGTCCAGTCGGTCGCGCTGATGCGCACGAAGACGGGAAGCTCCTTCGGAAAGGCCTCGCGCACGGCGGCGGCGACGCGCAGCGGGAAGCGCATGCGGTTCTGCAGCGATCCGCCGCAGTCGTCGCCGCGCTCGTTGGACAGGGGCGAAAGGAACTCATGGAGCAGGTAGCCGTGGGCGGCGTGCACCTCGACGGCTTCGAAGCCCGCCCCGCGCGCCCGCTGCGCCGCGGCGGCGAAGTCGGTGACGAGCCGGTCCATGTCGCCGGCGGTCATCTCGCGCGGCGCGGGATGTCCGTCGGCGAAAGGCTGGGGACTGGGGGCGATCGTCTCCCATCCGCCCTGGTCGCGCGTAAGCGGCTTACCGCCGTCCCACGGGGCGGCGCTGGAGGCCTTGCGCCCGGCATGAGCAAGCTGGATGGCGGGGACAGCGCCATGCTTGCGGATGAAGCCGGCGATCGGCGCCCAGGCGCTGGCCTGCTCATCGTTCCAGATGCCGGTGTCGGCGGGGGAGATGCGCCCTTCGGGCGAGACGCCGGTGGCTTCGGCCATGACGAGTCCTGCGCCGCCGACGGCACGGCTGCCGAGGTGGACGAAGTGCCAGTCGTCGGGCACGCCGTTGATGGCGGAGTACTGGCACATGGGGGAGACCCAGATGCGGTTGCGGATTTCGAGGTCGCGAAGCCGGAGAGGGGAGAAGAGCTTGCTCATCGATGAACGTTAGCCTCGGCAGGCGCGAAGCGGTAAGGGGCGCGGCCGCGCCGGTGGGAGCGAATGGGAAATGCCCCGCGACCTCGTGCACCGGGGCTGCGGGGAAGCTCAATGGAAGTCGCGCGACTGGGAGCGCATGGAGGTCAGGTGATCGTCGAGCGACTCCATGGAGGTGGCGACGACGTGGACGACCTCGCCGGCGCGGTCGATCCGCCCGCGCACCAGGAGCGAGCCGGCGCCGCGCACTTCGGCCCGGAAGCGCTCGTACACCTGCGGACGCACCACGAGGTTCGCCACCCCCGTCTCATCCTCGATCGTCATGAAGACAATCCCCTTCGATGTTCCCGGGCGCTGGCGCACGAGACACAAGCCCGCCACCGTCACGCCGCGTCCGCTCGGGTAGCGCTTCGGATCGGCCAGGTCCTTTGTGAAGATGGCACGCCGCGTCTGGAGGAATGGCCGGAGGAAGTGGAAGGGGTGCTTGCGCAGCGACAGGCCGACCGTTCCGTAATCCTGGACGACGTGCCGAAGCTCGGGAAGCTTCGGGAGGGGGACCGGACGGTCCGGTGGGAGACGCAGCGCGCGGGAGGTCGCGAGGGGGGGACTGCCTGCACGGTCCTTCGTTTCATGCTCCGGCTGACCCGCCCCTTCGCTTCGCTCAGGAGCGGCTTGGGGGATGTCGCAAGATGCATGCGGCGCTGACTCGTTTCCTCCGCGCACATTCACGAGGGATGAGCCGGGCGCATGCTCGCCCTCCGACGCGCCCTTCGTCGCTTCATCGCTCCGTCGCTCCGTCGCTTCGTCCAAGGAATACTCGAACAGCGGCATCTCCTCGTCCCTCAGCTTCCGCGCGTGCCACAACGCCGACTGCCGGTCGAGACCCATGGAGCCGAAGGCGTCGGCCCCGGCGAGCAGGCGCATGGCACGCGCAGTGGCGCCGCTGGTCTTCCAGAGCGCCTCGATGCTCGTGAAACGGCCCTCGCGCGCCACCGCATGCGCGATCTTTTCGGCGTCATCCTGTCGAAGCCCCTTGACGCGATTCATTCCGAGGCGAAGCGACGGAGCGACGGAGCGACGAAGCGACGAAGGGGCGTGCGGGGAGGGCATGCCGAAAGTGAGACTCGACTGATCATCGTCGCATGGATCCGCCCCTTCGCTTCGCTCAGGAGCGGCGTGGCCAGAGCATTCATCAGGCGTGCAG
>JAEZED010000112.1 GCA_023417885.1 Planctomycetota bacterium
CCGCTAGACGGCCATGGCGAGAAGGCCCCGGCCGGAGCGCGTCGCGCCCATAGAACCGCCCCACGAGCGCGCGGCAGGTCGCCAACACGCCCCGACAACACCGCCCGCAGGGCGCACGGCAAGTAGCCGGCGGTTTCAACCGCCGGTGAGGTGCGGCACAAAACCCTCCCGCCCGGAGGGCGGACGTGCGCGTTGCAAAGCGCCTCGCGCAAGTGCCTTCCTCCGCCCTGCGGGCGGTTGATGCGATCGCCTCGGGGCGGACGGTCGGCCGCGGTCAGGCCGCCTGGCTGCGCGTCGAGGGCAGGAAGTTGAACGTGGTGCGGGCGCTTCGCGAGCCGAAGTTGACGGGGAAGTCGGCCGGCTGCCCCATGCCCGTGGTACGGAACGCGCGGATGCGGTAGGTGACGCTGGTCACGCCCGGCGGCAGCGAGGTGTCGACGAAGACGCGCTTGCCCGTGGTTCCGAGGTAGGCGAACGGCTGATCGAGGGCGTCGCGGCGGAAGATGTGATAAACAGCGCCGGCGGCGCGGCGTGGATGCTTGCACTTCCAGCGCAGCTCGATCGCGCCGTCGTCGTGGAGGGCGAGGCGGAAACCCTCGGGCTTGCCCGGCAGGGGCATGGGCGAAGGCGCAGCGCGCACGTTCAGCCCCAGCTCCCGCATCATCGCGGGCGTGACGTTCGGATTTCCGGCGATGCGCTTGGCGAGCCGGGCCGCCGCGGCGCGCACGCGCTGGCGTGCCTCGTTCTTCGCGGCGATCTTGACGGTGGTGCGCGATTTCGGATCCCTGATCGCCTCGTAGGCCGCGCGCCAGGCGGCGTTGAGCGCGGCGTACTCGAGCGCGGCCTCCTGCGGAATGCCGTAGAGCTCGTAATGAGCGTTGATGCGCGACGAGAAGACCTCGGAGCCGGTGTAAAGGTCGGGGTCGTTTGCGGTGAAGAAGCTGTAGGCCAATCGATCCTCCGTGTCGTGCGCCCCGGAAAGCGTGCTCGCACACGCGGTCACCGGGCAACCTCTGTCTGATCGAACGATCCGATGCGCGGCTTGAGCGCTCCGCCGCCGGTTATCGCGCTGCGGCAGTCGTTCGGAAGTCTCCGGCCTGCGTGATGTGCGTTTTCGGCTCGCAATCGACGATCGCGGCTGCTTATCGGGCGCGGAAGGATGTCGGTTCGCGCTGGAACGATGTCGGTTTGGCCCAAAAGGATGTCGGAATTGGGCAAACCGACATCGGAAAGGTGCGAAGCGACGTCGAGATCCCGCAACGTGACGTCGGTTTTGGGCAAGGCGACGTCATGATCCCCCGAACCGACATCCACCCGCCCCTTTGCGACGTCCTTCCCGTCCGATCCGACACCCTTCCGGGCCAAGTCGACAGCATCGCGAGCAGATCCGGCAGGATGGCGATCGGAACCGAGAGGGAAATGGCCCGGCCGGACACGCACTCAATCTGGCCCGGCAGCCATAGAGGTCGTGACGACGCGCTGCGGATCAGTTGTGTTCGGAACGATGCCTGGATCTGCCTCGACCCTGCCGATTGGCCGCTCGCTGCCGCAATCATCGTCGTGGTGAGGCTCGGACGACTCAGACATCTCTCGCCATCGTGTCACTCCGATGGATACGGCCTCGGATCGGCTCGACCAGAGAGTCGAGGTGGAGCCCGGTAGCTCGCCCTGTTTTCCGTCCCCTGTCGCGCATCGTTAAGATCAAAGGGAGTCGTGGGAGGTCAGCTTCACAAGCTCGACTATTACGGCGCCGGAATCGAGCGGCCCCGTCAGCCGCTTCACGCTGGCTGCGCCGGGCGGATCGCTAGCACCATGCGTGCGACACCTAGTTCCCGACTGCGCACTCAGCGCGGTGGCGGCCCGACTGGCTACTAACTCAACCGAGAATGACACCGAATAGACTAACCCGTTTAGAAGTCGCCGACGCGTTGCTTGTTGAAGCGCTACGCAAGCTGGACGCGCTTCAGCGAGAACCTGAGTGGATTCAACAACTGCCACTTCGCTGCCCGCCGGTCCTGTGGTTCGGCAATAGCCGGGCCTCGAAACCGCTGGTGCTAACTGTTGGAGCGAACCCGTCTCGACGGGAGTTTCTGACCAAGAGAGGGGAAGCGAACGGTGATCAATCACAACTACAGTACTTGGAGCCACCTCGGAATCGCTTTCGGCTTCTCTCAACCTCAGAAACCTTGGACGATTTCCTGGCCAGGCGTGAGTTCCGTCAGGAAGTATTAGAAAGCTACGACTGCTACTTCAGTGTTCAGCCATACACGGGATGGTTTGGGCGCGACGGTGAGGGCAGCTACAGGGTCGAAGGATTTCTACAGGGGTTCGGAGCTTCCTACTACGATACGGACATATCGCCGCGGCAAGCGGTTCACGTCGACCTGTTTCCGTTTGCGACGCTCGCCGATTTTCAAGCGATACGTGCAATGGTTGACTCGGCCCTCTTCGCGAATGGCTGGGCACCGTCGCTTCTCCAACGACTGGTCAAGTACCTCTTGCCCGCCGCGATAGTCGTCTTTGGCCGCACGAACTGTGGGTGGTTCAAAGCGCTAGTCGATCCGTCGGTGTCGCGCCTACCTTGGCGGTCGTCGAAGGAGGGGCCAGCACAGTACTTCGTGGGTCTTTCCGAGGTCTTCGACATACCGGTTGTGGGCCTGAGCACGAATCTCGGTAATCCCAAGGGCTTCAAAGCCCTGACTCTGCGTGCGTTCGGCGAAGAGGTGCGCCGTTCGTCTGAGCAGATCGGAGCCGCTTGCGCTACAGGCGATGCTTCGTCATGAGCGCCCCTAGGCCAACCAGGCATGATACGTTGAGCCTGAAGTGCATGATGTCCCCCGGCCCTGCGCGCTGATCCTGTGGCGGAGCGCCCCGCTGGCCGAAACGGGCCAACGATGACAGTCCGGCCGTCCCCCCTTCGGGGCCTTCCTTCTCAATCCGGCTTGTGCACCTGGCTGCGGATGAGCGTGCCGTGCTCGTACCAGTTCTCCTTGATGAGCTGCGCGTGGCCGTTGAGGACGCGCTCGTGGCCGTGCTTGTTGCCATCCACCATCTCATATTCGCGACGCAGGGTTCCGCGGGTGTCAAACTCCTGCCACGGCCCCTGGGCCAGTCCCTCGACGAACTGCCCGACCACGGTCTGCGTGCCCCTCTGGTCATACTCCACGTAGGGCCCGTGTCGGCGGCCGCCGTCGTAATGGGCGGACAGCGCCAACTGCCCGTTGCCGTGATACTCGCGCAGCTCGCCGACGATCCGCCCCGCCTCAAGCGTGATCTCCCGCTCCACCTCTCCGTCGGCGTACTGGTCAACCACTCGTCCGCTGGCGGGCTCGCTCTCCCCCTGGCGTCGCAGCAGCCCATCCTCTGCGTAAGAGAGCTGCTTCGAAGGACTCTGGCGGCGCCTGTTGGCGTGTGCCGCTTCCCATGCGGGCTCGCCGGGGAAGACGTACCGATAGGTGAACCGGAACTGCTGCCCATCGAGTTCGATAGCAGAGTTTCGCGTGACGAGCGCACTGAGGTGACGAAGCTCGGGGAGCAACGCGGCGTCGAGAAGAATCAAGTAGCCATCGTGTTGCCTGATCGCGCGATCGGATTCCCGTCCGGGCCAGTCCGCAGGCCATGGCACAGACTGCGCGGGTACATTCCAGGCCTTGATCAGCCGGACCTCGACGTACTTCGGCGTCCATGGGAGGCTCGGCGTGACGTCGAACTCCCACAGCCGCCGGTGCAACGCGCGCAGCCTTTCTGGCAGCACATCGCTTCGCCCGAACCATTGCCGGCTCGTCGGGCCCGGCGGTGGAACATGCTTCTCGGAGCGCCTGCGATATCGCTCGTCCCACCCAGGCTCGCGCAGCGCATAGATCCATGTCACGGTCTGGCGATCTCCGTCGCGCAGGTAGAGCTCGATGTACGGCAGGTCAGTGGCGAACGGCACAAGGCTGTACTGCGGCTTCACGTCCGCCATTGCCGCCGCCGCGCGCTGCACGAACTGCTCGACCTGATCCTGGTCGAGCTTGACGTGATGGTAAATGAGGTGCTCGTCCATCGGCGTGTCGCCGACGTTCCTGGCGCGCTTGACGAAGATGAGCTGTCCGTCCTCATACAGCACTAGCCGGGGATGGGTGCCATGCACCATCGTCGACTCGGTCATGACGACGAGCGGTCTTGGACCGGCGTACGCGTCGAACTCCTGCTGCCCGCCGACGGATGAAGCGAGCAGGAGGCAGGCGAGCAGCAGGCTGATCGGGCGATGCTTCGTCAAGAGCGCCTCCGGGCCCACCGAGCATCATACATTGAACCGGAAGTGCATGATGTCCCCATCCTGCACGACGTATCCCTTTCCCTCGCTGCGCAGCCGCCCTGCCGCCTTGATGGCGGCTTCGCTGCCGTGCTTTTCCAGGTCGTCGAGCGTGTAGACCTCGGCGCGGATGAAGCCGCGCTCGAAGTCGGTGTGGATGACGCCAGCGGCCTGCGGGGCGGTGTCGCCCTTGTGGATCGTCCAGGCGCGGATCTCCTTCTCGCCGGCGGTGAAGTAGCTCTGGAGGCCGAGCATCCCGTAGGCGGCGCGGGCCAGGCTCGCCAGCGCCGGCTCCTCGAGGCCCAGGTCCTTCAGCATCTCCTCGCGGTCAGCTTCGTCCAGCTCGGCCAGCTCGCTCTCGATCTTGGCGCAGACGGCCACGACCGGCGCCCCCTCCTTCGTGGCGCGCTCGCGGACCTTCTGCACGAGCGGCCCCTCGCCGCGGACGTCGGACTCGTCGACGTTGGCGACGTAAAGGACGGGCTTGAGCGTCATCAGGCCGAACCCCTTGAGCAGCTTGCGCTCCTCGTCGGTCCAGTCGATGGAGCGGAGGCTGGCGCCTTCGTTGAGCGGGCCCTGGGCGCGCTCAAGCAGCGCCTTCTGGGCGGCGGCCTCCTTGTCGCCCGTCTTGGCCTTGCGCGCGACCTTGTCGAGCGCGCCGCTGAGCGTCTCGAGGTCGGCCAGGGCCAGCTCGGTGTCGATCGTCTCCATGTCGTCGACGGGATCGACGCGGCCGGTGACGTGCTGGATGTCGTTGTCCTCGAAGCAGCGTACGACGTGGGCGACGGCATCGACCTCGCGGATGTTGGCCAGGAACTTGTTGCCGAGGCCCTCGCCGGTGGCGGCCCCCTTGACGAGGCCGGCGATGTCGACGAAGCGCACCTGCGCGGGGATGACCGCCTGGGTCTGGATGTGCTTCTGGATGCGCTTCAGGCGCGAATCGGGCACGGGGACGACGCCGACGTTGGGCTCGATGGTCGCGAACGGATAATTCGCCGCCAGCGCGCCCGCGGCGGTGAGGGCGTTGAACAGGGTGGACTTGCCGACGTTCGGAAGGCCGACGATACCGACTTCAAGACTCATGGGCCGGCATTGTAGGATGGCCGCTCATGCCCGGTCGCGCAGGCTGGTGACGCCCGCCTTTTCAGCGCAGTGGTTGCAGCAGTAGATCGCCCCGCCGGCCTCCAGGCCGTGGCCGACGATGCGCAGGCCGCACGTGGCGCACGTCGGCGCGAGCTTATGGATCGCGCACTCAAAGCTGTCGAACGTGTGCGTCCGGCCATCCTTGCTGACGGTGAAGGCCTTGTCGTAATCGTTCCCGCACGTATCGCACCTGGGCATGGTCCGGCTCCTTTGGGCAGAGCACGGACCCTACCCCGGGAGACCCGGTTCTGGAGCGGCGGAATTCGATCCGTCCGATGAAGCCGCCCGCGGCGGGGTCAGCGGCGGGCGTCCAGCATGCTCTGGACGAAGCGGTCGAAGAGGTAGGCGGCGTCGTGCGGGCCGGGGCTGGCCTCCGGGTGGTACTGCACGCTGAAGACCGGCAGATCACGATGGCGGAACCCCTCGACCGTCTGGTCGTTCAGGTTCACGTGCGTCACGACGCCCCCCGCCGCTTCGAGGCTCTCGCGCTCGACGGCGAAGCCGTGGTTCTGGCTGGTGATCTCGACCTTTCCGGTCGTCAGGTCCTTCACCGGCTGGTTGCCGCCGCGGTGGCCGAACTTGAGCTTGAAGGTGCGCGCCCCGATCGCGCGGCCGAGGATCTGGTGGCCGAGGCAGATGCCGAAGGTCGGCAGCTTCGTCTCGATCACGCCCTTCACGAGGCTGACCGCGTAATCCAGCACCGCCGGATCGCCCGGGCCGTTGGAAACGAACAGGCCGTCCGGCTCGAGCCGGCGGATCTCCTCGGGCGAGACATCCGGCGGGACGACCGTGACCTTCACGCCGCGGTCGGCGAAGTGGCGCAGGATGTTCTCCTTGGCCCCGCAGTCGATGGCGACGACGTGGAGCCCGTCGCCCCGCACGCGCGGCTGGTGGGCCATGTCGTCCGACCACTCGCCGCGATCCTGCTCCCAGCGATACTCCTGCTTCGGCTTGACGGCCTTCACCCAGTCGGCCCCCTCCATGGCGGCGGTGCGCCGGGCGCGCTCGACGAGCGCGGCCGGATCGTGATCGCCGGTCGCGAGCACCGCGCGCTTCACCCCGCCGACGCGGAGCCGGCGCACCAGGGCGCGCGTGTCGACCCCGACCAGGCCGATGATGCCGTTCTGCTCCAGGTACTCGTGGAGCGACATCGACGCCCGCCAGTTGCTGTGGACGGGCGGGAGCTCCTTGACGACGAACCCGGCCACCTGCGGGCGCCGGCTCTCGGCGTCGCGCTCGTTGACGCCGTAGTTGCCGATGAGCGGATAGGTCATCGTGACGATCTGACCGGCGTAGGAAGGATCCGTGAGGATCTCCTGGTAGCCGGTCATGCTTGTGTTGAAGACGGCCTCCCCCTCGCTGATCCCCTCGGCGCCGAAGCCACGGCCGGTGAAGACGGCGCCATCCTCCAGCGCCAGGCGGCAGATCGGGCGGTCACTGTCGTTGCTCATCAAAGCACATCGTAGCGCCGCCCCCGTGGCGGGGGCGCGTTGCGACACTCAGTCTTCATCGCGGATCAGGGCCGGCCCGATCCAGTGCACCACGTCCTGCACGTCGAGCCCCGGGCCGTAGGCGACCTCCAGCGTCAGCCGCCGCGCCCCCTCCAGCGGGATCTCGACCGGCTCGGCCTGGTCGGCGGCGGTGAGGCCGGCGCGCTCGTGCACCGCCTTGCCGTCGAGCAGGATCCGGATATCGACGCTCCCCTGCGGCATCGTCCGCGGAATCGCATAGGCCGTGCGGAAGCGGTCGTAATCTTCGGGAAGATCAAAGCTCAGCCGGCTCTGGCTGCGCACCACGAAGCCGCGCCCCCCCTCCGGCAGCGCCTCGGCCACGGCGGGGAAGCGGGCGCCGAGATACGGAACGTGCTCCGCCTCCGCGAAGGGAAGATCGGTGAGCCAGCGGACGGGGCCATCCACCGGCTCCAGCCAGCGCAGGGCGGTATCGGGCATCGCGGCCTCGCGCCCGCCGTAACTCAGATCGAAACGCCCCTCGGCGAAGGCCAGCGATTCCAGCGACAGCACGCTGCCCGAGGCCAGCGCGACGCGCCATCCCTCCCCGACGGGCGCCGCGGGCGCGCCCATGTCCGCAAAGCGCAGACGCCGGACGGCGGAGGCTTCCAGCGGCGTCTCGTTCCCCTGCTGATCGGAGAATGTCCATCGATCCCCCTCGACGGCGGCGAGGAAGCCGGTGAGGCGGTCGCCGTTGGCAAGGGTGAGCTCGTCCGCCGCCGGGGCGGGACCGCGGGCGGGGTCGTCCCCCCTGCCGGCAACCAGCGCCTGCAACTGCTCCAGCGGCACCTCCACCTCGCCGAAGGAGACGACCTGCATTACGAAGGCGGTCTCCGTCAGCCGCAGGGGCCGGCCGTGCAGGCGGTCGCCGTTGCGCAGGTAAAGGACGAAAGGCCCGGCACCCCCCGTCTCCGGGGCGGAGCGCTCCAGACGGACGAGGCGATCGTGCGGGAGGCGCGCGGTCTCCCCGTTCGGCTCGACGATCTCGACGCCCCCCTCGCCGATCGCGACGAGGCGGATGCGCTGCGTCGCGAAATCCGGGGTCGTGAGCGTCCAGACGCCCTCGGCCTGCTGCGCGCCGGCGCCGAACATGGCGGGCTGGCAAAGGAGCAGGGCAAGGATCATGAGAAGCGCGTGCCTGGCGTCGATCATCCGCCGGCCCCTTTCCCGCTGAAGACAGGGAGATAGCGGTTGGGCATCTGGAGCACGATCAGCGCCATGGCTGTGCAGTATTCGGCGCTGACCTCGCCCGTCCAGCTTCCGTCCGGGTTCTGCCGCGCGATCAGTTCGTCGCGGATCGCGGGATACCACTTGGCCCAGTGGTCGCCGCCGGCGAGGAACATCGTCTGCGCCGCGTAGTAGTGGCCGTAGAAGTAGTGGTTGATCTCGGTGGCGCGTCCGCGGCCGGGGGTGAATCGCTCGACGTAGGCCAGGCCCGCGTCGATCGGCTTGCCCTCGCTGATGCCGGCGTAGTAGAGCGTCGCCACGCCCGCCGCCGAGCGGGGGAAGGCGCTGTTGTTGCCGGAGCCGGCCATGTAGTTGAACCCGCCGTCCGGGTTCTGCAGGTCCTGGACGTACTGGACGGCCTTGTCGATGACGCTCTTCTCGACCTTGATGCCCGAGTCGCGCGCGGCGCGCAGGGCCATGACCTGCGTGATCGTGACGCTGATGTCCGCGTCGTAGGGAGCGGGCGTGTATCGCCAGCCCCCCTCGTGGTTCTGCACCTTCTGGATGAGGCGGACCGCGCGCGTGAGCGGATCCTTCACGCGCTCGTCGCGGGTCATGCCGTACACCTCCCCCAGGAACAGCGTGGCAAAGCCATGGGCGTACATCACGCCATGCTCGTCCGTCTCAGAGAGCAGCCCGTTGGGCTGGGACGAGGCGATGATGTAGTCCGTTGCCCGCGTGACGTGGTCTCCGTACTGCCCGCGACCGGGAAGGTTGCCCGCCGACATCATCGCGATCGCCGCGAGGCTCGTGATGGCGGTGCCGGAGCCGCGTCCGGCGTTGCCGAAGCTGCCGTCGGCCTGCTGTCGCGAGGCGAGGAAGGCGAGGCCGCGCTCCACCGCGCGCTGCTGCTCGGGGGTGATCTCGTTCCCCTGGATCGGGTTGTCGACATCGTTGCCGTCGCCGCGACGCGGGGCGGAGCGTGCGCCCGCGTCGCCGTCGGGCGGAACGACCTGCTGCTGCCCGGTTGCAGGCGCCGCCGGCGCAACGAGCAGGCCCAGGCCAAGAGCGAGGATGAGCAATGGGTTGGCTTGCATGGTTACCTCCGCTCCTGTGACCGCTTCTGGTTGAGGCTGCGGTAGTAGTCCTCGATTAGCTTGCGGTAGCTGTCGAGCACCTGCTCGTCCGTCGTGTCAAGGATGGCCGCACGCTGCCGTGGCGTGAGCTGGCCCCACTCCGCCATGTCCTCCTTGAGCTTGGCCGAAGGATCGGCAGCACCGCCGGGGGAGGTATCGCGGCTGTTCTGGGCGGCCTCGGTGCCGGGCTGCTGCTGTTGCTGCTGACCCTGCTGGTTCTGCCCCTGGTTCTGGGCCTGCTGCTGTTGTTGTTGCTGCTGCTGCTGGCGGCGCTGGTTGCGGGCCTGCTGCTGCTGTTGCTGTTGTTGCTGCTGCTGGTTCTGGGCCTGCTGGATCAGGCTGTCGAGATCCTTGAGGATCCGCTCCTGGATGATCTGGGTAGTCCGGCCCGGATCCTCCTTCAGCGCCAGGCGCTGGCGGCTGCGCGCCATGCGATCGCCGATCACCGCAGCATCGCCGGCGTCGCCCGTCTGTCCGGCGTTGTCGCCGAGCAGGTCGTCCACGAGCTCGCGATCCTCCACGGCGCCCTCGCCGGCCTCCTCCGGGAGCGGATCATCCGGATCCGGCTCCGGGCCGAACTTGATCGCGCCCCGGCTGTACTGCCGCAGCATCTGGTCGAGCACGCCGCGCAGGTCCCCCTGCTCGTTGCCGGCATCGACGATCTGCTCGCCCACCTGGGCCTCGCCCGCCTGCTTCAACTCATCCAGCTCCTTCGTCGCACGGTTCACGCCCTCCTGGAGCCGCTTCACCAGGCGCAGCTCAGCCTCGGGCGGAAGCGCAGGCCCCTGCTCCTGGCCCTGCCCCTGCCCCCCGCCGCCGGCGTCGGCCTGCGAGTTGCGGTCGAACCGCTCCTCGCGCGGCTGAACCTTCAGGCTGTCGATCATCGCGTCCAGCCCGTCGACGATGCGCGCCTCCTCGATCTGCGTCACGCGACCGGTGTCGCTCTCCTTCAGCCGCGCCTGCACGCCGTCCATCGCCGACTTGATCTGCTTATTGGCGTAGACGAAAGCCACTCCGCCGATATTGGCCAGGTCCTCAGTGAGCGCCTCGACGCGCTCGGCCAGCGCGCCCTGCGCCGGGGCCAGCCCGTTCAGGCGGATCTGATCCTGTCGGCGGAAGTTCCCCTCGTCGCGCCGCGACTGAAGCTCGGTCGTCGGCTCGTTGACGCTCGCCGCCTGCTCCTGGCGGATCGCCTCCAGCTTGGCGCGGATCGTGTCGCGCTGCTGCTGCTCGATCTCCTCGTCGACGCGCTGCTTCTGCTCGTCCACCGCCATCAGCGCCTCGATAAGCGACGCAAGCGCCTCCAGTTGGGGCGGCTCGTAGGCCTGCTGGAGGTCGCGCTGCCGCAGGAAGACGGCCGCACGCTCCATTCGCGCCGAAGCACGCGTCAGCAGCGTGGCGATCGGCCCACCCTCGGGCAGGTCCTCGGCCGAGCGCGAGAGATCGCGTGTGTTGCGCTCCGTCTGCTCCTGGCCCGTGGAAAGGCGCGGAAGCGTCGGCTCGACCGGGTCATCCGCCTGGATGCCAGCGAGGCCGCGCAGCTCTTCCAGTGCCGCCCCGGCAGGGTCCTCGCCGCTGAGCGCGCGGTTGTCAAGGTTGTGGCCCGCCTGCCGCCGGACGAGGCGCTCGAGTTGCTCCTGCATCTCCGCCAGCTTCTTCTGGAGCTCCTGGAGCTTGCGGCGCTCTGCCTCCTTGAGCTCGTTGAGCATCATTTCCAGGCCGATCTCCGCCTGCTGCCGGGCGCGCTGCGCCTGGCTCTGCTGGTTCTGCCGCTGCGCCTCGGAAGCCTGCTGCTGCTGCTGGGGCACCTGCTGCTGCTGACCCGTCCGCGCCGCCTCCTCGAGCGACTCGCTCGCAGCCGGATCGGTCTCGCGCATCTCCTCGGCCAGCTCCTGCATCTCCTCGAGCGTCTCGCGCGTCCGCTCCGAGAGGGCCTGCTGCTCCTGCGCGATCGCCTCGTTCTCCCGACGATCCGCCTCGGTCATCTGCTCCGGCGTCTTGCCGACGTTGTTGCGCGCATGCTCGGCGGCACGCTGGCCCAGCTCCTTCTGTTGCTGGAGCAGGCCCGAGATCGCGTCGATGGTCGAGCGGAGCGAGCCGATCTCCTCCATCTGCTGGATCGTCTCCCGCAAACGCTCCGACGCGTCCTGCTGGCTCCCCTGCGACTGCTCCAGCGCTTCCTGCGCCTGCTCGGCGGCGGCACGCTCATTACCCGCCTGCTCGAGGTCGGCGGCGGCCTCCTTCATCGGCTGCTCCGCCGTCTCCTCCAGCGAGCGCGACACGTCGTCGGTCAGCTCCTTCAGGTCGTCTGCCGTGGATCGGTTCTCCTCCAGCATCTGCCGGATCTCGGCGACCTTGTCCGAGAGCCGCTTGGTCGTCGCGGCGACGGCAGATTGCTGACGCGAGAGCCGGTCCGCTGCGCTGCGGTCGGCGTCGTCGAGCGTTTCCTTGCTCTCGGTCTGCTCCGCGAGTTCGGTGGTCTCGCGGAGGTTTCGGTCCTGGGCCTGCCGCGCGGAGGCGACCTGGTCCTTCACGTTGCGCAGCTCGCCGATTACGCGCTGGTTCAGCTCCTGCTGGCTGATGATGGTGATGCGCAGCTTGCCGCTCTCGACCGGATCGTGATAGGCGCCGTCGAGCTCGTAGTTGTCCTGCACGCGGACGAAGTATTCCAGCACGTCACCCGGCTCCAGCGGCGCGTCCGTCTCCAGTGTGGACAGATCCCAGTCAAGGCTCAGGCGCAGGCGCGTGCGGTCGGGCGTGTCGCCGACCGGCTGGACGCGCACCCCCTGCGCCGCCGCGCTATCCCACAGCGGGATCACGCGCTCAAACCCCTCGTCGCCGAGCTTGCGCACGACCAGCGAGATATCGCGGAAGCCGAAATCGTCGTCCGCCACCGCCACCAGCGGCACGACCGCGATGGCCGTGCGCGATTCATTGCGGCGCGGGCTCTCGATCTGCACGGTGGGCGATTGGTCCGGTCGGACCACGATCTCGAATGTCTGGGGCAGGTCGCCTACGAACCCGTCAACGTCGGTCGCGGCGACGTTGAAGCGCAAGGTCTGCTGCGCCGTGAAGGTCGCGACGGCGGACCGGTCGCTCTCCCGGCGCCAGGTGAAGTCGGCGCGCGCCGAGTCGCCGACGGGCTCAAGGCGAATCGCCTCCCCGTCCGCCAGCGCCTTGTTGAAATCCAGGCGCAGCGTCACCTCGCTGCCGACGCCGACCAGCGCCGGCCCCTCCGTCAGGTCGGCGCGGATCGTCCGCTCCTCCTGGACGTAAGGCGGCGGCGTGATGGATGCCTGGGCCCCCAGCAGGGAGAGCCGCGGCACCACGTTCACGACCTGCGGCGCCGTGCTGTCGTCCCCCGCCTCCACCCAGACCTTGAGCGCCCCCTGCGTCTGCTCCGCCTGGAGGCGCGAATCGACCGCCGCGGAGAACGTGCCGTCGGTCTGCCGCGTCATCAGGAGCTGGCGCACGGGGCCGTCGTCGAGCTGGTAGTAGACGACAGGCTCCACCCGGTCCGGCCGGCCCTTTGTGAGCTGGATGTTGACCGCCACCTGCCGGCCGGCCGGCACGCGGTCCTCCAGATCCAGCGGCGCGATCACGTAGCGCTTGGGCCACTGGTGGCTTCCGTCGAGCGGATCGAACAGCCGGCCGAGGATCGTCTGCGTCAGCGGGCCCAGCAGCAGCGCAAGCGCCGACATCGCCAGCACCGCGAGCAGCGCCGAGCCGACGGCCAGGTAGGTCGGGCGCGTGATCAGCACATCGTCGAACGGAACCGAGCGCGCGATGTCGCCCGCCTGCTCCACCGTGCGCCGGCGCAGCGGGTCGGCGGCCAGCGCTTCCTTCTCCGAAAGGAACTGCACGCTGGAGCGAAGGCGGTCGTTGAACTGCGGAAACGTCTCCTCGACGCGGCCGGCGACGTCCTGGAGCGTGAGCCGCGAGCGTGCAGGGCGGTAGACGAAGCGCCAGAAGACGTAGGCGGCGACGCCGATGGCGATGATCAGCCCGATGAGGCGCGGGATGCCCGGGAGCCGGAGCAGGAAGTCGACGAGGGCCCCGAGCACGACGAGGCCGCAGGCGCCCAGGATCAGCAGGCCCAGGCCGTAGAACACGCTGAGCCACTTCGCCCGCTTGCGCAGGGCTTCGAGCGAGGCGATGAGCTGGGTGGGCGGCATGGAGCTCTCCCGGGTTGGCTTGGCAGTCGCGCCTGCAACCGCTTGTCTATTCCATATGTACGACGGGCATGTTCGCCCGGGTCTTAGTCCGGCCGGCGCCCAAATGGCGCCTCTGGAGCGTCCTAGATCAGCCCGGCCACCTTTCGGCCGACCCATTCCATTGTGATCAGGAGTACGAACAGCGCCAGCGCCAAAGGGGCGTCCCAGAGGGCCTGCTCGCTGATGAGCGGGATCCGCCTTTGGGCGCTGGGGATGATCTGCGGGAGCGTGCTCGCCTGCTCCAGGGACACGAGCTGTCCGCCGGTATCCTCCGCGAGGCGCTGGAGATGGCTGCGGTCGACGATGGGCCGATCCAGTTCCATCTGGGGCACTTCGACGGTGACCGGCGCCGTCAGTTCCCGCTCCTCGCCTGTCATGGGCGGCAGGGCGACGCTGAAGTTCCCGACGCGGTTGGCGGGGAAGCTGGCGGTGTACCGGTCGGCGTCGGCCCCCTCCCCGCGGCGCGCGAGCCTGGCGGTGCCGACAGGCTGCCCTTCCTCGTTGCGGATCTCCAGGTCCAGTCGATCCGGAAGCTGGCGCGACAGCGCCGGATCGAGCACGCGCAGTTCCACCTGCACCTGCTCGCCGAGCTCATACCCCGGTCGCTGTACGGCCAACGTCATCCGTCGCTGCCCGAGCTTGCGGCCGCGGGCGAGGTATCGCACCTGCTGCACCCAGTAGGTGTCGAAGACGTGCTCGCCCGTGTAGTAGCGCCAGCGCCACGTCTCGTCGAGCGCGCTGAAGAGCGTGCGGCCGGCGCCATAGCGGCCGGCGACCACAAGCAGCGCCGGCCGGCCGTCGGGGCCCGTCGCCTCGGGGTGCTGCGCCAGCACATCGCCGACACCGGGCTTGGCGATCAGCCCGTCGGCGTACCAGAACAGGGGCTGGATCCCGGACGCCAGGTACTCCTCGTTCTCCTCCCGGTCCGCCTCGAAGCGGAACATGCCGCTCTGGCGCCCCGCGTCCGTCAGCACCGGCCTGAACCCCTCGGCGATGGTCCCCCCGCCGGAGAGCGCCATCGACGGGTCGGCAACGACCTCCACCGGCAGCAGTTGCTCGACGGGCGTCCCCTGCCACGACCAGGGGCTGTCGCGCGGCCCGGCCATCATTCCGAGGCCGCCGCCCAGGTCACCGACGAACTCCTCCAGCAACTGGAGCTGGCCGTCTGAAAACTGCTGCGGGGAGACGTCGCCGAGGAGCACGACGTCATAGTCGAGCAGCTCGTCGAGCGTCACCGGGAACCGCTGGATCGGCGTGTTCCCCTCCTGCGAGAAGGTGGGGTCGGCGCTAGTCAGCAGGATGCTGGCGTTGATCGTGGAGTCGCGGATCAGCTGCCGCATGAGCTGCTTGTACTCCCAGCGCGGGTACCCCTCCACGTAGAGGACGGCGATCGACGCGTCCATCACCTCGATCTGGAGGGGGCGGCGATTGTCGTCCGGGTCGATCTCGTTCGGGTCCGCCTCCGCCTCGACGACGAGGTCCAGCGTGCCGGGCTCCACCGTCTCGAGCTGGAGTTCGACCTCTGTCGGCTGGTCCACCGGTACGTCGGCGGAGGCGATCACCGGCTGACCGTCCGGGTTCAGCACCGGGTTGCCGTCCTTGTCCTTCAGCGCGAGCCGGACAGTCTGCTCCCCCTCGACACCCGCCGCCCGGACGACGGCGATGATGTTCACGATGTCCCCCGCGAAGGCCACGTCCTGCGCGACGACGCTCTGCACCTCCACGTTCTGCGGCTCCTGCGTTCCGCCGATGGGAACCGGGTAGAGCTTCACGCCGCTCTGCTTCACGCTCGCCAGGGCCGCGGCGTCGGCCCGCGCCGGGGCATCCTTGCCGTCCGTCAGCAGCACGACGCCGGCGAGGTTCTGCCCCTGGAGCTCGGAGAGCGCCGACTGCACCGCCTCCGCCACCGCCGTTGTGGCGCCGGCCGGTTCCAGCGATTGCAGCGCCTCCAGGCCCGCATCGGCGGACACCTCCATCGGCACCGCCTCACGCGCGAAGCGGAAGAAGCGGACATCGTGCGTCGCGGCGAGTTCACGCAGCAGCGCGGCGTCGGCGTCCGTCAACAAGCCGACCGCGGCGTCCAGCCGGCTGCGGCGGTCGCCGCCGGCATCGACGTCGCGCACGCGCATGGAGACGGAGTCGTCCACCAGCACCGCCAGCACGCTCGGCTCGACCCGCGCGCGCGTCAGCGTGAGCGATGGCCGGTTCAGCAGCGCGATCAGCAGCAGGAGGATCGCCAGCCGCCCCGCGCCCAGGAACAGTCGCCAACGCTGGCTCTTGCCCTCGCGGCGATAGACCCAGACGACGAGCGTCACGGCAGCCATCACCAGCAGCAGGTTCCAGAAGGCGTTGCCGAGCACTTCCGCGAAGGGCCAGTTCGGGTGGAAGCGCAGCGAGAACTCACCCTCACGCGAGAGGAACCCGCTGTCGAGCCCGAGGAGGATTTCCACCAGTCGTTGCATCGATCCGGTTTCCTGTTCGCCGACTAGCGCCGATGCCGACCGAAGCGCATCGCCATGAAGCACTCAACTCCCGCCAGCAGCAGCACCGCCAGCAGGAGCGTCCAGCCGAAGTCGGCCTCGTCACCCACGGCCAGCGCCTCCTGCGGCAACTCGTCTCCCAGCCAGTGCACCTCGATCTCCCCCAACGCCGCAACCACGCCTGCTTCGTCCAGCGGACGCAGGTCGCTCTCGGCGGCCGGGATGTTCACCGCGACCGGCCAAGTCCGGTCTCCGCCGACGAGCAGGTGGATGCCCGCCTGCTCGAGCGGCGCGCTTCGCCAGACGCCGGTGCCGTCGGGGCGGATCTCGCGCGACAGCTCGACGTTCTCGCCGGCGGGCGAGGTCAGTTGCGGCGCCGACGTCAGCTCCAGCGTGGAGGGCACGTTCAGCCGCGCGCCGACCTCGAGCGTCTGCCAGGCCACGCCCCCGCCGGTAGTGTCTCCGACCGCGTGATTCAGCAGCTCGTGGATGAAGGCGACGTAGTTGTCCTTCAGCGGCAGGAGCGTCCACTCCGGGTTGCCGGCGGCGGTCGTCACCAGCAGCACGCGCCCGTCGCCCAGAGCATGCGTGGCGACGGCCGGGTCGCCGGGGGTGCCGGCCGTCGTGGGCAGGTAGCGCAGAACGACGTCGGTTCCGGCGCGCTCCGCGAGATCGATCTGCCAGTACTGCCGGATGGCGGGCACGTCCAGCCCGCTGCGCGGCGCGTCGCGAAACGCGGCGAGATAAGGGTGGACGCTCTGCGGATCGAAGTCGAAGCCGATCAGCGCCTCGTCGCGCGCGGTGACGCGCTGCACCAGCGCCCCCGGGAGCAGCCCGCGCGGCAGGAGCGTGGCGTTATAGTTGTCGCCCGCCACGGCCTCGCCGAGCCAGATCATGAGCGTGCCGCCCGCCTGCACGTAATCGGCGAGCGCCTGGGCGGTCGGCTCGACGATGTTGCCGACGCCCGCGAGGACGACGGCGCGGTATTCCTCGAGCGGCCGGCCCGCCAGCTCCAGGTCGCTGATGCGCGTGACCTCGACGTAGCCGGAATCCTCCGCCGGCTGAAGCGCAAGCGCCAGGATCTCGCCGTTGCCGGCCAGCCCCGCGACGCCGGATCGCCCGCCCTCCACGAGCAGCACCGGCAGGTCGCGCACTTCCTCGACCACGCGCCGGCGCGAATCGTCAGCGCTAAACCCGTCACCGGCGCCCAGCGTCGCCTCCAGCACGTGCGGGCCGCCGTCGGAC
>JAEZED010000121.1 GCA_023417885.1 Planctomycetota bacterium
ATGCACGACCTGATGGACTTCGTGGACGACGGCAGCGGCTGGGAGCTGTTCTTCAGCGCTGACGGCATCAACGACCGCAACCAGATCGTCGGCAGCGGCATCTACAACGGCGAGATCCGCGGCTACGTGATCACCATTCCCGAGCCCGGCGCAGCGGGCCTGCTGGCCGCCGCCGGGCTCGCCCTTGTTCAGCGCCGCCGGCGCTAGCACGCCCCCGCTGGCGTCGGCTGCTGAAGGACCGGTCGGCGATTGCCGGCCGGTCTTCTCATTGGCGCCGGTGCGGGTGGTATCCCGTCCTCTAGACTCCTCGTTCATGAAGACCCATCTTGCCAGGATGTTCCGCTACGTCGCGTGGGCCGACCGCAGGACGCTCGAGGCGGTTCGCGCGGTGCCGGCCTGCCATGTCGAAGCGCTGCCGCTGCTCGCACACATGCTGGCGGCGGAGCATGTGTGGCTTTCCCGGCTGGAAGGGGTCGAGCCGCGTCACGCGGTCTGGCCGGAGCTGGGGCTCGAGTCGTGCCAAACGCTTCAGGCGGAGAACGAGGCGGGCTACGCGGCGCTGCTCGGAAGGCTGGACGAGGCGGAGCTGGGGCGGCGGCTGCGTTATCGCACGAGCGGGGGTCTTGCGTTCGAGACGCCGGTGCTCGACATCCTGATGCAGATCATCACGCACGGCCCCTACCACCGCGGGCAGATCGCCAAGGCGATCGCCCGGCACCCGGCGGGTCGGCCGTCGCAACCGACTTCATCATCTTCGCCCGCGAGGTCGGCGAATGAGCGGATGCACGGCGCGCATCAGCGCCGGCGTCGGAGCAGGGCCAGCGCGCCGAGGCCCAGCAGGCCCAAGGCGGCCGGCTCCGGGACGGCGATGGTGAAGTACTGGAGCCCCGCGAAGTTGTTCAGATCGATCTGCGAGAGCGTGCCGGTGAAGGTGCCGTTGCCGTCGCCGCCGAGGTTGCCCTGCGGCGCGCCGTAGCCTGCGAGCGACTGGTTGCTCAGGAAGTCGTGGTTCGAGCCGTTGATGTGCGCGACGATGCGGATCAGGTCCCCCTCCCCCGGGTTCCCGATCGCCGCGAGGGGAATGAAGAGCTCCAGCCCCGTCTGCACCGCCATCGCGGCGGCCTGGTCGGCGGCGTCGCTTCCACCGGTGACGCCGGCGGTGTTGCTGTTGTTGAAGGCCACGCCGATGCCGCTGGCGCCGACGTTGGCGTTGGAGCCCTGCTGGCTTCCGAGGAAGATGTTGGCGCTGCTCTCGATGAGGCCGGCGTTCCCTACGGAACTGAAGTCGAAGTCGAAGCGGTCGATGCTCCCGTCGTTGCCGTTGCGCGCGATCATCATGAAGTCGGCGGCAAAGCCGGCGTCGAACGTGAAGCCGGCATACTTGCCCGCCCAGCCGTCGTTCGCAGGGTTGTTCCCGCCGTTGTTGATGTCGCTGGTGATGGTGTTCTCGCCGCCGGCGACGGTGTCGAAGAAGAGATTGAGTTTGTTGAAGTTGTTCTCGAGATTGCCGGTGAGCGTGAGGTGAAGCACGCCGCCACTGATCGAGCCCCAGGCGGCGTTGAGCTCGCTCCCGCCGTTGGGATTGGCGTCGCCGAAGCCGGTCTGAAGCGTCTGCACAGTGAAAAGGGAATACCCGTCGCCGGAGATGGTGCCGTCGAGGGTCTGGGCGGAAGCGGACGACGCCACACCCGCGACCGCAACGGCGGCGAGGAAGGCGCAAAGCCGGTTGATTCGCATCCTGGTTTCTCTCCTCCGCCCAGCACGGGTTGATGATGTCCCCGGCCACCCGTTCGCGATTCGCAGGCGAAGCAACGGAATGCTACGGTCCCAGGGCAGCCTGTCAATCGAACTTGCACGCGCGGCTGGCTCCGCGGGCTCGTCCGCCCGCCGGCAAGGGTGGGGCGGACGGTTGAGAGGTCTGGCGCGAATCCGCGGCGATTCTCGATTCACGCGCGTCGCCGCCTGCGATCAGACATTTCGCTGGAGTCTGCCATCGGTCGCGTGATAACGTGACCCTCCCCCGCCCCAACCTTCCCCACCCCACCAACCAGCGAGGAACTCTCATGGCCAACCCCATTCCCCAAGGTCAGGAAGGCCTGATCCCCCACCTGACCTGCTCCCCCTGCGCCGATGCGATCGAGTTCTACAAGAAGGCCTTCGGCGCCGAGGAGATGCACCGCATGCCGGGCCCTGACGGACGCCTCATGCACGCCGCCATCACCATCGACGGCAGGCCGCTCTTCCTGGCCGACGATCATCCTGAGTACTGCGGCGGCAAGGAGCAGCATCCCAACGCCCTGGGCGCCACGCCCGTGACGATCCACCGCTACGTCACCGACTGCGACGCGGCGTTCAACCGCGCCGTCGAGGCCGGCGCCACGCCCGTCATGCCCCTCATGGACATGTTCTGGGGCGACCGGTACGGCCTGGTGAAGGACCCCTTCGGCCACCAGTGGGCCTTCGCCACGCACATCAAGGACATGACCGACGAGGAGATGCGCAAGGCGGGAGAGGAAGCCTTCTCCGAAATGCCCGCCTGAACACCATCGCACCAGCCGATCGTCACGGTCTCCTCCTGTACGGGGGAGATCGTGTCGATATGGCGCGGATCATTCAAAGCAGCGGGCTTGCCGCGCGGCGTTACACTCCGCCGCATGCGGGTTCTGCGATATGCGCGATCGGCGACAGGCGTGCTTCTCACGCTCGTGATCCTCAATATGCTCGGCTGCTGCCGAACGGATCCTGTGCAGGACGAGCGCGGGCTTCAGCCGCACGACTTCTCTCGTGTGCCGTGGCATGAGATCCTGGGCTCCCGCGACCTCGGAAGCGTCGCCAGTCTTCCGGATTCTCCGGCGAGCAAGCATGATCGCACGCGGGTCCTCGATCACGCGAGACTGGTCGGCTTTGTGGAGCCCGCAGTGTGGCTCGAGAAGCGGCAGCGGGAGCGCTCCGTCGTGCTGGTGAGAGATGAGCGATCCGATGGATCGATGATCGTGTACCGAGTCGACCCATCGACAGTGGTATGGGATTACTTCCCCGCCTATTGAGCGACCGTATTGCCGCCGCGGCGGGTTTTTGGTTGCGGGGCGGTGGAGGGGTGGGTCAGAATGGCGGGCATGAGCTGCCGAACGCCCCTGCTGTCGATCCTCGCGCTCCTGTGTGTCGCCGCCCTCGCCTTTGGGCAGGAACGGCAGTCGCAATCGGGCGCCACCGCCCCGCTGCCGGCGGATGCGGAGAACGCGCAGAAGGCGCTGACGGAATCGCCGCGGCACGGGCAGTGGGTCGAGATCGAGCTGCCCGGCGGTGACACGAAGCTGCGGACGTGGGTGAGCTACCCGGAGCGCAGCGACGGCGCTCCCGTCGTCATCGTCATCCACGAGATCTTCGGCCTGACGGACTGGATTCGCGCCGTCGCGGACCAGCTCGCGGCGGAGGGGTTCGTCGCGGTCGCGCCCGACCTGCTCAGCGGCAAAGGCCCGGACGGCGGCGGAACCGAGAGCTTCGAGGGAGACACCGTGCGCGCCGCGATCCAGGCTCTGCCCGGGCAGGAGGTGGAGCAGCGTCTCAACGCGGTCCGGCAGTGGGCGATCGATCACGATGCGACGACGGAGAAGACGGCGACGGTCGGCTTCTGCTGGGGCGGGAGCACGAGCTTCGCCTACGCCACCCGCCAGCCGGCGCTGAACGCGGCGGTCGTCTACTACGGCACCTCCCCGCGGCAGGAGCGGAGCTTCCAGGAACTGAAGGTGCCGGTGCTGGGTCTCTACGGCGGGGACGACGCGCGGGTGACGAGCACAGTGCCCGCGACGGAAGAGGCGATGAAGGCGGCGGGCAAGGAGTTCATCCACCACATCTACGAAGGGGCGGGTCATGGCTTCCTGCGCCAGCAGGAGGGTCGCGACGGCGCCAACAAGCGCGCCGCCGAGGCGGCATGGAAGGAGACGATCGCCTTCCTGAGAAAGCACCTCGAGCCGGCGAAGGAATAGGCCGAGCCCAGCCCGGTGCGCCTCGCGCGGCGATGAAACCGCGCGACCTGGCGCGGGTGCTGCCTACAACTCGATTCGTGCGTGCTCTGTCCTGGTAACGACTCGCATGGCCGCTGCATCGTCTCCTCGCGGAGGCGTCTGGAGTCGTGTCCTGGCGGTCGAATCGCCACGTCCGGGAAAACCGATCCCTGCGGCCGCGGCAACGCAGCCAGGCCGCCCGGAACGTGGCGGGAACATCTTTATCGTCCCGACGCCGGGTTCCTGTGAGGCGCGGCACAGGCGGTGCGCGTCGCGGCAAAATGATTTTGCCGCGCGCCCCAGCGACTTTGCGGCGCGCTTCGCCCGGCGTGCCGCGCCGCTCGGCAACCTTGCATCGACGTCGCCGGACACTGTGCCGACGCACGCCTGGCAACTGCCGACGCTAAACCCTTAGGCGGCGCCGCGGCCCGCCGCGGATGCGTTACGAATGGCGGTCCGCAAAGCCAGCGAGGCAGCAGAGAGCTCCGTGGTCGCGGGAATGCCGCCCGTCCGTGCCGGACGGGCGCGTTGCCCTGCCGGCTCCGTTGTCCCGGCCTGCCGCTGATTGGGCCGAATCCAGCCCGGCCCGCCTCGCGCGGCGATGAAACCGCGCGACTTGGCGCGGGTGCTTCTTCATGAAATGCACGGCATCCTGATCCCCGCGCTGCTGGCGCTCGTTCCGTTCGCCCAGGCCCAGACGACCCCGTCGACCCGCCCCGCCGGCGTCACCGCCGACGACCTGGCGCCGCACGTCGTGCCGGTGCGCAGCATCGACCCGGCGGACGATGACTTCGCCGACCTGATGCCGCTGAAGGAGGCGATCGGCGAATCGCGCGTCGTGGTGCTCGGGGAGCAGTCGCACGGGGACGGGCCGGTCTTCCTCGCCAAGGCGCGGCTGATCCGGTTCCTCCACCAGGAGTGCGGGTTCGACGTGCTCGTTTGGGAATCGGGGGTGTATGACTGCACGCGGGTGCACGAAGCGCTCAAGGCCGGCGGCGGGCGCGAGGCGTTCGACCTCGGCGTCTTCCCGATCTGGACGCGCTCGGCGCAGGTCCACCCGACGCTCGACTACGTGATCGAGAGCTATCAGGGTGACCGGCCGCTCGAGATCGCCGGGTACGACGCGCAGATCACCAGCGGGCAATCGGACATCGGCGAGGCGATCGTCGCGTTCGCGCGCGTGTTGGGTGACGACCACCCCGCCGCCGCGCTGGCTGCGTCGGTCGCGAAGGGGTGCGAGGTGTTCACCTCGGTGCCGCCGGCTGAAGAGGCGGAGCGGCGCAAGGGGCTGGCGGACATCGTGCCGCAGGCGCAGGAGCTGGCCGAGGTGTTGACGGCGGAGCGGGCCCGCCTGGTGGAGGCGCATGGCGAGGCGCGCACAGCGCTCATGCTGCAGTCGGTGCGGTCGGTGGGATGCTTCTTCGAGATGGTGGTCGAGATGGACCGCCAGGGCGAAGTGCCCGACGCCGCGTCAGGAAATGCCCGCGACCGGCAGATGGGGGAGAACCTTGCCTTCCTGGCGCGCGAGATGTATCCGGATCGGAAGCTGATCGTCTGGTGCGCCACCTTCCACGCGATCCACGCGCCGCCGGAGGTGCACCCGCACATGCGGCCGGACCATTATGAACGCACGGTCACGGGCGGGCAGGTGGCGCGCGAGAAGCTCGGGGAAACGATGTACACCATCGGCTTCGAGGCCGACCACGGCCGGGTCGCCAACGTCTTCCGGCAGCAGGCATGGCCGCTCATGCCCAGCCCGGAAGGAAGCGTCGGCGCCGCCTTCGCCGCGGGTGACGAGGCGTTCGCCTTTCTCGATCTGCGCGGGTTGCCGGAGGATCACCCGATGCGGAAGCCGCAGGTCGGCCGCGAACTGGGCTACATGCCCGTCAAGGCGGTCTGGCCGGACCAGGTGGACGCGATCTTCTTCATCAGGGAGATGTTTCCGAGCACGGCCGATCACCTCGCGCCGCCGGGCTATGAGCTGAGCCGGTAGCGCGCTGTCGGGCGAAAGGATGGTGCGCGCGGCCGCCGGGGTGAACGTTGATGGGAGGAGCGTTACCATCGGCCGTCGCCGGATGGATGAGCTGCTTCGCAACCTCGTGCTGCTGTTCCTGTCCGCGGGGGCGGTGCTGCACCTGTTTCACTTTCTGCGCGTTCCGTCGGTGGCCGGCCTGCTGGTGGCGGGCGTGCTGATCGGGCCGCACGGCATCGGCCTGGTGAAGGATCCGGCACAGATCTCGCAGCTTGCGGATCTGGGGATCGTGCTGCTCATGTTCTCGATCGGTCTGGACTTCACGCCCGAGCGCCTGCGGCAGCTCGTGCGGTCATCGCCGATGGGGCTGGTGCAGATGGGGATCTGCATCGTCGTGACGGCGGCGGTGGCGATCCTGTTCGTGGATCGGTGGGCGGAGGCGATCTTTCTCGGGATGCTCGTCTCCCACACCAGCTCGACTCTGATGATGAAGGTGATGATGGACCGGGGCGAGGCGCGCACGCCGCAGGCGCGGATGGGCCTCGGCATCAGCATCACGCAGGATCTCTCCGTCGTCCCGATGCTGCTGGCGGTGCCGATGATGGCGCGGGGCGAGTGGGTGCCCGTGGAGTTCGCGGGGGAACTGCTGCGCGCCGCGCTGGCGCTGCTGGCGGCGACGGCGCTGGCGCGGTGGGTCATCCCCTTCTGGCTGAACCACGTGATCCGCGCGCGCAGCCGCGAGCTGTTCCTGATCTTCCTGACGGTGATCGCGTTCGGCATGGCCTGGGCGACGACGGCGGCCGGACTGCCCGCGAGCCTCGGCGCGTTCCTCGCGGGGATGGCGATCGCAGGCTCCGCCTACAGCCACCAGACGCTCGCGGAGGTGGTGCCGTTCCGCGATCTGCTCGTGAGCCTCTTTTTCGTGTCGATCGGCATGCTGCTGAACCTCGGGGCGCTCGGGGACTACGCGCTGCCGGCGACGGCGGCGATCGTCGGGGTGCTGGTCCTGAAGTTCGTCAGCGGCCTGGTTCCGGTGGCGCTGTGGCGCTACCCGCTGCGGATCGGGCTGCTGGTGGGGCTGGCGATGGCGCAGATCGGCGAGTTCGCGTTCGTGCTGGTTCACGCCGGGCGCGAGGCGGGGCTGATCAGCGATGTGATCTTCAACCTGATGGTGCTCGTGACCGTGGCGACGATGATGGTCAGCCCGCTCCTGATCGCCTCCGGCCCCGGTCTCACGCGGGCGGTCGGCTCCGTCGGCTGGCTGCGCCGGTTCGACCCGGGTGGCGGCGGCGCCGAGCCCCAGGCAGCGCCACCGGAAAGGCAGAACCACGTGGTGATCGCCGGCTACGGGCTCAACGGGCGCAACCTGGCGGCGGCGCTGCGCTCGCTGGAAGTGCCGCACGTGGCGATGGACCTGGATCACGAGAAGGTGAGCCAGGCGCGGCGAGTCGGCGAGGAAGTGATCTTCGGCGACTGCACGCGCTCCGACGTGCTGAGGCGGGCGGACCTGGAGCAGGCGCGGGTTCTTGTGGTGGCGATCTCCGATCGCGACGCGACACGGCGCGCGGTGCAGGTGGCGCGGCACGAGAACGGGGCGATCCAGATCATCGTGCGCACCAAGCACGTGGCGGAGATCGGGAAGCTCCGGGAGCTGGGCGCCGACGAGGTTATCGACGAGGAGTTTGAGACTTCGCTGGAGATCCTGGAGCGCGCGCTCGGCTCATACCGGTTGCCGCGCCCGCGGATCGACGAAGTCATCGGCTCGCTGCGAGGCGAGGTGTACGAGGGCCTGCGGGACGACATTGCCGTGAAGCGCCGCGCGGCGCTGCTCGGCTCGCTGCTGCCTGCCGTGGACTTCGAGTCGGTCACGCTCGGCGCCGGGTCGCCGGCGTTGGGCAGGAGCGTGCGGGAGCTGGATCTGCGTGCGCGCACCGGCGCGACGCTGCTGGCCGTGGAGCGCGGCGGCGCGACGATCACACTGCCGCCCGCCGACTTCCGGCTCGACGAGGAGGACGTGCTCGTGATCTCCGGCCCCCCGCACGCCCTTGCGACGGCCGTGCGCTTGCTCCAGCAGGGCGACGCGACGGCTCAGCCGACGGGAACGCCGAGCCGGCCAGTCGCGTGATACGCCTCGATGCCGCGCTGGAGGTCGAAGCGCGGCTGATACCCCAGCACCTCGCGGCTGCGCGAGAGGTCGGTCTGCGTCCAGTCCTGCGTGAAGCTGTACGGGTTCGGGAAGTAGTCCGGCTCGAGGTTCGTGTCCAGGACGCCATTGAGCTCCGCCACGACCTCGTTGAAGGTCCAACTCGCCCCCGCGCCCGCGTTGAAGACGCCCGGCTCGCGAGCCTCCATCGCCCGCACGTTCAGCTCCACCACGTCGTCCACGTAGACGAAGTCGCGCTTCTGCTCCCCGTGCTCGAAGATCCGTGGACGCCGGCCGGCGCGCATCTGGCTGGCGAGCTGGTGGATCATGCTGGCGAACTTGCCCTTGTGATCCTCGCCGGGGCCGTACACGTTGCTGTATCGCAGGGCGACGATCGGCTTCGCAAGGCGCGGGGCATACCGCGCCGCCATCCGCTCCATGACGAGCTTGCTGAAGGCGTAGACATTCAGCGGGTCGGGCGCCTGGTCCTCCTTCATCGGAACCGGCCCCTGGCCGTAGATGCTGCAACTGCTCGCCCACACGACCCGCGCCTTGGTCTCGACAGCCATGTCGAGCAGGCGACGGAACTGCTCGACGTTGCTCCGCAGCATCTCCTGCTGGTCGGAGACCGTCGTGTCCGTGATGCTCGCCTGGTGGAAGATGACGTCGTACGGCCCGAGCGCAGCCATGGCGGCGACGTCCAGCGGGTCCAACAGCGTCAGGACGTCGCCGGTAAAGCGGACGAGGTTCGTCCAATGAGCATGCCGGAAGGTATCGGCCGCGATGACGTCGTGGCCTTCCGCGGCGAGGCGGAGGGCAAGGTTCGAACCGATGAATCCGGCTCCGCCGGTGACCAGGACGCGCACGCCAGCCTTCCTTTCGAGTCAGTGAAGCGTTTTTCAGGTGGAAGAACCGAGGATAGGCCTTGGTGGTGGTGGACGGGCAGGCCACATCGCGGGCATGACATGTGGACAAAATGCCCAGACGCCGGCCGTTGTGTCAGATCGGGGATGGCCCATGCAACATGTATCGGAACTGGGCCGAAAAGCGGCGAGAGCCCTGCCGAAGACACCGAAATGCGTTCTTTTCCTTGAGTTTCTCTGAGTTTCGGCAGCACCCGGGCCGAGCGATGGGGCGCGGAGCCGGGGTATCTCGAAACTTCTGGCACATCGGTTGCTCTAACTTCCCTGACACGCCGCAAGGTGTGCGCACGACCCCTACCTGGTGAGCGTCGCGTTCCCGCACCACTGACGCCGCTCACTTTCCCAGCCGCCCATGCCCGGGGCGGCTTTTCTTTTGGCCTCCTGCCGGCAACCAGCCGGAGCCTCCCTCGCGCGAAGTCCACGCGGCGGGTGCTCCGCACCGGAAGCCCGGCAGCCCGCAAATTATCGGCGGACACCCCCGCCGCGTCTCCCGTCCGGGTGTCGTAGGCTAGGGACTCATGGAAGTGATCCGTACGGAAATTCCAGAGGTTCTCGTCCTCCAGCCCGCCCGCCACGGCGATCATCGCGGGTTCTTCTCCGAGACCTACAACCGCCAGCTCTTCCGGGAGCACGGGATCGATTGTGAGTTCGTCCAGGACAACCATTCCCACTCCGGCAAGGTGGGCGTCGTGCGGGCGCTCCACTTCCAGATCCCGCCCCGGGCCCAGGACAAGCTCGTCCGGTGCGTCCGCGGGACGATCCTGGATGTCGCCGTGGATATCAGGCACGGCTCGCCGACGTTCGGCCGATGGGTCGCCGCCGAGCTCTCTGCGACGAACTGGCGGCAGATGCTCGTTCCCAAGGGCTTCGCCCATGGGTTCGTCACGCTCGAGCCGGACTCGGAGGTCTGCTACAAGGTCAGCGACTACTACAGCCCGGAGCACGAGCGCGGCCTGCGCTTCGACGACCCCGGGCTGACCATCGATTGGCGGATCGGGCCGGCCGAGGCCACACTCGCCGAACGGGACCGCCGGCACCCGACTTTGGCCGATTCGCCGGTCTATTTTCGATATGGAGAGGTCTGACACCCGCCGTCGAGCGGGCGTCGGTGTCGAGCAAGCAATCCCCTGACACGGAAGAGTGAAGCGATGAAAGGTGTGATCCTCGCGGGCGGCACGGGCAGCCGCCTGTTCCCGGTGACGAAGGTGACCAACAAGCACCTCCTGCCGGTTTACGACAAGCCGATGATCTACTACCCCCTCGAGTGCATGGCCAGGGCCGGCATCGAGGAGGTGATGCTCGTCACGGGCGGGAACAACGCCGGCGACTTCATCCGGCTGCTCGGCAACGGCCACGAGTTCGGGCTCAAGCACCTGACCTACACCTACCAGGACGGCGCCGGCGGGATCGCCCAAGCGCTGGGGCTCTGCGAGCACTTCGTGGACGGCGAGCCGATCATGCTCATCCTGGGAGACAACATCCTGGAGCGAAGCATCGAGCGGCCGGCGCAGAACTTCCGCAAGCAGCTCAAGGCCACCGGCGGGCGCGGCGCCAAGATCCTCCTCGCCGAGGTGGAGAACCCCCGCGCTTACGGCGTGGCGGAACTGGACGGGAGCGGCCGGGTGATCGGCATCGAGGAGAAGCCGCAGAACCCCAAGAGCAACAAGGCGGTGATCGGCGTCTACTTCTACGACGGTCACGTGTTCGAAATCGTCAAGACGCTCAAGCCCAGCGCGCGCGGGGAACTGGAGATCACCGACGTGAACAATGCCTACATCCGCGAGGGGCTGATGACGGCGGACGAGGTGGAGGGCTGGTGGGCCGATGCGGGTGAGAACCTCGACTTCTACCTGAAGGCGTGCAACGTCGTCGCCCAGAGCGGTGCGAACAAGCCTTGACAGGCCAGACGCACTGCTCAACGCAAGGCCGGCATCCCCCGGGTTGAGCGGGTCGATCCGGGGCCGATTGCGGAGACGGCCGCGCACGCGGAAGGTGCATATGTCGCCTGCGTCCGGCTCTCCCTTCCGAAGCGCCTGCCGGTGCGGCGCGGCTTCACCCCGGACAAGCGTCCCGCCATCGCCGGCTTCATGATCACACCCGCAAGCTGACCAACGACCATGCCTACCTACCTCGTCACCGGCGCCGCCGGATTCATCGGGAGCAACTTCGTCCGCATGCTCGTCGCGCGCGATCACCCGGCGCGCGTGGTGGCGCTCGACAAGCTCACCTACGCCGGCAACATCGCCAACATCGGTGACCTGCTCGAGGCCCACCCCGACCGGCTCGTCTTCGAGAAGGCCGACATCTGCGACACGGAACGCATGTCCGCCGTCTTCGACGAGCACAAGGTCTCCCACGTCATCAACTTCGCCGCCGAGAGCCATGTCGACCGCTCCATCCTCGGCAGCGGGCCCTTCGTGACCACCAACGTCGTCGGCACGCAGGTGCTGCTGGACCTGGCAAAGGCGGCCGGCGTCGAGCGGTTCCTCCAGGTCAGCACCGACGAGGTCTACGGCACCCTGCCGGAGAACGAGCCGGATGTGAAGTTCACCGAGGAAACGCCCCTGGCGCCCAACAGCCCCTACTCCGCGAGCAAGGCGGCCGCCGACTGTCTCGTGCGGAGCTACTTCGAGACCTTCGGCATGCCCGTGCTGACGACGCGGTGCAGCAACAACTACGGGCCGTACCAGTTTCCCGAGAAACTCATCCCCCTCTTCGTGACCAACCTCATGGAGGGCAAGCAGGTGCCCCTCTACGGCGACGGGATGAACGTGCGCGACTGGCTCCACGTCTCCGATCACTGCGAAGCCATCCTCGCCGTGCTGGAGAAGGCGCAGCCCGGCAGCGTCTACAACATCGGCGGGAACAACGAGCAGACCAACCGCGCGATCACCGAGAAGCTGATCTCGCTCATGGGGCGAAGCTGGGACGAGGCGGTGAAGTACGTGAAGGATCGTCCCGGCCACGATCGGCGATACGCGATCGACGCCTCCAAGATCAAGCGCGACCTCGGCTGGGAGCCCCGCCGCCGCTGGGACGAAGCGATCGCCGAAACGGTCGAGTGGTTCAAGAGCAACCAGAGCTGGTGGCGCTCCATCAAGAGCGGCGAGTATCTGAAGTACTATGAGCTTCAGTACGCGGGGCGATGACCCCGTCGCGAAGGCTCCCGGCCGCGCCCGTGCCCGGCGTGCCGGGTATCGGAGATAAGCGCGAGCAGAGGTTGAACCGGCCATGTTCGATCGAGTGCTTCTCATAGGCTCCCGCGGCATGCTCGCCCACGCTATCGGGCGCTCGCTGGCGCGTCGGGGGCTGGTGTTCACCGGCGTCGATCGCGACGAGTGCGACATCACCGATCCGGCTCCGGTCCGTGCCGCCTTCGAGCGTCACCGCCCCACGCTCGTCGTCAACTGCGCCGCCTATACCGCCGTCGACAAGGCCGAGCAGGAGGAGGAACTCGCCACGCGCATCAACGGCGAAGGCCCCGGCAATCTTGCAAACGCCTGCCGCGAGCATGGGGCAATGCTCGTTCACTACAGCACCGACTTCGTCTTCGACGGCCGGGGCGAGCGGCCATACCGCGTGGACGACAAGCCGGATCCCGTCAGCGCCTACGGCCGTAGCAAGCTGGCGGGCGAGGTCGCCATCGAGCAGAGCGGCCACGCCGACTGGCTCACGCTGCGCACCGCCTGGCTCTACGGCCCGGTCGGCGAAGGGGGCGGGCGTCCCTTCCCGAAGGTGATGCTCGACGTCGCCCGCGCTGGCAAGCCGCTGAAGGTGGTCTCCGATCAGCGCGGCAGCCCGACCTTCACGTTCGACCTCGCCGAGGCGACGCTCGACCTGCTCGATGCGGGCGCCCGCGGCCTGTTCCACGCCACCAACGCCGGCGAGACGACCTGGTTCGGCTTCGCCAAAGCGACGCTCGACTGCTTTCACGTCACGCCAACGGAACTCGCGCCGACGACCGCCGCCGAGTGGGCGAAGATGAAGCCGGATTCGGCGCACCGCCCAGCGTACAGCGTGCTGGACCTGTCACGTCTCGAACAGGCGATCGGCCGTCCCATGCGTCCCTGGGACACCGCCTTGCGCGACTACTGCGCCCTGACCGCCGGCGAGCCGTGAAGCCGCTCATCTCGTGCTTCAGGGGCCAGAAACCCTCGAACGCTTCGCTGGCTCTCCGCACTTCAGCGTCGCCAGAAGCAAGCGCCGAGCGCCGGCCGGGCCGTGGCTGAGGATCACGATTCCTTGCCAAGTGGATCGAGGGTCGGCCCGGGGCCGCGCTCGATCCGCTCCGCCTCGTCGCTCGACTCCACCTTCACGCGGCTCGGGTGCCGCCGCAGGTACCTTTCCCCGGCCAGCCACGTCAGCAGCACAAGGGTCGAGAAGAGCACCATCCAGAGCCACGGCAGGGGTGGCCACTCGATCCGGCTGCGCACGTGCCGGTGCAGGAAGCCGATGAGGAAAGCCCCCCACCAGGCCACCTGCGAAATCATCAGCGACAGGCCCAGCCGGAACATCACCGCCGTCGGCACCGCGTCCGAATCCTCGTGGCGCTTCACCGACTTGAGGATGCGATGCAGCACGTAGCCGTTCACGCCGGCCAGCGCCACGCAGTAGATCTTGATCCAGGTGAGGTTGTCGATGAACCCCTTGAGGGTCAGCAGCCCGATCCCCGCCACAACCAGTCCGCCCCACCCGATCCAGATCAGCCGCTGGGTCGTCCCCGCCGACTTCACCAGCCGCTCGAAAGGGACCTTGTCCCGCATCCAGGCCAGCCCGAAGTGGTCCGTGACCATGACGGCCCCGAAGGCCAGAATCAGGCTCGTGAGGTGGACGAAGAGCAGGATGTAAAACAGCGGGGTATCCATAGGGGTCACGTTGCCGTCCGCGCAGGCAAGCTACCCGCAATCGCCGTTCTAGCCCCCGGTCAAAACCGGGCATCCGCGCCGCCCTCACCACCGGCGAGCCCTCAAATGACCCCAGTTTCGCGCCTGATGCACGTTCCAGGACGGGCACAGCAACGTCAGGCCACGACAGGCAACGACAAGGCACGACACACCGACGACAGGCAACGACCAACCGCGGTCAAATCACGACGCACCACGTCGCTAAAGCCGCCCCCTCCGGGCTCGTCGAGGCCCTGGAGGGCCGCAAACGCCCGCCACTTCATCCAACGCCCGGCCCTGCGTGCCCGCGTACCACTCCGCAGCCGCCAGCACGCCTCTGAGAACTGCGCATCCACTCCTTGGGAACGCCCCGGTGCGCCCGCGGATGCACGAGCGCGCACCAGCCCCTCCCGAAACCCGCGCCACGAGTCCGGGAAAGCCCTGAGCATCCGACGTGACCAAAATTAGTTGGTGCGCACCGGCCTTGTGCGCGCCTGGTGATCGCGTTGAGCGCGTCCGATCCGCTTCAGTTCACCACCGACAAGCGGCGCACACTCCTGGGCAGAGCGAACTGCACACCCTCCTCCGCAAGCGACCGCTCCTCCAGCTTCGCGCCATGCTCGCGCTTCAGGCGATCCACCACGCCCGTGACATACGTCTCCGGAGCGCTGGCCCCGGCCGTCACCAGCACCGTCGAGGCCCCCTCGAGCCACGCCGGGTCGATCTCGCTGGCCTCGTCGATCAGGTACGCAGCAATGCCCGCCTCCCGCGCGCGGTCCACCAGCCGGTTCGAGTTGCTCGAGTTGCGGCTCCCCACGACCAGCACCACGTCCGCCTCCGGCGCCCAGGCGCTGACGGCGTCCTGCCGGTTTGTCGTCGCGTAGCAGATGTCCTCCTTCGCCGGCTCGCGGATCTCCGGGAACTTCTGCCGCAGCGCCTCGATCACCCGCTGCGCGTCGGTCACGCTGAGCGTCGTCTGCGTGGCATAGACCAGTTTCGTGCCCGGCGGAAAGGATAGCTGCTCCACCTCCTCCGGCTCCTCGACGATGGTGATCCGGTCGGGCGCCTCGCCGCTCGTGCCGATCGCCTCCTGGTGGTTGCGGTGCCCGATGAAGATGATCTGGTACCCCTCCTTCGCGTACCGGATCACCTCGTTGTGCACCTTCGTCACCAGCGGGCAGGTCGCATCGTGGATCGTCAGGTTCCTCGCGCGCGCCCGCTCCCGCACCGCCGGCGGGATCCCGTGGGCGCTGAAGATCACCGTGCTCCCCTGGGGCACGTCGTCCACGTCCTCGACGAACCGCACGCCCCGGTCGCGGAAGTCGTCCACCACGTGCCGGTTGTGGACGATCTCGTGGTAGACGTAGACGGGTGGGCCCTGCGCCCGCAGCACCTGGTCCACCACGTCGATCGCCATGCGGACGCCGGCGCAGAACCCACGCGGATTGGCGAGTATCAACTTCATCGGCTCCACGATCTTACGCCTCCCCGCCCGCTTCCCAACTGCCGGACCGACTCATCCCCTCCGCCCCCTATCATCGGCGGATCGATGACCGACCGCTTCTTCTCCCACACGTACGCCAACGGCCTGACGCTGCTCGCCGAGCGAATGCCGGGGGTGAAATCCGCCGCGATGAACCTCCTGCTCCCCGCGGGCGGCGTCTCCGACCCCGTCGGCCGGCTCGGCAGCGCCACCGTGCTCGTGGAGATGGCCATGCGCGGCGCGGGCGATCGCGACGCCCGGGCGCTCACCGAGCACCTCGACGACCTGGGACTGGCACGCTCCAGCGGGGCCAGCCTCAACCACACCCGCTTCACCGCCGCCTCCCTCGCCGCAAATGTCCTGCGCGGGCTGGAGGTGTATGCCGACGTCGTGCTCCGTCCCCACCTGCGCGATGATGCGTTCGGCCCCTCTCGCGAGCTGGCGCTCAACGCCCTGGCCGGGCTCCAGGACAGCCCACAGTCGCTCTCCATGATCCGCCTGCGCGAGATCGCCTGGCCCGCGCCGTACGGCCGCAACCCGATGGGCGACGAGGCGGACCTGGAGAAGCTGACCAGCGCCGACGTGCGGGAGGATCACGCCCGCCGCTACGTGCCGCTCGGCTCGATCCTGGCGGTGGCGGGCGACGTGGACTTCGACCAGTGGCGCGACGAGGTTGCCCGCTGCTTCGACGGCTGGCGATCGCGGGAGCCCGGCGCGTTGGAGCTTTCCCCCGCGGCGGAGCGGTTCCGGTTCATCGAGCAGGACTCGCAGCAGACGCACATCGCCCTGGCCTGCCCGACAGCGGCGGAGCCGGACGACGACTACTACCTGGCGCGGCTGGCGATCGAGGTGCTCAGCGGCGGGATGAGCGGCCGGCTGTTCAGCGAGATCCGGGAGAAGCGCGGCCTGTGCTACAGCGTCAGCGCCAGCTACGCCAGCGCCCCCGGCATCGGCAGCGTGTTCTGCTACGCCGGCACGAGCAACGAGCGTGCCCAGGAGACGCTGGACGCGCTCGTCCACGAGCTGCGGCGGCTCGCACGGGGCGCGACGCCCGACGAGCTGGAGCGCGCCAGGATCGGCCTCAAGACCGGCACCGTCATGAGCGGCGAAAGCTCCTCCGCCCGTGCCTCCATGATCGCCCGCGACTGGTTCCTGCGCGGCCGCATCCGCACGCTCGACGAAGTTCTCTCCGCGATCGACTCGGTGACGGTGGATCAGCTCAACGCCTACCTCGCGTCGAAGCCGATGTCGGAGATGACGACCGTTCTGATCGGGCCGAGGAAGCTGGAGATGATCCATTGAACGTCCAACGTCCAACGTCGAACGTCCAAGTCGGACTGCGTCCGATCCGCAGGTTGGCGCGGATTATGATCTGGAGGAGCGGTTGCTCGAGTACGGAGCCCGCGTCGTTCGGCTCGTCGAAGCTCCCGCAGACTCGTGCGGGGCGGCGCCCGCAACCGTCCCGATGACCTCCGCAACTTCGACGCTCGACGTTGAACGTTCGACGTTCGAAAAAGCCATGACCCATTACAAAGCAAAGCTCCCCAACGGCCTGACGATCCTCGCCGAGCCCGTCCCGACCGCCCGCTCGTTCGCGGCCGGGCTCTTCGTCCGCACCGGCTCGCGCGACGAGCCGAGCGACGTCAACGGCGTCTCGCACTTCCTGGAGCACATGATGTTCAAGGGAAGCCAGCGGCTCGACGCCGAGGCCATGAACCGCATCTTCGACGAGATGGGCGCCCAGTACAACGCCTTCACAAGCCAGGAGATGACCGCCTACTACGCCGCCGTCCTGCCGGAGTTTGCCGCGCGGACGATGGAGCACCTGGGCGAGCTGCTGCGGCCCGCGATCCGGCAGGAGGATTTCGACACCGAGAAGAACGTGATCCTCGAGGAGATCGCGATGTACGAGGATGAGCCGGGACACCGGCTCTACGAGAAGCTCATGGCGCGACACTTCGGCGCCCATCCGCTCGGCATGAGCATCCTCGGCCCCGCCGACTGCATCCGCGCGCTCAGGCGCGAGCAGATGGCCGACTACTTCCGGCAGCACTACGGCCCGCGCAACATGGTGCTCGCAGTCACCGGGCAGTTCGACTTCGACGAGGTCGCGCGCCTCGCCGACCGCTACTACGGCGCCTGGGAGCCCGTCGGCTTCGAGCGCGACTACACATCCCCCGCCCCGGCCGGCGGGCGCGAGGACCTGCATGACGAGAAGCTCAACCGCTGCTACGTCATGGGCATCACCTCCGGCCCCAGCGCCCAGGATGACGACCGTTTCGCGGCGCGCATCCTCGCCGACATCCTCGGCGATTCGGAGAACAGCCGGCTCTACTGGTCGCTCGTCGACCCCGCCATCGCCGAGGAGGCGGACTTCAGCACCTATCCGCACGACCGGGTCGGCAGCTTCGCCCTCTCGCTGGTCTGCGACCCGGAGCGGAGCGACCAGGCGATGGAAATCGCCCTGGCCGAGCTGGCGAAGGTGAAGCACGACCTGCGCGACGAGGAGGTGGCCCGCGCCAAGAACAAGGTTGCCGGCTCGTCGGTGCTTCACGGCGAGAGCCCCCAGGCCCGCATGCGCGCCATCGGCGGATCGTGGGTCTACAACGGGGAGTACCGCTCCCTCGAGGACGACCTGAACGCCCTGCTGGCCGTCACGCCGGACGACCTGCGCCGTCTCCTGGATCGCTTCACCTTCGAGCCGATGACGGTCGTCACGCTGGGGCCGTGACGGGCAGTCTCGCCCCGCACCGTATACACTCTGGACGTCATGAGCCTTGATCCGCCGACCCTCGAGGCCAGGCCGAGCGCGGATGCCACGCCCGGCACCCCGTGGAGCCCGCGGCGACTCGCCGGAAAGGTCACCCTGCGCGACCTCGACGCCGCACGGCGCGAGGGGCGCCGGCTGGCCATGCTCACCTGCTACGACTTCACCACCGCCACCGTCATGCAGGCGGCCGGCGTCCCCCTCCTGCTCGT
The DNA here is from genome assembly GCA_023417885.1 of Planctomycetota bacterium. Classification (GTDB taxonomy): domain Bacteria; phylum Planctomycetota; class Phycisphaerae; order Tepidisphaerales; family Tepidisphaeraceae; genus JAEZED01. The sequence goes on from JAEZED010000121.1 coordinate 18,388, forward strand.
CGGCGACTCGGCCGCCGCGACCATTCTCGGCTACGACTCCACCGTCCAGATCCGCCAGCCGATCCTCCAGGAGCTGACCGCCGCTGTCCGCCGCGGGGCGCCACTGGCCCATGTGGTGGCGGACATGCCTTTCGGGAGCTACCACGGCGACGAGGGGCAGGCCGTGGACAACGTCTGCGAGATGGTGCGCGCCACCGGCTGCGACGCGGTGAAGCTGGAGGTCGCGGCTCGGCATGCCGAGCTCGTGGCGCGCCTGGCCGATGCCGGCGTCGCCACCTGGGCCCACCTGGGCCTTCGCCCGCAGAGCGCGCAGCTCCAGGGCTACCGCACGCAGGGGCGCACCGCCGAGTCGGCGGCCGCCATCGTGCAGGATGCCCGTCGCATGGCCGATGCCGGCGCCGTCGCGATCCTGCTGGAGGCGGTGCCGCCGGAGGTGTCGGAGGCGGTGGTGGCGGCGGTGGAGGTGCCGGTGATCGGGTGCGGCGCGGGGCCGGCCTGCGTCGCCCACGTGGTCGTGCTCCAGGATCTGCTGGGTCTTACGGCCCACAGCCCGCGTTTCGTTCCGCGGCTGGACGGGTCGATGGACCTGAAGTCGGCGATCGAGCAGTGGGTGCGGCTGGTTGAAACCGCGGCCTATCCTGCGCCTGATCACTGTTACGCGATGCCTGCACGGGAGCGGGAGCGGTTTCTCCGCGTGACCACGGCCTGAACCGCCCGTTCGCGACCCAACGGATGCCCATGGAAGCGCCACGCCACGATGCGGAACTCGACTACGCGCCCCAGCCGGCGCGCGCGGCGCCGAGCGAGCGCCTCCGCACCGCGCGCACGCTGGTCGTCGCCATCGTCGTCATGTGGGTCGTGCTCGTCGCCGCCTGGGCGGTCGACCGGGCAGCCCGCCAGTCCGCTTTCGGAGACAAGGTCCAGGAAGTGGACGAGACCCGGCGCCGCCTCGCCAGCGTGCAGGACCTCTCCAGCGTCTTCAGCGAGGTCAACGTCGTCGTCGAGCCCGCCGTCGTCAAGATCGACGTCGTCCGCGTCGGCGGGCGCGGCGGACCGCTCGGCAGGCCCTCGCCGCAGGCCAACAGCGGCAGCGGCGTCATCATGGGCGTCGACGCCAAGCGCGAGATGGGCTACGTGGTCACCAACAACCACGTCGTCGCCAACGCCAACCGGATCCTCGTCACCCTCGCCGACGGCCGTTCCGTCGAAGGGGAGATCGTCGGCACCGATCCCGAGAGCGATCTCGCCGTCGTCCGCATCCGCGCCGACAACCTCATCGCCGCCGAGTGGGGCAACAGCGACACGCTCCGCAAGGGAGACTGGGTGCTGGCCTTCGGCAGCCCCTTCAACTTCGTCGGAAGCATGACCGCCGGTGTCGTCTCGGCCCTCAACCGCACGCAGAACGACGGCATCGACACGCCGCTCGGCCCCGACGCCTACCAGAACTTCATCCAGGTCGACGCCGCAGTGAACCCGGGCAACTCCGGCGGGCCGCTGGCAAACCTGCGCGGCGAGATCATCGGCATCAACACCGCCATCTTCAGCCGCACCGGCGAGTTCAACGGGATCGGCTTCGCCATTCCCAGCAACCAGGCCAGGCGCGTCTACGAAGACATCGTCAAGGACGGCCGGTTCGTCCGCGGGTGGCTCGGCGTCAGCGTCCTCCCCGTCGCCGCGGCGCCCCAGCTGGCCGAGCGCCTCGGCTACGACGGGTACGGCGGCGTCTTCGTCGACACCATCTTCCGGGACACCCCCGCCGCCCAGAGCGCGCTGAGGCGGTTCGACATCATCGTCAGCGTCGACGGCCAGAGCGTGCGCGACGACCAGGGCCTGCGCAACATCACCGCCTTCGCCGAGATCGGCGAGACGATGACGCTGGAGGTCTTCCGCGACGGCGAGACCATCCAGCTTCCGGTGACCATCGGCCCGATGCCGGACGACGCGATGATGCTCGGCCTCCAGCCGCAGTTCGATCCCGGCGCTCTCGGCATGCAGCTCACCGACGGGCCCGAAGGCGTCGTGCAGGTCGAGGTCGTCGCCCCCGGCTCGCCGGCCGCCCGCGCGGGAATCGAGCCGGGCGACTTCATCCTCCAGATCGGCGACCAGCCCGTCCGCGGAGTCCGACAGGTGAACGAGTTGCTCTCCCAGATCGACGTCCGCCTCGGCCTGGAAGTGGTCGTCGTCAGCGGCGACCGCACCTATCGCGTCATCATCCGGCCGTAGAAGCCGGCTCGATCAGCGAGGCATACTGCTCCAGCCAGGGCCGGTCGGCGGCGGCGATCGTGACGTTGCTCAGCGTGCCGTCGGGCGCCTGGGAAAAGCCGAGCACGCGCGTGTTGTCGCGCCGGTGCCGCACGCTTCCCAGGACATACTCCACCCGCGCCACCCCGTGACGCCCGGCGTCCGATGCGCCGGTCAAAAGCACGTCCAGCACCCGTACCTGGGCCGCCCCGGGCGCCGGGAGGTGCGGCACCAGCCGACGCGCCAGGTCCGGTTCCGGGCGCGGCGTCAACTCCCAGCCATGCCCTTCGGCCAGCCGGCGCAGGCGACCGAGATGCCGGCGCCGCGCCACCAGCGCCGCCGCCAGGGGCAGCAGCGTCAGCAGGAGGCTGCCGATCAGCAGCAGCGTAGGGGAAACGGTGGGCATCGCTCACTGGCCCGGCGTGGTCGCCGGCTGCGTGGTCGGGTTCGTCGTCGGATTCGTCGTCGGCTGCGTCGCGGGCGCCTTGAGTGCGAACTGGAAGCCGTAACCGGCCGCCGGAAGCCGGGGCAGGCCGGAGATCCACTGCCGGATCAACTGGAAGTTCTGGTCGCTGATCTCGTCGACGATCCCGTCGTAATCCTTGACCGCGGGGTGCGGCGTCTCCGTCCGGTCGCGCGGCAGCATGTAGTGCAGCAGCAGCGACTCATCCGGCCTGTCGCGATCCACCAGCCAGCCCGTGACCACGGTCGGCCCTTCCTGATCGCCCGAGGCGAACGCGCCGCCCGCACGCCGGCGCTGCACCGGAGCGGTCTTCGTGTTCAGGAGATAGAAGTTCGTGTAGCTGGTCGCATCGTCACGCGCCTCGCCATAGAGGGCAAACCGCCCCGCCGCCGCTCCGCCGTGGCAACCGCTGGTCGCACACCCGTTCAGCACGATCGGCTCCACCGTCCTGAGGTAGTTCAGGAGCGAGCCGGGGTGGCTGGCAACGCGAATGTCCTCGCGGATCTGCGGGTCGTCCGACTCCCGGAGAATGAACAGCGCCTTGGCGATGTCGTTGCCCCGGTTGAACTCGCGGAACGTCATGTTCGGCTGCGTCTCGACGAAACGCCGCAACGCGTTGTCCCGGAAACTGATCCGCGGGCGGTCGCGCGCGGGAAGATCCGCATCCGACGCCTGCAACTCCGCCTGCCGCACCAGGTTGATCTGCTCCTCCGTCAGCACGCCGTCGGGAGAGGGTCGCAGCGCACGGCCGCTGGTCGCCCCCTCCCCTGGCCGCACGCGGACGCCCTGCCCCGCCGACTGCTCCAGCAGGCGCTGGCGCTGCACCTGGTCGATCAGGTTTGCCGCGCGCGGGTTGCCCGGGTCCGCCCGCTGCACCTCCCGCGCGATGCGCTCGGCGAAGTCGAGCAGGCCGCGCCTCAGTGCGGTCTGCGCCACGTCGATGCGCCCGTCATGATCGCCCGCGGCAAGGCCGTTGAGCCGCCGCTCGAGCCGCTCCTCGAGCGTGCCATACTCGATGCTCACGATCTGCGACCGCGGGATCGTCGTCACCACGCCGTTGACGTTGACGACCACCTCGTTGGCACGCTCGGTGATGTCTCCCTCGAGCGACCGGCCGTCCAGCAGCAGCACGACCCCGTCGTCCATGGCCGTCGCAGCGACCGTACCGGGGGAATGGATATGCGCCGCGGCGCCGACGAGCCCGGCCGTGCCCAGGGCCAGCGCCACGCCCGCCCCGACCCATCGGAGCCGGCTGGCTGGGATAAGGCGATTGCGCCTGGACCGGTCACCTTCTGATCGTGCTGGCATCGACGTCTCCGAATGTAAGGGCTTGCAAACCAATCTAATTGCGCAAGCGCCCGCCCGCAACGCCCGATCGCCCCCGCGGCAGGTCGGGGCGCCCGGCGCGCGAATTGCCGCAGCATCATTCCACGCGTGCGGCGTGGGCCGGCCGCTAGCATGGGCCGGTGTCGCGCGAGGCAAAGCTCAACGCCATCTTCCTGCTCGCGATCCTGCTGCTCTCGCTGCCGGGCGTGATCATCCTCGTCCGCAAGAAGCTGGATCCCGACGCGCGCTACATGGCCGAGGCGCCCTACATCCGCCGCACCGAGGTCTACAACAATCCCGTTGATGCCGGCACCCGATCCATTCGGGTCGTCCCGCCCGTCACCTCCGGGTGGGTCAGCGAACTGACTAACGAGCACCTTGGATCCGCCCCACTGCGCCGCGAAGCGCCCGGCGGGCGTGTCGAGCCCATCCTCAGCGATGGGCGTCATTTCGAGCTCCTTGCCGCCCCGGAAGACGCCGGCGGCAGGACGATCGCGCTGCTTGCCTGGCTGGATGACTTCGGCGCCGGCCGTGTCGCCTCCGTCGATGCCGACGCGGAGGGCGGTCTGCTGGGTGAGCTGCAGGAGGTATCGATCCAGGAGATCGCGGTGCCTCCGAAGGTGGTCGATGAGCTCCAGGATGGCGGGTTCGTCGTCCCGCCGCGCCGGGTCGCGATCGTCCGGCTTCAATTTGCCGCACCCACGACGCCCGGGATCACGGACGCCGCATCCCAGCGGCTGATTCTGCGGTGGCGGGCCGGGGATGAGTCTCGCCAGGATGTGCTGGATCTGGCCCGTGGGTTGCTCGCACGGCCCGGGGGTGCTAAAGAAACGTCGGGTGCTTCGACCGATCAACCCACGACGCGCACCGGTTCGCCGGGCGCCTGACGAGAGCCAGCCCGCCGCCACAGAGGAGTTCGAGACGTGACCGCCAGTGAATCAGCGATTCCAGCTCCCAGCCAGCTTCGCCCGGGCGCGTTGCGGCCCGATGTGGAGCACAGCGACCGTGTCTTCGTCTACAAGGCGCTCGACGAAAGCGCGCTGGCCCTGCGAAAGGCGTGGGGGCTGTTCCTGCTGCTCGGCGTGACGCCGCCGCTGTTCATGATCCTGGCGATCTTCTACCTGTTGCTGACGCCCCTGGGGTGGTATGACCGGGCCGTCACGCCGCTCGACAACGTCGCCGGGTGGACGTTCTTCATCGGCGGGATGACCTGGATCTCGCTGACCGTGCCCCTGGGGTTCTACCTCCGCAGCAAGTATTGGGCGGCCTACTACCGGGGTGAGGTCGTTGCCCCAGGCGACTACATCAAGGGCAATCTCGCCATCTGGATTCCGCTGGTGATCGCCGGCGTCGTCGGCTTCATCGCCTTCGCCGGCACGCGCTTCGTCGCCAACCTCTTCACGAGCGTGACCGCCTTCGTCATCTACATGTCGATGTTCCCGAACGGCCATGCCATGACCCGCCCCATCGGCGATCACGACGACTCGGGCGTCTACGAGGAGCCCAAGTAACACCCGGCGCTCAGCCAGCCGAGGACGCGGGATGAACGACGAGGGCCTGATCAACCGCCTTCTCGGCGCCGCCTCCGTATCCCCGCGATCTTCTGCCGGATCCCCGCCCCTGCCCATCGGCCAGACCAGCGCTTCCGCCGGGCGCATTGTCCTGTCATGGCTCATCCGGCTCCGATGGCTTGCCGTCGCAGGGCAATTGTTTGCCATCGGGGTCGCCGTCGTCGGCCTGGAGCTCAGCTATCCCCTCGTGCCGCTCGCGGCGGTGCTGCTCGTCACGCTGCTGACCAACATCGGCCTCGCCGCCCTGCTCCACCTCGCGCCGGCGGCTCCGACCGTGCAGTTCCCGCAGTGGCTCATGCCGGCGGTGCTCCTGCTCGACGTACTGCTGCTGACGGTGCTCCTCTACTACACGGGCGGACCGGAAAACCCCTTCGCAGTCCTCTTCGTCATCCACGTCGCGATGGCGACGCTCGTGCTGGGCCCGGGTTGGGGTTGGGTCGTGGTGACCGCCGTCGGGCTCTGCTACGGCGCGATCGCGCTCCGGCACCGCCCGCTGACGCCCGGAGACGAGGACCTGCCGGCCTGGGCGCAGGTGCTGGGACACTGGACGGCGCTGCTCCTGGTCGCGGCGCTGCTGGCCTACTTCATCGGCCGCGTCATGCTCGCCCTGCGCACGCGCGAGCAGGAGCTTGCCGCGATGCGCGAGCGCGCGGTGCTGAATGAGCGCCTGGCGAGCCTGACGACCCTCGCCGCCGGCGCCGCCCACGAGCTGGGCACCCCGCTGGGCACGATCGCCGTCGTCGCCAAGGAGATGGAGCTGGAGGCGCGCCGTCTCGGAGAAGCTGGTTCACTCGAGGCCCCGCCCGAGTCGGCCGGGTCGATCGCGGAGGATGCCGCCCTCATTCGCCAGCAGGTGGAGCGCTGCCGGCAGATCCTCGACCGCATGCGCGGCGACATCGCCGGCCGAAGCAGCGACGAGCCGGGCCGATGCGCCGCGGAGGATGTCGTGCAGGCCGTGCTCGCGCAGCTCCGGCCCGAGGCGCGCAGGCAGTTGAACCTGACAGCGTCTGAATCGGTGCCCGACCTCGCCGCCCCGCTCCGCGCGGTTCAGCAGGCGGTCCAGTTCCTCGTGAACAACGCCATCGACGCCTCGGAGCCCGGCGAGCGCGTGGATCTCTCGGTGACCGCCGGGGAGGGCCTCGTCCGGTTCACGGTCACCGATCGCGGCACGGGCATGGATCCCCAGACGCTGCGGCGGGCGATCGAGCCTTTCTTCACGACCAAGGAGCCCGGGCGCGGCATGGGACTGGGGCTCTTCCTCGTCCGCCTCGTGGCCGAGCGCAACGGCGGGCGGCTGATGCTCGATTCCGAGCCGGGCCGTGGTACGACTGCGGTGCTGGAGCTTCCGGCGGTCGGCGGAAGCGGTGGGAATCCGGCCTTATGATGTCCTGCGTGTCGCCGGGCCTGCCGGCCGTGGCGCGCGAGACGATCCGGTTCCTGAAAGCAAAGGAGTCCTGCCGTGTCCGTCGGCGCCCGTACCGCCAGTGAATCGCAGGGCATGCCTGCCGTGGCTTCCCGCCAGGTTCGCATGCTCGTCGTGGATGATGATGACATCTTCCGCACCCGCCTCCAGAAGGCGCTGGGCGCGCGGGGGATCGAAACCTTCGCCGCTCCCAACGCCCACGAGGCGCGGCAGTTGGCGCGGGAGGTGCGTCCACACTGGGCGCTGGTCGACCTGCGCATGCCCGGCATGGGAGGCCTGGAACTCGTCCGCGCGCTCCATGAGTTGGACGAGGAGATGCAGATCGTCGTCCTCACCGGCTACGGCACCATCGCGACCGCCGTCGAGGCCGTCCGCGCCGGCGCCGCCGATTACCTCACCAAGCCCGTGGACACCGACCAGATCCTCGCCGCGTTCGACAAGGCCAAGGGGGCCGAGTCGGAGGAGCCGGTCCTGGGCGCCGACGGGCAGACGCCGAGCCTGGCGCGCGTTGAGTGGGATTACATCCATCGCGTCCTGTCGGACTGCGGGGGCAACATCAGCCAGGCGGCGCGCAAGCTCGGCATCCACAGACGAAGCCTTCAGCGCAAGCTCCAGAAGCTTCCGCCGCTCGAGTGACGCGTTTCGACGCGGATCAAATTGACGCAGGCGGGCCCGCGCGTGCCGGGCCCGCCGCTTCATTTGACCTTGCCTGTGGGAGAAGCGCGCCATCGGCGCCGGCCATGCGACGGATTGCCGCATTGTGCGAATGTTACGTTGGTTGCCGCCGCACCGATGTGACGCTGTAATAGCCCGCGCCACTCACCGGGTGGCCCGTTGCATCCGCGCAGGCGCCGCGCCTTGCGCTCGCGTACGCGTTTCATGACCCCATGAGCGACCCCTCCGCCACGCCCAATCCGGCACCACGCGACGACTCCCACGTCCCGCCCGCGCCCCCCGCGGGACCTCGCCCGCGAAACCGGTTCGTCTTCCCACGCTGGGCCAACTTCCTCCTGCCGGTGATCCTCATCATGGGTCTCGGCGGGGCGCTGTATGTGCCGACCTTCATGGGCCTGGCACTCAACCCCCACACGCTCAACGTGGGGTACCAGCCGGATCAGCCGATCGAGTACAGCCATGCGCTGCACGTCGGGCAGCTCGGCATGGATTGCCGGTATTGCCATACGACCGTCGACAAGGCCCAGTTCGCCGCGATCCCGCCGACGCAGACCTGCATGAACTGCCACACCGGCATCGCGAGCCAGAGTGCCAAGCTCCGCGATCTCCGGGCCTCCTGGGTCAGCGGCGAGCCGATCCAGTGGGTCAAGGTGCACGATCTTCCGGGCTGGGCCTACTTCAACCACTCGGCCCACATCAACAAGGGCGTCGGCTGTTACAGCTGTCACGGGCGCGTCGACCAGATGGAAATCGTCTTCCAGGCCGAGCCGCTGAACATGGCCTGGTGCCTGGAGTGCCACCGCCAGCCTGAGCGGTTCCTGCGGCCCAAGGACCAGGTCACCAGCATGACCTACCACCTCGCCCGCGGGCCCAACGACCTCCAGGTGCGCGACGGGGAGAGCCTCGAGCAGGCCCAGCTCCGCGTCGGACTGGAGCTCAAGGAGCAGTACGGCATCCGCGATCGGCGGTACATGGAAGCCTGTTCCACCTGCCACCGGTAGCGTGCCGCCTCGGGACGACTGATCCGCAAATCGGTGATTCCTGAGTGACGGGTGATCGCCAGCCACACGACCGAACCTCTTCAATGAACAAGCCGACCCTGCCAGGTTCCTCCGCCAGCCGCACCGGCCGCACTTACTGGGCATCGTTCCAGCATCTCGCCAACACGCCGGAGATCGCGGAACTGGTGGAGAAGGAGTTCCCGGGCTACGACCCGCAGGAAATGGTCGCCGGCGATGTCTCGCGCCGCCGCTTCATGAAATACGCCGCCGCCAGCATGGCGCTGGCGGGCGTCGGCCTCGCCGGCTGCCGGCGCTGGCCGCGCGAGACCGTCGTCCCCTACGCCCATGACGTCAAGGGACGCATCCCCGGCACCTACGACTACTACGCGACCAGCTGGGAACTCGCCGGCGTCGGCACCGGCCTGCTCGTATCGAGCTACGACGGCCGGCCCATCAAGCTTGAAGGAAACCCGCAGCACCCGGCCAACGTCACCCGCACCGGCCGGCGCGAAGGCGCCGACCCGCTCCACGTCTGGGGAGCCACCGACGCCATCACCCAGGCCCAGACGCTGAGCCTCTACGACCCGGACCGCAGCCGCGGCGTTCTCGACTTCCGCGGCGGGGCCCGCTCCTCCCAGTCGGTCGACTGGTTCCGCCGCGAGGTCGTTCCGGAGCTTCGCGCCGCCAACCCGGCCCGGATGGCGGTGCTGGCGGAGGCGACCGCCTCCCCCACCGTGCTCCGCCTCCGGCAGCAGTTCGAGCAGGCCTTCCAGGGATCGCGCTGGTACACGTGGGAGCCGCTGGGCAGCTCGGCGCTGGCCGAGGCGACCCAGGCGGCCGCTGGTCAGCGCCTTCGCCCCGTCTACCACCTCGACCGAGCGAGCGTTGTCGTCTCCATCGACGACGACTATCTCGGCTGCCATCCCTCCAGCGTGCGCTACTCCGCCGACTGGGCCGCGCAGCGGGCCGCCGTCGACGAAGCGCATCCGCACATGAGCCGGTGCCACATCGCCGAGTGCCGGTACAGCCTCACCGGCGGGGCCAGCGACTTCCGGCTCCCGGTGCGTCCGGCCAAGCTTGCGGCGATCGCGCACGGCCTGGCGGCGGCGCTGGGTGTCTCCGGCGCGTCCGCCGGCGAACTGGACGAGCGCGAGCGGGCGTTCGTCGAGCGGGCGGCTCATGACCTCCAGGAGGCCGGCGCCAACGGCCTCGTGGCTTGGGGAGCTCACCTGCCCGCCGGGCTCCAGGTGCTCTGCATGCGGATCAACGAGGCGCTGGCCAACGTCGGCACGACGCTGACGTACGTGCCCGACCCCGTGCCCGAGGCCGGCACCCTCGAGGAATTGTGCCGCCGGATGGACGCCGGCGAGATCGACACGTTGCTCATCCTCGGCGGGAATCCCGTCTACAACGCCCCCACCGACCTCCGCTTCTCCGAGAAGCTCACGAAGGTGGCCACCAGCGTGCACCTGGCCCACTACCTCGACGAAACGGGCCTCCGCTGCTCGCTGCACGTCCCGCGGGCCCACTTCCTCGAGGCCTGGGGCGACACGCGCGGCTGGGAAGGCACCGTCGCCCCGGTGCAGCCGATGATCCTGCCGCTCTTCAACGGCCTGTCGTTCATCGATCTGCTGGCGGCCATGCTCGGCCTGGAGCAGGACGCCTACACCCTCGTCCGCGAGACGCTGCTCGGGCTCGCGCAATCGACCGAGGGCGCCACGGATATCGAGCGCTTCAACGAGATCCTCCACGCCGGCGTCGTCGCCGGCACCGAGGCGCAGCCGGTCCAGGTGAGCGTCGCCGCGGGCGGCAACCTGCCGACCACCCTCCCCGCCGCGGGCGGAGAGGGGCAGTTCGACATCGTCTTCAGCGGCGACAGCCGTCTCTACGACGGCCGCTTCGCGAACAACGGCTGGCTGATGGAGATGCCCGACTCCCTCACGAAGCTCACGTGGGACAATGCCGCGCTGATGAACATCGATGACGCCGAGCGGCTGGGCGTCACTACCTTCGACATCATCAGCCTCCGCGTCGACGGCATCCAGCAGCCGCTGCGCATTGCCGTCTATGTCATGCCCGGCCAGCCGCAGGGTGTGATCGGGCTGCCGCTGGGCTTCGGGCGCACCGCCGCCGGGAACATCGGCACGGTGAACCCGGACGAGCCGCTGGACGGGGGTGGTTTCAACACGTATCACCTGCGCACCACGCAGGGCCTCTGGTTCGCGCCGGCGCAGGTCTCGCGCGACCAGGGTCGCTACCTGCTGGCGATGACGCAGAACCACCACCTGATCGACAAGGTCGGGTACGAGGGGCGGCAGGCGCGCACCGGCGACAAGGGCGGGACGAGCACGATCGTCCACGAAACCACCCTCCAGGAGCACCTGGCGTTCCTCGAGAACCAGCACGAGGGCGGTGGGCATGACGACCACGGCGGCCACGGCAACGCCCACCCCGCGCACGCGGCGGCGCACGCGCCGGTATCGCTCCAGATCTTCAATCCGCCCAGCGAGTTCAACCACCCGCACGCCTGGGGCATGACGATCGACATGAACGCCTGCACGGGCTGCGGCGCGTGCGTGATGGCCTGCGTGTCGGAGAACAACATCCCCGTGGTCGGCAAGGAGCAGGTGCTGAACAACCGGGAGATGCACTGGCTGCGCGTGGACCGCTACTTCAAGGCCGAGGGGGACGACTACGAGACGCAGATCCACGACGAGGATCCGGATGTCGTGTTCCAGCCGATGATGTGCGTGCACTGCGAGAACGCCCCGTGCGAGCAGGTCTGCCCGGTGGCGGCGACGGTGCACGACACCGAGGGGCTGAACGTGATGATCTACAACCGCTGCATCGGCACGCGGTACTGCTCGAACAACTGCCCGTACAAGGTTCGCAAGTTCAACTACCTCGACTGGTGGGCGAAGGATCCGCGCGAGCCGACGTACGACGCGACCTTCTTCGGCCCGCCCGACCAGCAGCAGCAGGGGATCGACGCCATCAGGCAGATGGTCTTCAACCCTGAGGTCACCGTCCGGATGCGCGGCGTGATGGAGAAGTGCACCTACTGCGTCCAGCGCATCAGGCTCAAGACCAACTGGCGCCGCAACCGCGGCGAGGAGATCGTCGACGGCGACATCAAGACCGCCTGCCAGATGGCCTGCCCCACCGAGGCGATCATCTTCGGCAATCTCCGCGACGAAAGCGCCCGCGTCACGCAGCAGCAGAAGCTGCCCCGCGCCTACGGCGTCCTCGAGGAACTCAACACCCGACCCCGCACCAAGTACCTCGCACGCCTGCGAAACCGCGAGCCCTCCGGCCAGCCGGCGGCGGCGCACTGAAACGGACATGGCCCGCTCCGCCCCCGGGCGCTCGGGCACGCTGATTGACGACACAGCCCACAGCTCATGGCGACCATCGACACCAGTTCCGACATCGCACGCGTGCGCGGCTACGACCGCAGCGACGGGTTTCTCGTCGAGGAGGCCGGTCCGCCGGCCCTCTCCTTCGAGGAGCGCAACCGCGAGGTCGACAACACGTGGGACGACCCGACCCGTCGGGCGCCCCTGGTCGTCAACCACCGCACCTTCCGCGACGTCACCGACACCGTCACCGACTTCACCCTCTCCCGCCCCGACTGGCCGTGGATCCTGGGCTTCCTGATCTGCGCCGGAATCACCGGCGTCTTCCTCTTCGGAAGCCTGGTCTACCTGATCCTCACGGGCGTGGGCGTCTGGGGGAACAACGTCCCCGCCGCCTGGGGCTGGCCGATCGTGAACTTCGTGTTCTGGGTCGGCATCGGCCACGCAGGCACGCTGATCAGCGCCATCCTCTTCCTGCTGCGGCAGGACTGGCGCACCAGCATCAACCGGTTCGCCGAGGCGATGACGATCTTCGCGGTCATGTGCGCCGCCATCTACCCGGGCATCCACGTCGGCCGCCCGTGGTTCGCCTACTGGCTCTTCCCCTACCCGAACCAGATGGCGATGTGGCCGCAGTTCCGCTCGCCGCTGATGTGGGACGTCTTCGCGGTGGGCACATACGCGAGCGTGTCGGTGCTGTTCTGGTACGTGGGGATGGTGCCGGACCTTGCGACGCTGCGTGACCGGTGCCGCAACCGGATCGGGCAGGTCGCCTACGGCATCCTCAGCCTCGGCTGGAGCGGCTCGAGCCGGCACTGGTACCGGTTCGAGAAGATGTACCTGCTGCTGGCGGCCCTGGCCACGCCTCTGGTGCTGTCGGTGCACAGCGTCGTGTCGTTCGACTTCGCGGTGAGCCAGCTCCCCGGCTGGCACACGACGATCTTCCCCCCCTACTTCGTCGCGGGCGCCGTTTACGGCGGGTTCGCGATGGTGCTGACGCTGGCGATCCCCGCGCGGCAGTGGTTCGGGCTGAAGGGCCTGATCACGCTGCGGCACATCGACAACATGTGCAAGGTGATGCTCACGACCGGCCTGATCGTGGCTTACGCGTACCTGATGGAATACTTCATCGCCTGGTACAGCGGCGTGCAGGCCGAGAGCTTCGCCTTCTGGAACCGCGCCTTCGGTAACTACATGTGGGCGACGTGGGCGATGATCACCTGCAACGTCTTCATCCCGCAGATACTCTGGCTCAAGACGGTGCGCCGCAACGTGTGGCTCGTCCTGGTCGCCGCGATGAGCATCAACATGGGGATGTGGTTCGAGCGGTTTGTCATCATCATCACCTCGCTCACGCGCGACTACCTGCCCAGTGCCTGGGGCGACTTCGCCCCCACCTGGGTCGACGCGACGCTCTTCTTCGGAACCTTCGGGTTCTTCCTGATGAACATGCTCCTGTTCTGCAAGTTCGGCCCCATGATCGCGATGGCGGAGGTCAAGACCGTCATGCCCCAGGCCCACCGGGGCCACGGGCACCATGACACCGAGCACCCCGACCGGCACGACGAGGTCGAGCGCGCCGCCACCGGCGCCGACTACCACCCGTCGGAGTCCGTCTGAAGTTGAAGCCGGCCCGCGCCCGCCGGCGCAGGCCATGCAGGACCCCAACCCATGACTGTCGCTAATCCAACATTCCTGGCCAACGACATGCAGGTGTCCGACGTGGCCGTCGAGGGCGGCGGGGACGTCCTCGCCGGCGTCATGGCCGAGTACGACAACGTCGACGCCGTCTACGCCGCCGCCGAGCGCGTGCGGGACGCCGGCTACACCCGCTGGGACGTCCATTCCCCCTTCCCGATCCACGGGATCGAGCGGGCGATGGCGATCCGCCCGACGATCATCCCCTGGATCTCCCTGATCGGCGGGCTCACGGGCATGAGCATCGGCCTGGGGCTGACGATCTGGACGATGGGCCCGAGTCTGCCCGAGGCCGGCGTCTTCTCGGGTTATCCGTTCTTCAAGAGCGGCAAGCCGCTGCTGAGCCTGCCGCAGTTCATCCCGCCGATCTTCGAGTTGACGATCCTGCTGGCGGCGTTCAGCGCCGGACTGGGGATGATCCTGCTCAACGCCCTGCCGATGCTCTACAACCCGCTGTTCAAGAGCGTGCGGTTCCGGCGCGTCACGGACGACCGCTTCTTCGTGGTGATCGACGCGACGGACCCGGTCTTCGACGAGCAGAAGACGCCGGACCTGCTCAGCGAGACCCGGCCGCTGTCTATGGAGTACGTCATCGACTGAAGCGCCGCCGTCCACCGGACCAGACGCCATCAGCAAGCCGCACATGCCTCAGAACGACTTCATCAACCGCCAGGTCAACCGGCTCATCAGCGACAACAGCCCGACGACGCTGATGGGCGCCCGAGGCATGCTGCGCTTCAACAGCATGCCGACGTGGCTGATCTACCTGATCATCGTGGCCATCGCCGCCAGCTGGGTGCCGATCGCCGGCGCGGTGCGGGCGCGCTTCGTCAACAGCAAGTCGCCGCGCGTCCACCTGATCCAGGACATGGATATCCAGCCTCGCTACGAGGCGCAGTCGAGCAACCCCGTCTTCGCCAACAACATGTCGATGCGCCCCCCGATCCCCGGTACCGTCCGGCGCGGCGGCCTGGCGCGCGACGATTTCCTCGAACTCGGCTTCACGATGACCTCCGCCCCCGCCGGGGGCGAGGCGCCGCAGGTCGAGTTCTTCGACGGCTTCCCCGAGTCCGTCACCCTCGACGCCGACTTCCTGGCCCGCGGCAAGGACCTCTACGCCCGCTACTGCTACGTCTGCCACGGTTTCGACGGATATGGCAACGGCCCGATCCACGTGCGCTCCATGCAGCGGCCGGCGAACAACGTCGGCTGGGTCCAGCCGAGCAACCTGCACGACGACGTCCGGCGCAGCCGCCCGACCGGGCACATCTACAACACCGTCAACAACGGGATCCGAACTATGGGCGGATACGGCGCCCAGATCCCCGCTCCCGCGGATCGCTGGGCCGTCGTCGCCTACGTGAAGGCGCTCCAGCTCTCCCAGAACGCTCCGGTGGAAATGATCCCCGAGGAAATCAGGCAGAACGCGCCCGTGCGGCCGCCGACGGTCGGCGGGCGGGCGCTGGGACAAGCCACCACGCAACCGGCCGAGGACCCGACGACGTCGCCGGGCGCCGGAAGGCCCTGACCGCTTTGCAGACCGTCACGAAGAACCCCCGGAACGTTTAGAGGATTCATCCTTGGCCAGCGCAGAACACCAATCCGATGTCAACGAGCCGGTGACCCTGCCGGATTCGACGAGCCGGCGCATGCTGACGATCCTCGCCGTGCTGGCTGTCGCCGGCCTCGCCGGCGCGCTCTTCCTGGCGTTCCCGTTCAACAGCCAGGTCGGCGGCTTCACGGGAGGCATGCGCCGCTTCTTCCTCTCCTACCTGGCCGCCTACGGCTTCGTGCTCTCCATCGCGCTGGGTGGGCTTTTCTTCGTGATGCTCCAGCACGTCACCCGCGCCGGCTGGAGCGTCAACGTGCGACGCATCCCCGAGGCGCTGGCCAACACGATGCCGGCCCTGGCGGTCCTGAGCATCCCGATCCTCCTGACGCTCCTGTTCCCCGGCTACAGCGGCGCTCCCACGCTCTACCCGTGGGCCGCAAGCGTCCAGGCCGAGCATGCCAGCGCGGAGGAGGCCGCCATCCCCGGGCAGGACGACCAGGTTCCGGAGATCCGCTCCGCCGGCCCCGCCGCCGAGCCGTCGCAGGCGGGCGCTTCGGAGGGACTGACCGGCTTCGACACGCCCCTGCTGACGCGCGAGGCGATGACCGTCGCCCACGCCAAGCGCCACCTCGAGTACGACGCGCTCACGAAGCACAAGGCTCCCTACCTCAACCGGCCTTTCTTTGCGCTGCGGATCGTCATCTACTTCGGGGTCTGGATCGCCATCGCCGCCTTTTACTGGCGCAACAGCGTGCTCCAGGACCGCACCGGCGACCCGGCGCTGACCACCCGGATGCAGAAGTGGGCGCCGCTGTGCATCCTGGCCTACGCCTTCACGGTCACGGGCGCCGCCTTCGACCTCTGGATGAGCATCGACCCTCACTTCTTCAGCACGATCTGGGCAGTCTACATCTTCGCCGGCGGCGTGCTCGGCTCGCTCGCCGTCATCATCCTGATCTACGAGATGCTCCAGGGCGCCGGCTTCCTGAAGGGGGCGGTGAGCCGCGAGCACTTCCACGACCTGGGCAAGCTCCTCTTCGCCTTCGTCTTCTTCTGGGGTTACATCGCCTTCAGCCAGTTCCTGCTGATCTGGTACGCGAACATCCCGGAGACGACCTACTGGTTCGGCGTCCGCGGCGCCACCACCGTGAGCGCCAATCTCGGCTTCGGCGCCTGGCCCAGCGATCCCATGGCCGCCGCCCCCGTCGGGTGGTGGGCGGTGGTGAGCCTGATCCTGCTCTTCGGCCACCTGCTGATCCCGTTCGGCGGGCTGCTCAGCCGGCACCCGAAGCGCCGGCTCGGGCTGCTGGCGTTCTGGGCCGTCTGGATGCTTGTCATGCACTACATCGACCACTACTGGCTGATCATGCCCGAGGCGATGGTCGGCAGCTGGGCGGTCATCCCGCTTCCCGAAATCGCCTGCCTGCTGTTCATGGTCGGCGCGGTCGGGGCCTACTTCGTCTGGACGCTCTCCCGCGCCGCGATCCGGCCCGTGGCCGACCCGCGTGTCCACGAGTCGATGGCGTTCCACAACATCTGATTTCCGCACTCCCCTGACTCCGGCAAGTTGGCCAAAGAACACACACAAGACTCCATGGCCGTCAGACAAGACATCAACGTCGGGCTCATCGCCTTCGTCGGGCTGGTCGGCTCGATCCTGCTGCTCATCGCCGTCTGGGGCACGCAGGGCTGGTTCGCCTACGAGGTGCAGCTCCTCAATCAGAAGCGCTTCGAGACCGACCGGAACCTCGACTGGCTCGCCCTCCGCAACGAGCAGTACGCCAACATCGGCGACGACGTGGGCAACACCACGATCTTCGCCGTCGCCGAGGAGCCGACCATGTCCTACCGCTTCCTGTCGGAGAAGCGCGACGTCGCCGGCATCCCCATCCACGAGGCCATGGCCCGCCTGGCGAGCCAGCACGGCGGGAGCCAGTTCACCGCCGACCAGATGCGGGCGGCCGATCGCGAGCACGCGACCATCGTCAACGAGGTGTACAAGGACTACATGACGCCGGGCCTGGTCACCGTTGAAAGGGCCGCCCCTTCCGGCGCGCAGACGCGCCCCGCGGGCGGCGGAGCCTGATCCGCCGCGGGCAAGTTGACGCAGCGATGCACCGCAGGCGCGGGCCGATGCCCGTACCATTGGGTTGCCATGAGAAATCTGCACTCCAGTCGTCTCCTCGTTACGGCCGCCACCGCCCTGCTGGCGGTGGTCGTGGCCGTCACGCCGGCGCGCGCGCAGGAGCAGGTGCCGGGCACGCCGCGCACGCCGGGGTCGGAAATACCGACGGACTACGTTCCGCCGGTGCTCGAGGAAGCGCGGCAGGCCGCGGGCATCGACGACAAGACGGGGCAGGTCGCCCCGCTGGACGTCGAGCTGACCGACTCCTGGGGACGCCCGGTGCGCCTCGGAGACTACTTCGACGGCGAGCGCCCCGTCGTGATCCAGATGGCCTACTACCGCTGCCCGAAGCTCTGCGGCGAGATCAGCCAGGGCATGGTGCGGTCCATGAAGGCGCTGGCCCAGGAGCTGCGCATCGGGCGCGACTACGAGGTGCTCACGATCAGCTTCGACACCCGGGAGACGCCGGAGATCGCCTCCGCCAACCACGCCGCGGTGGTGGAGGTGCTCAGCCGCGTCGCTCCGCGCGAGGATGTTCGCGACGGCTGGACGTTCCTCGTCGGCGACGACGAGAACATCGCCCGGCTCACCGACGGGCTCGGCTACCGCTTCGGCTGGATCGAGGAAGCGCAGCAGTACAGCCACCCCGCCGCCATCATCGTCTGCACGCCGGACGGGAAGATCAGCCGATACCTCTACGGCGCCAGCTACGACGCGCCGACCGTTCGCCTGAGCCTCATCGACGCAAGCCAGGGCACGATCACGCCGAGCCTGAAGGACATCTTCATCCTGAGCTGCTTCGACTTCGATCCGGTGGTCGGCAAGTACACCGCGACCGCCTACACGCTCATGCGGATCGCGGGCGTCACAACGGTGCTGGTGCTGGCCAGCGTCATCGGGTTCCTGCTGATCGCCGAGAAGCGCGGCAGGCTCCGGCGCCACAAGTACGCCGGCACGCCAGCCGATGAGGTCGCGCCGGCACAGGAGACGTTCCCGGGCGATGAAGGCGAGGCGCGCCGTCCGCCGCGCACTGCGTTCAGCGGGTAGGCGGCGAAGGATGCACGATTACCGAAGGTTCCCACGAGCAAGATCCATGAAGCTGCTGAAGAGGACATTGGTGGCGGTGCTGCTGGCGGGGCTTCCCTGCCTGGCCGGCTTCACCCAGGATGCGCCCGGGACGGCGCCGGCGGGGACGCCGCAGCAGCCCCCCGCGCCCGTCGACAGCCAGGCGACCGGCGAGTCGGCGGATGCCGACGACCCGGACGCCCAGCGCTCGGCCATGATCGACGCGATCATGGAGGAGATGGAGCTCCCGCCCCAGCAGGACACCGGGACGATCAATCCCCATGACTGGTTCGTGCCGCAGGCGGCCGCCGAGACCGCGGGCGCCACCGACGGCGTGCTCGGCTTCATCAACTTCATCACCGCCTTCTTCACGATCCTGATCCTGGGGCTGATGATCTACTTCGTGATCCGCTACCGCCGGCGGGAGCCGGACGAGGCGGATCCGGAGGGGGTCGCCTCCCACTCGACGACCCTCGAGCTGACCTGGACGATCATCCCCACCTGCATCGTCCTGGTCATGTTCGCCCTGGGCTTCCGCGACTTCCTGAACCAGACGGTGAGCCCGCCGAACGCCCGGGAGATCCAGGTCCTGGGGCGCATGTGGAGCTGGCAGTTCACGTATCCCAACGGCGCGATCAGCTCCGACCTCCACCTTCGCCGCGGCGAGCCGGTCCGATTCGTGCTCTCCAGCTCCGACGTGATCCACAGCTTCTTCGTGCCCGCCTGGCGGCTGAAGAAGGACGTGGTGCCGGGCCGCTTCAACCAGATGTGGGCCACGCCCACGACGGAGGGGGTCTTCGAGATCTTCTGCACCGAGTACTGCGGCACCAATCACTCGCGCATGATCGCAAAGCTTTTCGTTTATGACGAGGAGCGCTTCGACGACTGGTTCGCCAGGGTCGTCAACATCTACGAGAATCCCTTCACCGGCGAGTCGTATCCGCTGGAGCAGGTGGGCGCCGCCCTCTACACGGGCCGCGGCTGCATCGGCTGCCACAGCACCGACGGAAGCATCCAGCAGGCCCCCTCCTGGAAGAACCTCTGGCAGGCGGAGCGGAACCTCGCCGACGGCACCACCCGGGTGGCCGACGAGGCGTACATCCGGCAGAGCATTCTCCAGCCCTCCTCGCAGATCGTGCAGGGATGGGGCGCGTCGATGCCCAGCTATGCCGGCCAGCTCGATGAGCGCGACATGAGTGCGATCATCGCCTACATCAGGACGCTCAGCGACGATTCGGCGGAGGTCGGGGAGACGGGCGAAACCGTCACCCCGGCCGACTCCCAGAGCCTGGGCGGCGAGGATCCGCGCGGGCCGGGCAGCGGGCAGACGCAGGAGCAGCGGGAGGAGTAACCTCCCTCCCCCAAAGGCAACGAGCAGTACCGAAGACCAACGGGTAACGCAATGAGCACAGTGAACGCTCCCCTTCTCGCCGGCATCCAGGAGGCCAACCGGGCCGACGTGCATGGCGACAACTACCTGACGCACTCGCGCGGCATCCTGAGCTGGGCGCTGACGCTGGACCACAAGCGCATCGCGATCATGTACATGGTCGGCGTGATGACGATGTTCGCCGTCGGCGGCATCTTCGCGCTGCTGCTGCGCCTGGAGCTGTTCACGCCCGGCCCCAGCTTCAGCGAGAACGCCAACCTCAACAACGACCTGTACAACCAGTTCTTCACCATCCACGGCGCGGTGATGGTGTTCCTGTTCATCATCCCGGCCATCCCCGCCATCATGGGGAACTTCGTCCTGCCGATCATGCTCGGCGCCAAGGACGTGGCCTTCCCGCGGCTGAACCTCGCCAGCTTCTGGATCTGGGCCCTGGGCGCCCTCTTCTTCATCTGGATCCTGCTCGGCGGAACGGTGACGACGATCGCCCGGGTCAACATGGATGGCGATGCGTTCAACCAGTGGCAGGGAGCCTGGGGCTGGCTTTTCCCGTTTGGTCTCGACACGGGGTGGACGTTCTACACGCCCTACTCGACCACGCAGTCGACCACCGGCGTCATCCCCGCGACGCTGGGCGCCTTCGTCCTGGGATTCAGCAGCATCCTGACCGGGCTCAACTTCATCGCCTCGATCCACATGCTGCGGCCCAAGGGAATGACCTGGTTCCGCATGCCGCTGTTCCTGTGGGGCCTCTACTCCACCAGCATCATCCAGGTGCTGGCGACACCCGTGCTGGCGATCACCCTGCTGCTGCTCGTGGCCGAGCGATCCCTCCGCGTGGGCATCTTCGATCCCACGCTCGGCGGCGCCCCGGTCCTCTACCAGCACTTCTTCTGGTTCTACAGCCACCCTGCGGTCTACATCATGGTGCTGCCGGCGCTCGGGACGATCAGCGAGATCCTGAGCCCCATGTGCCGCAAGCACATCTTCGGCTACAACTTCATCGCCCTCTCCTCGATCGCGATCGCCTTCTTCAGCTTCATTGTGTGGGGCCACCACATGTTCACCAGCGGCCAGAGCCCGCTGGCCAACGCGATCTTCAGCCTCCTGACCTTCAGCGTCTCGATCCCGTCCGCCGTCAAGGTGTTCAACTGGCTGAGCACTATGTACCGCGGGAGCATCCAGCTGCTGACGCCGATGTGGTACGTGATGGGCGCGGTGCTGGTCTTCACGCTGGGCGGGCTCACCGGCCTGCACCTGGCCACGCTCACCACCGACATCCACTTCCACGACACGTACTTCGTCGTCGCCCACTTCCACTACGTGATGATGGGCACGGTGCTCTTTGCCCTGCTGGCGGCGTTCTTCTACTGGTACCCGAAGATGTGGGGCCGGATGTACAACGAGCCGCTCGGGCAGATCGGCGCCATCGTCGTCATCATCGGGTTCAACGTCACCTTCTTCACGCAGTTCGTGATGGGCGCCCAGGGCATGCCTCGCCGCTACGCCACCTACGAGCCGCAGTACGAGATCTACCACCAGATCAGCACCATCGGCGCCTACATCATGGGCCTCGGGCTCGTCATCGCCCTCATCACCCTCATCATGGGCCGCTGGGGCAAGATCGCACCCCCCAACCCCTGGGGCTCCAACTCCCTCGAGTGGCAGACGAGCAGCCCACCGCCCCACGACAACTTCAAGATCACCCCCGCCGCTGGTGATCCCTACGCATTGCGCCGCTGGCGCTTCGTCCGCAGCAACGACCCCGCCGTCGCCGACGGGTGGGAGCTGAAGCCGGAGTTCCGTGCCGCCGCCGAGGCCGCCGGACCGGGCCACCGCGTCGAACAGCGCGAGATGCAGGATCACCTGGGCGGCCCGGGAGATCCGCCACTGGGAACGACCGCTCCGCCGGAGCCGAAGGACAAGGGGCCCGACGCCTGAGCCCTCCCCGTCCCCGAGCAGCAAGGAACAACCGAAGCACACCCGGACTTCCAGCATGAGCGCCATCGACCCCACCGCCCTACCGCAAGGCCACGGCCAAGACGTCGGTCACGACGTCGACCATGGCCACGGCCACGATCACCCGCCCCACCTGGCGCATCACTTCGACACGCCCGAGCAGCAGTTCGACTCGGCGAAGCTGGGGATGTGGACGTTCCTGGCCACCGAAATCCTGATGTTCGGCGGGCTGTTCTGCGCCTACGCGGTCTACCGCTACCACAATCCCAACGTCTTCCGGTACGGCGAGCACCACGTCTCGACCATGTGGGGGACGATCAACACCGTCGTCCTGCTGACCAGCTCCCTAACGATGGCGATGGCGGTGCGCGCGGCGCAGCTCGGGCGCAACAGCACGCTGGTGACGCTGCTCGTGGCCACGCTGCTGGGCGGGGCGGGCTTCATGGTCATCAAGACCATCGAGTACAAGGACAAGTGGGATCACGGCTACTTCCCGGGCTTCCTGAACAGCTACGACCGCATCCAGAACCCCGACGGGTTCCGCGACAACGTCGTCTCCCACATGCCCGGCCAGTCGCACGGCGCAGAGGAGGATCACGCCGCCGGCGACGAGGCGCATCCGCCCGGCGAGGGAGAGGACACGCACACCACCATCGCCGACCCGGCGACGCAGCCGCTGGCGGAGCGCGAAGGCGTGGCCACGGCGCCCGCGGGCGCGACGAACGAGCGCCTGCTGCTCTTGGGCAAGGGGTACGTCGATCCGCACGCCGGCACCCCCGACGCCGCAGTGATCCGGCCGAACTTCAACAGCCCCGAGGGCCTGGCCTCGGCCGGTTCGGGCGGTCACGGGGTGCTGTACACCGACCTGTCGGTGGACGAGCAGTCGAACGTCAGGGCGTTCTTCAACATTTACTTCCTGATGACGGGGCTTCACGGGATCCACGTCGTGATCGGGATGGGCCTGATCACCTGGATCCTCATCAAGAGCGCCCGGGGCGTCTTCGGGCCCGCCTACTTCACGCCGGTCGATCTCGTCGGCCTCTACTGGCACCTCGTCGACCTGATCTGGATCTTCCTCTTCCCGCTGCTCTACCTCATCCACTGAACCACCGCGGGCAACCACACAGAGGCAATCATGGCGATCACTCCTGACAGTGGCGTACGCGGCAACGCGACCATCGACCTGGCGAAGCTCTCCGAGGACGACCAGCAGCTCATCGCCCGCCGGCAGACCGCCGCCGGCGCGATCCCGGGCATGGAGGGGATGGATGTCCCCATCAACGCCCCGCCGCACGAGGAGCCCCATGTCGCCCCCGCGTGGATCATGTATGGCACGTTCGCCGCACTGATCCTCCTCACGGCGGCGACCGTCGGCGCGCGCTCGTTCGACCTCGGGGCGCTCAACATCTGGATCGCCCTGGGCCTCGCCGCCATCAAGTCGATGCTCGTGGCGCTCTTCTTCATGCACCTGTGGTGGGACAGCAAGTTCAACCAGCTCATCCTCGCCGTTTCGCTGCTGTTCCTCGTGATCTTCATCGGCGCCTCCATCACCGACAGCGAGCAGTACCAGCCGGTGCTCGAGCCGCCGGGCGCCTACGCCGCGCCCATCGTCGAGGAGCCGCGCCAGTAGCCTCCCCCGCCGCTCGCGCACGCCGAACGCCATGACCGACGCCCCAGCCAGCGACGGCGGACATCCGGAACAACCCGGCTCGTCCGGACGTGACGCCGACCGCCGCCGGCTCTACAACGACGATCGCGACCACGTCGTGCCTGCGAAGACGCACGCCTTTGGCATGTGGGTGTTCCTGCTCGGCCTGGCGATCCTCTTCAGCGCCACGATGCTGCTGTACGTCCTCCTCCGCTTGCGGGCGCAGGAGGCACACCCCCTCGGCGAGCTCCGCGGCGCGCTCACGAACGCCAAGCTCTTCCTGAGCACCGCGATCGTCCTCGCGGCCAGCGTGACGATCCACGTCGCCGTGCTGCGCATCAGGCGCGAGCGCAAGCAGTCGTTCCTGCGCTGGCTCATCGCGAGCCTCGTGCTCGCCCTGGCCTTCCTGGCGGTGCAGACGCCCGCGATGATCGAGCTCCTGGGCCTCCAGCCGCCCATCCCGCCCGACGCCACGCCGCTGGCCGAGGGGGGGAGGCCGATCACCCAGTTCTACAAGTTCCTCTTCATCCTCGTGCTGCTGCACGCGCTGCACGTCGTCGGGGGCGTGATCTACCTCGTCGTCGTCACCCGCCGCGCCCTGCAGGGCCGCTACGACCACGAGCACTACACCGGCCCCCGCCACGCCGCCCTCTACTGGCACTTCCTCGACGTGGTCTGGCTGGTCATGTTCGGGACGTTTCTTCTCTTCGGCTGAGCCGCCGGCCGCGCGCAACTTTCGTCCGGGGCTCACCAAACCCTAAACCTCCGCCGGGTACCGTTTGCCCAAAGCGATGACCAGGTCGCCCCGCGGCGGCCCGTCGCCGGAAGCAGTCCCCGCCCGGCCCCCCGCACCGGCCAGGCAAACCCGGAGAAACCCACATGTCCAGACTTCCGACCGTTTCCAGCCGCATCCGTACCGCCGGCGTGGCACTGGTGGCGGTGCTCGCCACCGCCGGCGCCGCCTTCGGCCAGGCCGTGCAGGTGGACGAGAGCCTGCCCCGCTACGAGAAGACCACCGGCGTCTCCGGCTCGGTCAAGAGCGTCGGCAGCGACACCCTGAACAACCTCATGACCCTCTGGGCCGAGGAGTTCAAGAAGTTCTACCCGAACGTGAACGTCGAGATCGAAGGCAAGGGCTCCAGCACCGCCCCGCCCGCGCTCATCGAGGGGACCGCCCAACTCGGCCCCATGAGCCGTGCCATGAAGGGGAGCGAAACCGACGCCTTCGTCAACCAGTACGGCTACGAGCCCACCCCCGTCCGCGTCGCCGTCGACGCCTTGGCGGTCTTCGTCCACAAGGACAACCCCGTCAAGTCGCTGACGATGGACCAGATGCGCCGGATCTTCAGCGTCGAGGGCAAGGATGGCATTACGTGGGGCGACGTCGGCGTCACGGATCGGGAGTTCGCCGACAAGCCGATCAGCCTGTACGGCCGCAACAGTGCCAGCGGAACCTACGGCTTCTTCAAGGAGCAGGCGCTGGGCGATGCTGATTTCAAGGCCAGCGTCAAGGAGCAGCCGGGCAGCAGCAGCGTCGTCCAGGGCGTGGCCTCCGACCGCTTCGCCATCGGCTACAGCGGCATCGGCTACAGGACCGCCGATGTCCGGGCGGTGGCGATCGACGGCGTCGAGGCGACGGCCGACAACGCCTACGCCGGTGAATACCCGCTTGCCCGCTTCCTCTACGTCTACCTGAACATTTCGCCCGACAACGAAGCGAGCCCGGTCGTCCGGGAGTTCGTGAAGCTGATCTTCAGCCAGCAGGGCCAGCAGGTGGTGATCAAGGACGGCTACTTCCCCGTCACTCAGCAGATCGCGCAGGAAGACCTCAAGAAGGCCAAGGCCGCCGAGTGAACTTTCGCGACAGGTTGTCCACCAGGTGTCCCGCTCCGGCGGGACGCCTGTCTCTTGCGCCCCAGTCGCTTCGAATGCCGACTGGATGCGTCTTCTTCGCATCGCCGGGCCGCGGCAGCCGCAAGAGGGGAGTCGGCGGACCGCCTGCCTTAGCGCAGGTTTAACAGGCGCAGGCACAATGATCGCCAACGATGGGGCCTGACGGGGCGGCGCCGTTGTGCGTGTGAATCTCCAGACCTGGATGATGAGCCAACTCGAGGAACCACAACTCGCTCCGCCGGGCGGAAACGGGGGGAATCGTCCTCCCGGCTCGCGCCGCTCGTTCACGGGCCGGCGCAGGCAGCGCAAGACGCGCCCCGCCGTCAAGATCGCCGATCTCGTCGCCCGTTGTCTCATCACCGCAGGCGGACTGGGCGTCGTCGTCATGTTCGCCGCCATCGTCGGCTTCCTGATCTCCGTGGCGGTGCCGCTGTTCACCTCCGCCGCCGTCGAAGAAGTGGCGACGGCACCCCTTCCGCTGCCCGAGACGAGCTCCTCCGTAGAAGAAGCGCCGTTGCCGGTGGCCATGGGCGTCGATGAGATGCGCGTGGCCCTCTGGGTGCTGGATTCGGCCAGCCGCTTCAGCATGTACCGCCTTTCCGGCGCCGAGCTGATCAGCACGCAGCAGATCTCCGACGTGCCGGTGACGGCCGTCGCCGAGCGGCGCGGGGCCCTGGCGATCGCCCGGGCGGACGGCACGATCCAGCTCGGCGAGGTGGGCTTCGCAACGTCGTTCACGAGCGAGCTCTCCGACTCCGCGGAGTCGCTGGCGGAGGGGCAGACGATCATCCAGGGGGATGGCATCGCGGAGATGGTGCGCGGCCGGCTGCGGATCACCCGACCGAACATCGAGCTGGCCGATCCCGTCCAGATCACTGACGGCGATCCCTCCCCCGCGGTGCGGATGGATTACCTGCGCGACTCGAACCTCGAGGCGCTTGCGGCGGTGCTGGAGGACGGGCGGCTGTTCGTCAACCTGATCCGCAAGCAGCAGAACATGATGACGGGGAAGGTGACGACGCGGCTGGTGAAGCACGAGCTGCCGCGGAGCAGTCGCAGCCCTCCCGAGACACCGTTGGCCGTGCTGCTTGGAAAGAACGCGCGGCACGTCTACCTGGTCTATCCCAACGGTCACCTGACGCGCTACGACACGAGCGATCCGAACAAGGCGGTCATCGCCGAGGAGACGGACCTGACGCCGGATGACGGGGCCGCGCTCACCTCGGCCGCCATGCTGCTGGGGAACGTGACGATCATCGCCGGCGACGCCGAGGGGGGCGTCACGGGGTGGTTCGCGGCGCCGTTCGGTGAGGGCGCCAGCCGGCGCGAGCGGGCGACCACGACCGATGGCCTGCACATGGTGCGGGCGCATGTGCTGCCGGCGCAGGCCGGGGCGATCACCGCCATCACCGCCAGTCACCGCGACCGGCAGTTCATCACCGGCGACGCCACGGGGCAGATCGTCCTGCGGCACATGACCAGCGAAGCGACGCAGGCGCGCCTGGAGCCGTTCGACGGGCAGCCCATCAGGCTCCTGGCGCTGGCGCCGAAGAACAACGCCCTTGGGGCCATTTCCGAGGACGGGCAGTTCGCCTTCTTCGATGTCGACAACCCTCACCCCGACGGCTCCGTGGCGGCGATGCTGGCGCCCGTGCACTACGAGGGTCGCGCCGAGTCGGAGCACTTCTGGCAAAGCTCCGCCGGAACGGACTCGGCCGAGCTGAAGTTCGGCCTCATCCCGCTGATCTTCGGGACGATCAAGGCGACCGTGTACGCGATGGTCTTCGCGGTGCCGCTGGCGATCCTGGCGGCGATCTACTCGTCGGAGTTCATGCAGCCGCAGACGCGTTCGGTGGTGAAGCCGGTGGTGGAGCTGATGGCGGGCCTGCCGTCGGTCGTCCTCGGCTTCATCGCGGCGCTGGTGCTGGCGCCGTTCGTCGAGAACGTCGTGCCTGCCGTGCTGCTGACGTTCGTGGCGGTGCCGGTGGGGGTGATGGTCGCCGGCTTCCTCTGGCAGCTCGTTCCGCCGCGCCTGGTGCGGACGTTGCCCGGCTGGCTGCCGTTCGTGCTGATGATCGCGACGGTGGTCCTGATGGTCGTGGTTGCGTTCCTGCTGGGGCCGGTGGTGGAGCGCGTGCTGTTCTACGGCGACTTCCGTGCGTGGGTGGATTCGCGCGTCGGCACGGGCCGTCTCGGGGGCACGCCCGGCTGGATCATCCTCCTGACGCCCCTCTTCGGCGTGGCGCTGGTGATCGGCTTCAACCTCGGCCTGCGGCACCGCCTCGGCCTGTACGACGGCCGCCGCCGCACCAGGACGCAGCTGGCCGTCGCCGACCTGCTCCGGTTCGTCGCCACCGGTGTGGCGGCCGTCGGATTGGCGGCGCTGGTCGGGGCGGGGCTGAGCGCGGTCGGGCTGGACCTGCGCGGCACGCTCTTCGACACCTACGTGCAGCGCAACGCGTTGAACGTCGGCATCATCATGGGCTTCGCGATCATCCCGATCATCTACACCGTCAGCGAAGACGCCCTCTCCAGCGTTCCAAACACGCTCCGCTCCGCCGCCTACGGCGCGGGCGCCACCCCCTGGCAGACGGCCGTCCGCGTCGTCCTCCCCGTCGCCGCAAGCGGGATCTTCTCGGCCTGCATGATCGGCTTCGGCCGGGCCGCCGGTGAGACGATGATCGTCCTCATGGCCGCCGGCAACACGCCGCTGATGGAGTGGAACCTTTTCAACGGCATGCGGACGCTGTCGGCGAACATCGCCGTCGAGCTGCCTGAGGCGGCGGTCGGAAGCACGCATTACCGCGTGCTCTATCTCAGCGCCCTGGTGCTGTTCGCCATCACGTTCCTCGTGAACACGACCGCCGAGATGGTGCGCATTCGTTTCCGCAAGCGGGCTTTCCAGTTGTGACCGAACCGATGAGCGATCCGTACCGCCATTCATCCAGCGCAGGACCCGACCGCGACCGCACCGGCGCCGCCACCGGCGAGGACCCGGCGCCCGCCGAGGTCGCCGCCGGGGGCGGGGGCGGCGGGATGATTCCGGTCGTGCCGCATGCCTTCTCCGACAACACCGCCGGCGGCAAGCCGAAGCGGCGCACCAACCTGGCGGCGCGCGGCGAGCCGATGGTCTGGCTCACGGGCGGCTGCATCGCGACCGCGGTCCTGATGATCATCGGGCTGCTCGCGTTTATCACGCTGCGCGGCGTCACGACGTTCTGGCCCCCGCCCCTGGAGCGGATCGAGCTGGCCGACGGCAGCGTGATCATGGGGGAATACAGCCGCGAGGACGTCGATCGCCGGACCGACACGGAGGAGGGGGAGGGCGCCGACCCCGCCTCGCGCCGGCGTGTGCTTTACAAGACCGGCAACTACGACATCAGCGGGGAGGACTTCACCTGGGTGCTGGAGAGCCAGGTAGTCGAGCGGACGCGCCCGGAGTGGGGGCTCGTGATCGAACGCCTCGCCTGGGGGAACGCGTATGGCACGCTCGAGGCAGTCATCGACGACGGCGAGCGCATCGAAGACCCCGCCGCGGCCTGGGCCAGGTTCAACGAGATCCATCCGCGAATGGAGTCGCTCCTGGCGCAGCTCCGGCGGATCGAGAAGCGCGACATGGGCCGCATCGCGCGCGAGTACGAGGAGATGCGCCTCGAGCAGCGCGGCGTCGAGCGGGAGCATGGGGAGGACTCGACGGAGCTGGAGGCGCTTCTCGAGGCGCACGCGGCGCGCGAGGAGACGCTCGCGGCGGAATATTCCCGGCTCGAGGCGCAAGTGGCTGAGATCCGCGCCGAGATGGGGCGTTACCGCGTGGAGGTGCGCGCGCCCGGCGGGGCAATCATCCCGGAGAACCGCGTGCAGCCCGACGTGCCGATGCAGATCGCCCAGGTGGTGCGCGCTTACCCGGCGAACCAGCTCGGTGTGGCCGGCAAGCTGGGCGTCTATTTCTCGCGTTGGTGGGAATATCTCACCGCCGAGCCGCGGGAGGCGAACAGCGAGGGGGGCGTGCTGCCCGCCATCATCGGCACGGTGCTGCTGACGTTCATCATGATCATCTTCGTCGTCCCGCTGGGGGTTGTGGCGGCGATCTACCTGCGGGAGTATGCGCGCCAGGGACTGCTGGTCAGCATCGTGCGCATCAGCGTGAACAACCTGGCCGGCGTGCCGAGCATCGTGTACGGCGTGTTCGGGCTGGGCTTCTTCTGTTACGGCGTCGGCGCCTGGATCGACGGCGGGCCGGACGAGCCGTT
Source organism: Planctomycetota bacterium (assembly GCA_023417885.1). Taxonomy (GTDB): domain Bacteria; phylum Planctomycetota; class Phycisphaerae; order Tepidisphaerales; family Tepidisphaeraceae; genus JAEZED01. The sequence continues at coordinate 48,024 of JAEZED010000121.1, forward strand.
CAGCGTCTCGCAATGGTGGTCATTGCTGCTGGTGACCGCCGCCCTCGTCACGGCCGCGATCGTCCTGGGCATCGTCACGCGAAAGCTCAATGCCGAATCACTGAAGATGGAGGGAAGCAGTCGCGCACGGTGGCTGGGAATGGGCGCCTTCCTGATCTGGGTCACCGCGGCGGGCACGGTGTTCCTGCTCATCCGGGACATGCCCTTCTTCCACGGCTTCTACCGCGAGAAGCTGCCGGATCCGACGGTCGGCAAGAGCGCGATGATCTGGGCGAGCCTCACGATGGCGATCCTGACGCTCCCGGTGGTGATCGTGGCGACGGAGGAGGCGCTGGCCGCCGTCCCGCGCAGCATGCGCGAGGGGGCATACGCCTGCGGCGCGAGCAAGTGGCAGACGATCCGGCGGATCGTGCTTCCGCGTGCCCTGCCGGGGGTGATGACGGGGATGATCCTGGCGATCGCCCGCGGGGCCGGCGAGGTGGCGCCGCTGATGCTCGTGGGGGCGGTGAAGCTGGCGCCGGAGCTTCCGATCTCGATGGAGGCGCCCTGGTTCGGCTCCGATCGCTCCTTCATGCACCTGGGCTTCCACATCTTCGACCTCGGGTTCCAGAGCCGGAACAGCGAGGCGGCCAAGAGCATGGTCTACACCACCACCCTGCTGCTGATCGCGCTGGTGGTGGCGCTGAATCTTTCGGCGATCTTCGTGCGGTCGCGGCTGCGGCGGTCGTTCACGGGGGGGCAGTTTTAGCGCGGCGCTAACAACCCGACCCCTGCCGCAGGCGAACATCTGTTGAGGCATCTATGACCCAGGCCCTACTGGAACGCCACGTTGCTCCCCGCCCCTCTCCCGCCGCCCCGCGCCGTCGCAGGTCGCTCCAGGAGATCATCGACGCACGGGAGCCCTTCCCCACCGACGTCCACCCGGAGCTCTCGCAGGAGCAGGCGGTCGTCGAGGTGCGCAACTTCGAGCTGTTCTACGGCGCCAAGAAGGCGCTGTGGGACATCAGCATGAACATCCCCGCCGGGCGGGTGACGGCGCTCATCGGCCCGTCCGGTTGCGGCAAGAGCACGCTGCTCCGCTCCATCAACCGGCTCAACGACCTGATCGACACGGTGCGCATCGACGGGAACATGTACCTCAACGGCGACCCGATCTACGCCCGCAACGTGGACGTCATCGAGCTGCGCAAGCGCATGGGGATGGTCTTCCAGAAATCCAACCCGTTCCCGATGAGCATCTTCGAGAACGTCGTCTTCTCCCTCCGCATCGACGGCGAGCGCAATCGCCGCGTCCTGGAGGAGGCATGCGAGCGCTCGCTCCGCGGGGCCGCCCTGTGGGACGAGGTGAAGGATCGCCTCCACGAGTCGGCGCTGGGGCTCTCCGGCGGGCAGCAGCAGCGCCTGTGCATCGCCCGGGCCATCGCCGCCGAGCCGGAGGTGCTGCTGATGGACGAGCCGTGCAGCGCGCTCGATCCGATCGCCACCGGCAAGATCGAGGAACTCATCAGCGAGCTGCGCGGGCAGTACACCGTCTGCATCGTCACGCACAACATGCAGCAGGCCAGCCGCGTCAGCGACTACACCGCCTTCATGTATCTCGGCCGCCTCGTCGAGTACGGCCCCACCGCCACGATCTTCCAGACGCCCCACCTGAAGGAGACGGAAGACTACGTGACGGGTCGCTTTGGGTGATCCGCCCACAGGCAGCCGCCCCGCCGAACCCGACCGGCCGCGCCCAGGGCAACGCGGCCGATGGTGCATTCCCCCGTGGCTCGCGAGCTCACTACGATGCGCCATGCAGATCCGCGACCTGATCGCCGCCATGGAGTCCGTCGCGCCGACGGCCGACGCCGAGCCATGGGACAACGTCGGGCTGATCCTTGGCGACCCGGCTGGCGCATTGGCGCGGGTCATGCTCTGCATCGATCTCACGCAAGACGTGGTGTGCGAAGCGGTGGAGAAGGGGTGCGAGGCGGTCATCGCCTACCACCCCCCGCTCTTCAAGGATGTGCGGAAGCTGGTCGCGGACGACGGGGCGACGACCGGCGGCGCGGTCTACGCCGCGGTGCGCGCCGGCCTTTCTGTCTACACGCCGCACACCGCGCTCGATGTCGCTGACGGTGGCACGAACGACGTGCTGGCAGACGTGCTGGGCCTCTCGAGCTGCGAGCCGCTGAAGCTGGCCGCCGGCGGCGATGATCTGAAGCTTGTTACATTCGTTCCCGCCGACGCGCTGGAGCAGGTGGCGAACGCCCTCTTCTCCGCCGGCGCCGGGCGCATCGGAGACTACCGCGAGTGCAGCTTCCGCCTGTCCGGGACGGGGACGTTCTACGGCGAGGAAGGGACGAACCCAGCCGTCGGCAGCAAGGGGCGCCGCGAGGAGGTGCAGGAGGTGCGGCTGGAGACGGTGGTGCCGGCGGGCCGCGCCGGCGAAGTGGTGGCGGCGCTGAAATCGGCACATCCCTACGAGGAGCCGGCGTTCGACCTGCTGCGCCGGGCGGCGGCGCCCCGGGCGGTGGGGCTGGGGCGGATCGGCGACTTCGATGCCCCGGTCGCACGCGAGGAGTTGATCGAGCGGATCAAGCGCGGCCTGGGCCTGGGTCACGTCCTGGTCGCCGGGCCGCGCGATGGATCGGTCAGCCGCGCCGCCGGCTGCGCCGGAAGCTGCGGCGACCTCCTCGACCTCGCCGCGAAGCGCGGGGCGGGGCTTTACCTGACTGGCGAACTCAAGCACCACGACGCCCTTCGCGCCGCCCGGCTGGGGATGACGGCGGTGTGCGTGCTGCACAGCAACAGCGAGCGAGCGACGCTGGCCCGGTTGCGACAGCGGCTCATGCCGATGCTGGAGGGGGTCGATCTCGCGCTCAGCGAGGCGGATCACGATCCCTTCGAGATCGAGTGAGCCCGCTCGATGTGCCCCGCCGAGCGCTACTATCCCCCTGATGGCCGAGCTGAAGCGAACGGAACTGACGGTGGACCGGGAGAAGGCGGTGCTGGTGGGGGTGATCCTGCCGGACAGCACAGCCGATCCGCGCGATCCGCTGGGTGAGCTGGCGAGCCTGGCCGGCTCGGCCGGCGCCGTGGAGGCGGCGCGCATTCTTCAGAAGCGGCGCAGCGTCGATGCGGGGACGTACGTCGGGAGCGGCAAGGCAATCCAGATCGCCGAGGCGTGCCGCCGACACGAGGCGGACCTGGTGATCTTCGACAACGACCTGTCTCCGGGACAGATCGGCAGCCTCGAGAAGATCATCAACGAGCACCTCCAGAGCCCGCGCGGCAAGGGCGTGAAGGTGCTGGATCGCAGCGAGTTGATCCTGGACATCTTCGCCACGCGCGCCCAGACGCACGAGGCCAAGCTCCAGGTGGAGCTCGCCCAGATGGAGTACACCTACCCGCGCCTGACGCGCATGTGGGGGCACCTGGAGCGCATCGCCGTCGGCGGGACGATCGGCGTCGGCACGCGTGGCCCGGGCGAAACCCAGCTCGAAATCGACCGCCGCCTCGTGCGCAAGCGCATCGCGGACCTGCGCGGCGAGATCCAGAAGGTGCAGGCGCGCAAGAGCCGCGAGGTGGAGAAGCGCGTTCACCAGCATTTCACCGCCTGCCTCGTCGGCTACACAAACGCCGGCAAGAGCACCCTCTTCAACACGCTCACCGCCGCGGGCACCTACGCCGACGACCGCCTCTTCGCCACGCTCGACACCAAGACGCGGGCGTGGAAGCTGGAGCGCGGGATGGAGGTGCTGCTGTCGGACACGGTCGGCTTCGTGCGCGACCTGCCGCACAACCTCGTCGCCAGCTTCAAGGCGACGCTGGAGGAGGCGGTGCATGCCGACGTCCTCCTGCACGTGCTCGACGTGGGCCATCCCCAGGCGCAGCTCCAGTACGACAGCGTCCACAAGGTGCTGGCGGAGATCGGCGCCGCGGGCAAGCCGGAAATCCTCCTGCTGAACAAGACCGACACGCCCGAAGGCGCCGACGCCGCCGACGTCTGGCTCGCGCTGCACCCGGGGGCGATCGCCATCAGCGCGCGCACGGGTCGCGGCCTCGAGCAGCTTCATGAGCGCGTCTTCCAGCACGTCCTCGGGACGCAGTCGGAAGTGACGCTGCTGGCGAGCGTGACGGACGGCGGGCTGCTGGCCTTCCTCGAGCGCAACACGCGGATCCAGGAGAAGCGCTACCTCGACGGGAGCGTGCAGATCCACGCGATCGTCGGCCGCCGGATCCTGGGCGAGCTCGAGCGCAACGACGCGGTGCGGATCGAGTCGGTCGTCCCGCTGGGCGCGGTCGAGACGCTGACGGTGCCGGCGGCGGTCGAGGGGGAATCCTGAGGGCGCGGCGACCTCTCCGCTCGCCCTGCCGCCTCGGTCGCGCATGCTCGATCCATGATCCAGATCAGTGAAGCCGGAGAAACTGCGCGGTTCGCAGCGTCCACCATGCGTGTCGGTGCCTTGCGATCAGGCAAACTGGGGTTGACCCGCGACGCTCAAGTCGTCAGTCTGGAGGGGTCGGGGGAGGGTTTCTGGCGGTGGGTCGTTCGACGTGGTTCTTCAGGGAGAGAACATTGACGAGACACCCGCACCTCCATCGGGCCGCTGCGCGCCTGCTCCTGGCAGCCGCCGCCCTGCTGCCGGCACTCGCGGCGGCGCCGGCGATCGCACAGTCGGTCGCACCAGCGGCCTTCGTCGTGAACAACGCCGGCGACAGCATTACCAGTTACACGCTGAACCCCGACGGCACGCTCAACCGCATCGGCATCTTCGCCACCGGTGACCTGCCGCAGGCGCTGTCGCTCTCACCCGATGGCAAGATCCTCGCCGTCGGCCACGGCACCTCGGCGAGCACGCCCGAGGAGCTGCGCTTCTATGGCGTGAACGCCGACGCCACCCTCACGCCGCTGCTGACGACGACCACGCCCGACTCGCCGCTGGACATGCTCTGGCTGAACAACGACGTGCTGGCGGTCACTCGGACGGTGATTGGCCCGAGCGAGGTCTATGCCTACGCGTTCGATCGCTCATCAAACCTGATGACGACGCGCGACATCATCTCGACCGGCACGTTCACGAGCGGCATCGCCGTCGCCGGAAACACCCTCTATGCCGATGCCGGCTTTCTCTCCGGCGGAAGCCTCAGCGCCTGGAGCTTCGATGCCTCGGGCGACCTCGAGTTCGTGGAAACCGAGGCGATCGGCGGCGGCGGGGTCAGCGTCGATTATGCCGCCACGCCCGACGGCCGCTTCCTCTACGCCGCGGGCGGCATCGGCGGGAACGAGGACGAGCTGCACGCCTTCGGCATCGCGCCCAGCGGCGCCCTGACTCCGCTGAGCGGCACGCCCTTCCTGCTCGACGGACGCGCCCCGGCCGAGGTCATCGTGGATGAGAACGGCGAGCGCCTCTACGTGAGCTTCAACTGGCGCAATGCCGGCACGGGAATCATCCGCGCCTACGAGATCGACCCGGCCACCGGCGCGATCACCGACACCGGCGACGTGTTCGTGCTGGGCGGCGGCGTGGGCGACCGAGGCGACACCGGGCCGCTGGCCATCCTGGGCGATGTGCTTTTCAACCTGGACATGAGCACGTTCCGTGACGGCGTGCTGGGGCTCCAGACGATCCGGATCAACCCGGATGGCTCGATGTCCCACATCGATCTGCTCGACACCGGCACGGCGCTGGGCAACGTCTCGGACCTGGCGGTCTGGGGCGGCATGCCGATTCCCGAGCCCGGCTCCGCCATGGCGCTGGCCGCGCTGGGAACGATCGGCCTGCTGCGTCGCCGGCGTGCGTGAGACGGTTCAGGCCGCGCAGTAGTCGACGAGGCGCGCCACCTCGCTGCGCAGCTCCTGGCGGGGGACGACGAAGTCGACGAACCCCTTGTCCTGTAGAAACTCCGCCCGCTGGAAACCAGGCGGGAGCTTCTGCTTGGTCGTCTGCTCGATGACGCGCGGCCCGGCAAAGCCGATCAGCGCGCCCGGCTCGGCGATGATGAAGTCGCCGAGCATCGCGAAGCTCGCGGTGACGCCGCCGGTGGTCGGATCGGTCAGGAGGGAGATGAACAGGCCCCCCGCATCATCGAAGCGGGCCAGCGCCGCGCTCGTCTTGGCCATCTGCATGAGCGAGAGGGTCGATTCCTGCATGCGCGCCCCGCCGCTGCAGGAGGCGACCAGGAGCGGGAGGCGGCTTTCGGTGGCGCGCTCGATGGCGCGTGTGAGCTTCTCCCCGACGACGCTCCCCATGCTCCCCATCATGAAGGTGGGATCCATGGCGGCGAGGATGATCTCGCGGCCCTTGATGAACGCGCGGCCGCTGACGAGGGCGTCCTTGTTGCCGCTCTTGAGCTGCTCGGCGACGACGCGGTCGCGGTAGAGCTTGCGATCTTCGAAGCCGAGTGGGTCGGTCGGCTCCAGCGACGCGTCGAGCTCCTCAAAGGTGCCTTCGTCCGAGAGCTGCGCCACGCGCTGGCGGGCGGAGACCCGGAAGTGATACTGGCATTCGGGGCAGACCGAGAGGTTCTGCTCAAGCTGCTTGCGGTAAAGCATTTGCGCGCAGTTCGGGCAGGCGAGCCAGAGCCCCTCGGGGATGCGCCCCTGCTTCTTCTGCGTGATCGGCAGCGGATCAGCCATGGCGGCATTGTATGCCCGGAGCCGCCGCCGCCGTGGAACCTGGGCGGGCTCAGCCGATCGCCTCGCGCAGCGCCCGCACCGCGCCGGCGCGGTCGCCGGCCCCGAAGATCGCACTGGCGGCGACGAACCAGTCGCACCCCGCGTCACGGCATCGCCGGGCGCTGTGAACGTCGATCCCCCCGTCCATCTCCAGCCGCTGGTCAGGCCGCAGGCGCTTGCGGATCGCCTCCGCTTTCGGCAGTACCTCCGGCATGAACGCCTGGCCGCTGAAGCCGGGAACGACGCTCATGACCAGCACGAGGTTGACGCGCTCGATGATCGGGAAGACCGCCTCCGCAGGCGTGCGCGGGTTGATCGCGACACCAACGTGCGCCCCCGTCGCGGCGCAGGCTTCGTACAGGGAGTCGAGCGTCCGGCTGACGTTGTCGGCCAGCTCGGCATGAAAGGTCACGCAGTTGGCCCCCGCCTCGACGAGCACCGGCGCGTACTTCTCGGGCTGCGTCACCATGAGATGGGCATCGAGATAGCAGCCGGTCACGCGACGCGCCGCCTTCGTGACGGCGGGGCCGAAGCTGATGTTCGGGACGAAGTGGCCGTCCATGATGTCCAGGTGCAGGAAATCCGCTCCGCTGCGCTCGACCGTATCTATCTCTTCCCCCAACCGCGCAAAATCCGCCGACAGAATCGACGGCAGGATCATCGGACGGTCGTGCTTGAAGGGGTCGTTGATCATGTGGCCACGAATGGCGCGAATGGACACGAATATTCAGAGTATGAAGCGGTGCCAGTCAAGCCGCCCGGGATCGCCGAAGTTCAGAAGAAGTCCGACGCGAAGTCCGGTGGCTTTCAGATAGTTGAGGATCTGTGACTCCTCGCGTGGCGTCAACTGGCGCTGGGCCTTGAGTTCGACGATGATGCCTTCGAAACAAACGAAGTCTGCGATGTACTCCTTCTTCAGAATATGTCCGCGATATGTAATCTTGAGCAGGCGCTGGGGCTCGTAAGGAATGCGCCGCTCTCGAAGCTCAATCTCCATTGCCTCCTGGTAGACCGCCTCCGCAAAGCCGCCGCCGAGTTCATTGTGTACCGCCATGGCGGCGCCGACGATCGCATAGACCTCGTCCTTCAGCAGCAGTTCGGGCATTCAGCGATTCTCTCTCATTCGTGGCCATTCGTGCCATTCGTGGCCGCTAATCCAACAGATCCAGCGTCGCGAACCGCCCGCTCTCGAGGAACTCCAGGCTCGCGCCGCCGCCGGTGGAGACGTGGCTGACCTGTTCTGCCAGACCCATCTGCTCGATCGCCGCCGCGCTGTCGCCGCCGCCGATCACCGTAATCGCGCCGTTGGCTCGCGTCGCCTCGGCGCACGCCCGCGCCACCGCCTCCGTGCCCGCGGCGAACGGCGGCTTCTCGAAGACGCCCATCGGGCCGTTCCAGATGACTGTCTTCGCCCCCGCGATCAGTTCCGCGTAGGTCTTGCGCGTCTCCGGGCCGACGTCGAAACCCGCCTTGCCCGTCGGGATGTCTCCCCGCACCACGTCGGCCTCGGCCGAGTCGATCCCGTCGGCCACGACCGTGTCCGTCGGAAGCTTGATCTTCCCGCCCGCCTTCTCGAGCAGCGCGCGGGCCAAGTCCACCTTGTCCTGCTCCACCAGTGAGCCGCCCACCTGCTTCCCCTGCGCTAGGAAGAACGTGTAAGCCATCGCCCCGCCGATCAGCAGCGTGTCCGCCTTCCCCAGCAGCGCCTCGATCACGCTGATCTTGTCGCTCACCTTCGCGCCGCCCAGGATCGCCACGAATGGCCGCTGCGGCGTGGTCACCGCATCGCCAAGGAACCGCAGTTCCTTCTGGATCAGGAAGCCGATGGCAGTCGGCTTCCCCTGCGCCTTCATGATCTTCGGCACACCGTAAGTGCTGGCATGCTCGCGATGGGCCGTGCCGAAGGCGTCGTTGACGTAGACGTCCCCGAAGGCCGCCAGCTGCGCCGCGAACGCTTCGTCGTTCTTCTCCTCCTCCTTGTGAAAGCGCAGGTTCTCCAGCAGGAGCACATCACCGTCGGTGAGGCGGTCGAGCAGCGCCTGCACGTCCTCGCCGACGCAGTCGTCCGCGAAGTGCACTTCCGGCAGGCGGTCGAGCGTGCTCTGGCCGTGGTCGCCGATCTCCTTCTCCGCCCCGAGGCCATCGGCAGGGTCGGCGCGGCAGACGGCCAGCAGCTTGCGCAGGTGCGCCGCGACCGGCTTCAGGCTGTATTCCGGCTTGCGCTCCCCCTTGGGTCTGCCGAGGTGGCTCATCAGGATCAGCCGGCCGCCCCGCTCGACGACGCTCTTGATCGTCGGCATCGCCTGCGTGATGCGCCGGTCGTCGGTGATGCGCGAGCCCTCCAGCGGGACGTTGAAGTCCACCCGCATCAGCACCCGCTTCCCCTTCACGTCCAGATCCGCGACAGTTTTCTTGGCCATGTTCAAGATTCTCCGAGAGAGCGCGATGCTAGAGAAGGCCCGAATGCAGTCAAGCCGCATGCCGCACCTCAGGCCCCCCGCCGCGGTCCACGTTGCACGCCGATCCGCCGATCGGCATAGTGTCGCGCGGTGACGCCAGCAGCCATCGACTCCCCTCCCACGGAACCCGCCGCGCCGCGCCGGGCGTCCCCCGCTGCGGCGGGCGCTGCGCTCCTGGTCCTGCCGTGGCTTGCCGCCCTCGCGGTAGCGATCGTGGTCGCCCAGCGCGTTCCCTTCTCGGGCCCCGCCCGCATGTCGCTGCCGCGCGCGACCTTCTTCGTCCTGAACGCCGCCGGCCTCAACGGCTTCGAGATGACCTGGACATCGCCGGGCGCGATGAACGCCGCCCACGGTGGGCTCTGGCTCATCGTCACCCTCTGGAGCGCCCTCCTATCCATCGCCATCGCCACCGGCGCGTTCGCGCGCGTCTCCGGCCGGGACTGGGGATGGGGCCGCACGCTTTCCGTCAGTGCGATCTTCCTCGCGATCCTCGTGCTTGCTGGTTTGGCCGCAGGCATCGCGGCGGGTCAGCCGATTCGCGCCGCCGGCTGGAATGGTCTCGCCATGGCCAGCGCCTCCGGCCTGCTCACGGACGCTCCCGGCGTCAGCGCGCCGCTCCTCTGGCTGGCCGCCTTTCCCATCAGCGCCCTTGCAATGCTCGGGCCCTTTGTCCTCCTCGACACCTTCACCAACAGCCGCCCGCCCTCGGCTGTTTCGCGGCTCACTTGGGCGGCCGTCGCTCCGGGTTTCCTGCTCGCCGTGCTGCTGGTGGTTGCCATGCAGGCCCTTGCCGGCAGTGACCTGCTCACCGGCGCCGCGCTGCGTGACCTCACCACCGCCGGGGCCGTGGCCATCGACGCGAGGGGCGCGGGCTTCGTCGATGCGACGGCGTCCCTCTCGCCCGCGGCGCGGTGGGCGCTGGTGCCCGTCCTGCTGGTCGGCGGCGCCTCCGGCGGAGTGGGCGGAGGGATCCGCGCGGTGACGCTCGCGGTCGTGTTCCTCGGGCTGTTGCGCCTGCTTCGCGGACGCGCGGCCGGACGCACGTTTGCCATGGCCACGCTCTGGCTCCTGGCGATGGTCGTGCTCTTCGGCCTGACGTTTCTGCTTCTCGTCCAGTTCTCCCCGCAGCTTCGGCCGGACCGAGTCGCGATCCTCGCCGCCGCGGCGCTCGGAGGCGCCGGGGTGAGTGTCGATCCGCTCACCGCCGCCGGGGCGGATGCCTACGTGATGGCGGGGGCGATGCTGCTGGGTCGCGTGCTGCCGTGGCTGGTGCTCTGGTGGTCGGCGGCGCGCGGCGATGAGCCGGTGGCTGTGGGGTAGAGAGCAACACGGCTCCCTCGCATGGGAGCCGTGGCATGGATGCAAACGGGCGGGCCGCTCAGACGGACATCTTCAGGGCCGGCATCGATTCTGCTTCCTCGATCTCGGCGATCTTCGCGACGCGGCGTATGTGGCGGCCCTCGGCGAAGGGGGTCGTCAGGAAGATCTCGACGATGCGGGCGAGGTTCTTGTTGTTGACGAGCTCCGTGCCGACGCAGAGGACGTTGCAGTGATTGTGCTCCCGCGCGATCCGCGCTGTGAGCTCGTCGTGGGCCGTGGCGGCCCGGATGCCGCGGATCTTGTTCGCGACGATTCCCATGCCGATGCCGCTGCCGTCGAGGAGGACGGCGACATCCGCCTCGCCCGAGGCAACCATGCGCGCCGCGGGGGCGGCGTAGTCGGGGTAGTCGCAGTTGCCGCTTCCGTCGCAGCCAAGGTCGACGATCTCGCAATTGAACCGGCCAAGCTGGCCCAGAAGCTGGGCCTTGGCGTCATAGCCCCGGTGATCGCTGGCGATCACAAGCCGCAGACGTCGCCCTGGCGGGGACTTGACGGACTTGTGGTACTGAGCGGCCTGGGCAGAGACGCGGGCGCTCTCCGTGCGCTTTGCCGGTTGGTCCATGACATTCCTTTCCCTCAGCCTTCGAGGCTCGGCCTTCTTGGAGGGGGCTGTTGCCGGAACGGGAGCGGCTTACAACGCCTGAAATCGCCGTTTCCGGCCTGAAGTGGACAGGCGAAACCATACCACAAAAAGCGTCTCCCGGGCACCGCCACTTCTGAGCCGGACCTGCCCTTTCCTCGCAAACCATCCACCCGGCCGCGTTTGCGGCGATCTGGAGCGATCACAACGGCTTCAGGACCGTCTCCTCCAGGCGCCGACGCAGCAATTGCTCGATCTCCCCCGCCAGCTTCCGGTAATGCGCCGTGTCCGAGCCGATCGGGTCGTCCACGTCCTTGTCCGGATCGAGCATCAGCACCCGCGCCGAGGCCGACGGAACAAGGCTAGTAACCGCCTGGGCGTGGGCACGCCCCATCGTGATGATCACGTCCGACCGCTGGATCAACTCCACCGTCAGCGGCTGGCTCCGGTGCGTGGAGAGTTCCGCCCCCATCTCGCCGACGACCTCGGCGGCCTGCGGCGTGGCGGGCATCCCCGGCATGGCGAAGGCCCCTGCGCTGACGATGTCGAACCCGCGGTCGGCCAGCTCCGACTGCTGGATCCCGGCGTGCTCCGCCACGATCTTGCGCGCCAGGGCCGCCGCCATCGGGCTGCGGCAGGTGTTGCCGCTGCAGATGAACAGCACGGTCGTCCGGAGCTTCCGCTCGATGATTCGGCGGTCGTAGATGCCTTCCCTGACGATCTCCCAGTTCTCCCCGTCGACCCGGACGACCGTGCTCGGCTTGCTCAGCCGGGTCTGGCCGACATCCAGGACGAGCGACACCTGCTCTGGCGTGGCCTCACCGGGCGCCCGGGTGGCGTCGGAGCCGCCCGGTAGGCCGGATCGGGTGACAACTACCGGCTGTCCGACTGCGCGGAGCAGGGTCGTGGTCAGTGGCTCGTCCGGGCAGCGAAGGACGATGTTCCCCTGGGCATTGAACAGAACCCCCGCCTCAACGCCCATCTCGCGCACCACCTGGCGCCGGCGCTCCTCGGCAACAGGAAACATGAGCGCAACCGGTCCCGGCCAAACCTTCTGCATAAGCCGCTTCCCGGTGGCCGAGACGTCTCCCAGGTAGCCCAGGGCCGCCTGGGCGTCCGGCACGTGCGGGGTCAGCGGGGTCGTCGCGGCGTTTCGGAGCGCCGCCAGCCGCTCGGCCGCGGCCGGGATATCGGGCTTGGCGGCGATGCCGTAGACCGTCTCAGTGGGGACGACGACCAGCTCCCCCGCCGCCAGGGCGTCGGCGGCGCGCGCGACCTCTTCCTCGAGGTCGAGGCTGTAGTCCTGGATGTTGATGACGCGCGCAGGCATGTCGGCGCGATTATTCGGGCGGCGGCTGCGGATCGCAAGTCGCCCGCCCGGGGCGGCACGGGCACGGGCTACACTGGGCTCGGCCGGCCTCGCCTTCCGATGATTCGGGGGTCTGACAGGACGAGGAGCGTTCTCGAAACGAGGTAGCGATGATCCATGGAACGGGATTGGTCGTGTTGCTTGCCCTGCTCTTCTTCGGGTCGGGAGGCGTTCAGCCGGCCGAAGACGCGCCAGCGACGCAGCCGTCGGGGGTGCTGACGGAGGCCTCGTCGGTGGACGACGTCCTCGACGCCCTGCACCGCGCGGGGCAGGACCTGCAGTCGCTGCGCGCGACCGTGCTGCTGACGGACCTCGACAGCGACACGGGCGACGAGAAGCGGCAGCCGGGGAAGGTGGTGCTGCGCCGCTCGGATGAGCTGGTGAGCTTCCGCGTCACGATCATGGGCGTGCTGGTGGAGACGGACAACGGCCCCGGCCTTCGCGAGGAGCGAATCGAGTACCTGCTCCAGGGGGACGAACTGGTCGAGCGCAACTACAAGATGCGCCAGGAGATCATCCGCAAGCTCCCGCCGGAACAGGCCGAACGCGACCTGCTGAAGCTGGGCGAGGGGCCCTTCCCCCTGCCCATCGGACAGAGCCGCGACGACGTGCGGCGGATGTTCGAGGTGCGCGAGGTGGATCCGGCAAACCCTGACGAGAACCCGATGAGAATCGAGGCCCCCGAGGGAACACGGCGCCTGCGCCTGACACCGCGCGAAGGTACCGACATCGCCGACAAGTTCCGGTGGCTGGAGATCGACGTCACACTCGCCGACGGCCTGCCTCGGAGGGTGATCACGCTCAACCGCACGGGCTCCACCACGCGCATCACCGACCTGCGAGACCTCAAGATCAACCAGGCCGTCAGCGAGACGGATTTCGCGCTCCAACCAGTCAACCACAGCGAGTGGAACGTGATCTACGAGGAACTTGGCGACTGACCGCCCCGCAACCGGGCCGTGCCGCGCCTGCCCAGGATCAGCCGCATCACGAGCGCGACCAGCAGCAGCACGCAGATCGCCTTCCATACCAGCAGCCACCACGGGCGCCACCAGGCGCCCGTGCTCGTTTCCACGATGTCGCTGATGCCGAAGGCGGTCAGCACCATCGCCAGGACGAGCCGCTCCAACCGCCGTCCCGGGCCGACGCGAACCAGCGCATGCCCGAGAACACCCAGGCCCAGCGCGATCCAGAGCGCGGCTTCTGCCAGGTTGATCCACGCGAAGATGCCGCTCACGCCGGCTCTCCCCCGCCCGGCGCGGGCTTGCCGTCGGCAAGCCACAGGAACGCCAGCATCTGACGCGGGCGCGGAGGAACGAGACCCGTCACCACGACACGCAGCACCGGGCGGCCGAACGTCATGCCCACGAGCCATGCCAGCGCCGCCAGGCCGAGAACGGCCAGCGACGCCGACACCGCCTCACCCAGCGCCAACTGGTAGTACACGGCATTGGCGGCGATCGCGAGCCAGAAGATCGCCGCCGCCAGGCCCAGCACGACGACGGGCGCGACGAACGACCGGAGGCCGCGCATGTGCCACATCACGCCCGATTGGATCGCGCCCGCGACGATCCCGAGGACGGCGACAAACCCCAGCAGGAACGCGCGGATCCGCCATCGCTGGGCGTCGTCCTGCGGCGAACTCGTGCTTCGGAGCGGGTGATCCTGCGGCAGTGCGATCATCTCGAAGCGCAGGTTGGGGCCGGCGAGGTTCGCGACCGCCCCCGTGTCCAGGTACACCCACTCCCAGGTTCCTCCGATGAACTGCGATTCGATTGGGCGGCCGGTGTTCAGGTCGACGTATCCGTGGCTCAGACCAACCTCCAGGAAAGCGAACTGGAACCCGACGAGCGCGCCGGCGATCGCCAGGCCCGCCGCCAGGAGCAGCGCAACCCACAACGCAAGTGCCAACACCGCCAGCCGCGCGAGCCAGGGGCGCAGGGCGGTCGAGCCGTGCCCGGCCGGATGCCAGTTGCCGCACTCCGGGCACCGGACGACGGGGAAGCCGAGGCGCTCGTCGAACGTGACGGTCTGGCCATACAGGTTGTAGCCGCACCTGCAGAACTGATCCGACTGGATTGTCAGGTGCCGCTGGAGAGGCGGACGCCGGGCGCTCGTCTCCAGCTCATCAGCATCGGGCGGCCCTGCGAGGGAGGTCATCCCGGAGAAGATACCTGACCCGGCCCATGTCTCACACCTTTGCCGCGGCCAGTTCAGTCGAGGTCCGAGCGCGCCGCGGGTACGGTCACTGTCCCGCCCCTTCCGCCGATGCGACCGGCTCGCCGCCTTGCTGGAGGCGGCCGGCCAGCTCGCGCTTCAGCACCTTGCCCGTCGGGGAGCGCGGCAAGTCCTCCACGATGTGCACATCCTTCGGGATCTTGAACTGCGGCAGGCCCGCCTCGCGGCAGTGCTCCCTGACCGCGCCCGCCTCGATCGTCTGCCCCTCCGCGGCGATCACGAACGCCACCGGCACCTCCCCGCGCATGTCGTCCGGCCGGCCGATCACCGCCGCCTCCGCGACCCCCGGCATCCGCGCGATCGTCTCCTCGATCTCCCGCGGGTAGACGTTCTCGCCGCTGACGATCAGCATGTCCTTCTTCCGCCCCGTGATGAAGAGGAACCCGTCCTCGTCGAGCATCCCCAGGTCGCCGGTGCGGAAGAAGCCGTCGGGTGTCTTCGCGGCCGCGGTCTCGGCCGGGAGGTTGTGGTAGCCGCGGAAGACCATCGGCCCCCTGAGCCAGATCTCCCCGATCTGGCCCGCCGCCAGGGGCTTGCCCTCGTCGTCGCTGATGCGCACCTCGCAGCCGGGGATCGGCTTGCCCACGCTTCCCTCGCGATGGGCGTCGGGGTGATTCACGAAGGCCGGGCCGCAGGTCTCGGTCAGGCCGTATCCCTCCATCAGCGTGCAGTTGAACTTCTCGAGGAACAGCTCGCGGATGCGCCCCGGCAGCGGCTCTCCGCCGGAGAGGGGCATGAAGAGGCAGTGGAAGTCCTCCGGCCTGGCGTCCTTCACGCGCGCCAGCGCGTTGTACATGCTCGGCACCGCCGCCATCACCGTCACGCCGTGCTCCCGAATCGCCTTCATCGTTCCCGCGGGGCTGAAGCGGGCGGTGTAGACCGTCCTGGCTCCCAGCGTCACCGGCGCGATCAGCGTCGCCAGCATGCCGGTCGAGTGAAAGAGCGGGACGACGCCGAGAAACACGTGGTCCGCCCCCGCCTTGCCGGTGCTCGCCTGGATCCGGTCGAGCCCGACATGCCTGATGCACGCGTCGGCGTCGCGCTGGAGGTTGCCGTGCGTCAGCTCCACCCCCTTGGGCAGTCCGCTCGTCCCGCTCGTGTAGAGGATCGCCGCCAGCTCATCGGGCCCGCGCTTCGGCGAGGGCAGCGGCACGAGCTGGCGCAGCACCGTGCCGAGGGTGGGTCTGAGCGTCAGCAGGTCCAGCATCTGCACGCCGCTCGTCCTGACGGCGGCGCCGGCGTCCACCTTGTCGAGGATGAGCTGCACCGTCACGACCAGGTCCACCCCGCTGTCCGCCAGCACATGGAGCGTTTCGCGCTCCCCCAGCAGGAAGTTCAGCGGCACCGCCACCTTGCCGGCGTAGAGCGTGGCGTAGAAGGCGGTGACGAAGGCGGCGCCCGAGGGGAGGAGAATGGCGACGCAGTCCCGCTTCGTCCGCCCGCGGAGCACCTTCGCGAGGCGGCGGGCCTTCTGATCGAGCTGCCCCCAGGTCGTCTCGCCGCGATCATCGACGATGGCGACGTTGTCGGGCCGCTGGCGTGCGTTGCGTTGGAGCGCGTCGAGAAGCATGGAGACAGAATACCGGCCCCCGCGCGCGAGAGGCCACGGCAGGGCCACGAATGACACGATTGGGCTGAATGACCGGAATTATTGCGTCATCTCGGGTGCCGCGGATGGCCCACTGTCAGGCACTCTCGTGGGTCGATCAGCACTGAGTAGGAGGCACCGCCGTCTTGTCGCTTCGCGGCTCTCTTCGCGCCTTTGCGCCTTTGCGATCTCCGGGCCGCATCGCGACGCCGCCTCCACGCGCGATCTCATGCGAGCGACTTCACGAACGCCTCCAGGCGGTCCAGCCCCTTGTCGATCTGCTCCATGCTCGTCGCGAAGCTGAGGCGCACATGCGTGGCAAAACCGCTGTCGTTGCCGGGAATGACCGCGACGTTCTGCTGCTCCAGCAGCGCCTCGGCGAAGCTGATGGCGTCGGTGATCTCGCGCTCCCCGGCCCGGCGGCCGAAGTGAGCGCTGACGTTCGGGAAGCAGTAAAAGGCCCCGCGCGGGCGGATGCAGGTGATGCCGGGGATTTGCCCCAGGCGGCGGTGCATGTGCTCGCCCCGCTTCTCGAACTGCTTGCGCATCGCCTCCACGCTCTCGGCCCCGCGCGGATCGTCGAGCGCGACCGCCGCGGGCATCTGGCAGAAGCTGGTGATGTGGCTGGCGATCTGAGTCAGCGCCTTGTTCATGGCGGCGATGACCGGCGCCGGCCCGCCGGCGTACCCGACGCGCCAACCCGTCATCGCGAAGCTCTTGGAATGGCAGTTGAACGTGATCGTGCGGTCAAGCAGCGCCGGATGAAGCGCCGCGATGCTCGCCGTCTCCTGCCCGCCGTAGAGCAGCTTCTCGTAGATCTCGTCACTGAAGACCATCACCTGCTCGTGCCTCGCCAGCACCTCGGCCAGCGCCTTCAGCTCGGCCGGCGAGTAGCAGTTGCCGGCGGGGTTGCTCGGGCTGTTGAGGATGAAAACGCGCGTCCTCGGCGTGATGGCGGCCTCGAGCTGCTCGGGCGTGAGCTTGAAGTCGGCCGCTTCGTCGGCGACGACGAACTTCGGCACCCCGCCGCAGAGCTTTGCCTGCTCGGGATAGCTGACCCAGTAGGGCGCGGGGATCAGCACCTCGTCGCCGTCGTCCAGGAGGGCGAGGAAGGCGAGATAGAGCGCGCCCTTGCCGCCGGGGGCAACGCAGATTTGCGCGGGCTGGTAGTCGAGGCCGTTCTCGCGCCGGAACTTCTCCGCGATCGCCTGCCTGAGCTGCGGGATGCTCGGCGTCGGGGTGTACTTCGTCTGCCCGGAGCCCAGCGCCTCGACGGCGGCCTGCTTGATGAAGTCCGGCGTGTCGAAATCGGGCTCCCCCGCCCCGAAGCTGACGACATCCGCCCCCCCGGCGGCCAGCGCCTTGGCCCTGGCGACGACCGCGAGCGTCACCGAGGGCGCCACGGCCTCCACGCGCTGGGAGAGCCTGATCGTGCGGGGGGAAGTCGCGGTGGGATTGCTCATGTCTGGTGGCGGTTGGGGTTGTTGTCACAAAACCTTGCGCACGATAGCCCCGCCGACGCGCCCCGTCCGTTCAGCGCGCCCCGTCGCCGGCCGGTCCGGGCTTCTCCTCCGGCGCAACGCCCAGCGCCTGCCGCACCTGCCCCATCGGCACCACGATCGACTCCGGCACGTTCACCTCCAGCGGCGGGGTGCCGTAGGTCAGCGAGAGGCGATTGACCTCCGCCGGATCGATGACGACCAGCGCCTCGTCCGGTGCCGTGAAGAGCGCATCGCCCAGCCACGCCCTGATGGCGCCCGAGGCGGGCGGCACGTTGAAGACCGCGCGGTAGTGCACCGCTTCATGCTGGTAGAGATAGGCCTTGGCCTCGCCGACGAGATACACCTCGCGCCCGGCGGCGTCCGCCTCGCCGATCGGCGTGAGCAGGACGAGATCGTCGAAGCCGTAGAGGAACATCCCCTCCTCCCGCCCCGCCTGCGTGCGCTGCCACGCTGCCGGGAGGAGGCAGGCAAGGCCGACGATCGCGCACAACCCTGCCGCCGCGACTTCCGCAAGCCGCAGGCGACGGAAGAACGCCAGGCCCGCAGCGATCGCCAGGATCGGCAGGCTGACGACGAGGAAACGACCCTGGAGGTGCGTGAAGCCGATCCAGACCAGGAGCATCAGCGTCAGCCACGTCGCCAGCATCACGCCGACGCGCTGTCGCCGCGCGATGAGCCAGCCGATCGCGACGAGCGCCAGGGGCCAGACGACAAAGCCGTACCGCCAGTTGGAAAGCACATCCTGAAGGAGTCGCGGGAGGCGCCGCTCGCCCGCCGCCAGGGAGTGCGCCCTCCCCCACCGCTCGATGAGCTCCGGCGCCCAGCCGGCATCGCCGAAGAGGCCCGTCGCCAGGGGGAAGACCGGGTTGCCCGACCAGGCGAGATTCCGCAGCAGCCACGGCAGCGCGAGGATGGCCGCCCCGCCCGCGAACGCCGCTATCGCGAGCGATGTCCTTCGCAGCCGTTGCTGCCACGGCACGCCCACGCCCTCTCCCGCGGCGGCTTCGCCCGGTACCAGGCGGCGCGCCGGCAGCAGGGAGCCCGCCAGCAGGGCCAGCGCGCCGGCGACACCGAGCATCGGAACCGCGGGGTACTTGGCGCTGACGCCCAGGCCCACGAACACCCCCGCCAGCCCCGCTGCGCGCCAGTCGCCATCGACGGCGCGTACGAGCCAAGCCGCGACCAGAGTCGCCGCAAGCACCAGCAGCGCCTCGTTGTAGGCGACGCTCCCGAGCAGCGCCGTCCACGGCACCGTCGCGAAGATCACCGCCGCCGCCGTCGGGGCGATGCCGCCGCCACGCATCTTGTCGTGCGGCGCTGCGGCGCCGGAACCCGGGTCCGTAGCGATGCCGGACACCGCCCCGTACACGCCCACCGTCGCCAGCGCCATCAGCAGCAGGCTAAGGATCTGGGCCGCATACATCGCCTTCCAAGGCCCCCCCGCCTGGTGCATCATCAGCAGGAAAAGCGTCTCCTCCCCCAGCGGGAAGTGGGAGAAGACATTGTGCTCCAGCGGCACGATCCGCCCCGCTTCGAACCAGTCGCGCGGGATCTGCAGGTGGTAACTCAGCACGTCGTACCCGTGCGGCTCATCGCCCCACAGCACACCGGGCGGAATCGATGCCCCCGCCATGCATACTCCCAGCGCCATCGCTGGCAGCAGCCAGAGCCAGGCCTCGTGGCCCGGGCGCGCCGGCTGCATCCACCGGGCGCGGTCGAACCAGACGTCCACGCCTGCGACCCCCATCGCGCCTACCAGGAGCCACGCGGTGGCGGCGCTCAGCATTCCCGCGAGGCCCAGCAGCAGGCTGAGGGTGATGAGGATGCCTAGCCCGACGCCGGCGCCCGAGGCGACCAGCAGCGCTCGCCCCACGCCCGGGACCGCGCGCCGCACGATCGCCATGCCAGCCAGCGTCGCGGCGATGACGTTGATCAGTGGAAGCAGGCCGCGGCCGAAGATCGTGACGACGACATCGGCGGTGTTGGGTCCGCCCAGCACCCCGGCCGTCGCGAAGGCGAGGGCGAGCCCGAGCAGCGCCACCAGCCGGCGTCGCGGTCGCTCGCGCCATGGCGACGCCGCCTCGGCGCCCTGCGCCCAACCTGTGCCGTCTTCTTTCACGCAACAGATCGTATCGACGGTCGGCGGTGTCTACGAATGCGCCGCGGCCTGCGGCACGCATCAATCTTCCTGGTGTTCCGGCGAACGCTGCTCGAGCGAGAAGAGCTTCTCCACCGCGTGCTGGTAGACCGGCCCATGGTGAGCGTGCGCGGCGGCGGACCGGAGGGTGGAGACCGGGCCGTGGAGCAGCTTGTTGACGATCCGCAGCGCCATCGCCTCCACGTGCCGGCGTCCCTCCTCGTCGAGTTCGGGAAGCTTTCGCAACGTCCGGGCCGCCTCCGTGGCTGCCAGTTCGCGCGAGCCCTGGTAGAGCTTGCGGATCGTCGGCGCCACCGCGCGCTGGCGATGCCATTCCAGGAAGCCGCCGACATGCCATGCCACGATCCGCTCCGCCGCTTCCAGTGCCTCGCGGCTGGAGGCGAGCGTCTGCAACACCGCCGACTCCAGGGCGTCGATGTCGCAGAGTTGAACGTGATCCAGCTCCGACACCAACGGCTCCACGTCGCGCGGGACGGCGATGTCCACGAGCAACAGGGGACGCCCACGCCCCGCCAGCACGGGACGAAGACGGTGGGCCGTGATCACCGGCTCCCGGGAGCCCGTGGTCGCGATGACGGCGTCCGCCTCGGCCAGGAGTTCGTCGAGCATCGAGAAAGGACATACCCGGGCGCCGTGGGGCCGGGCGAGCGACTCGGCCCTGGCGAGGTCGCGGTTGCAGACGATCACCCGCCCGACGGCGCGGCCGGCAAGCTGTTCGAGCACGAGCCGTGCCATCTGCCCCGCGCCGACGCACAGGATCGTCCTGTCCTCCAGCCGGCCGAACGCGTGATCCAGGTGCTGCACCGCCACGCTCGCAACGCTCTGCCGACCGGCGGAGAGGCGGGTGGTGCTCATGACTTCCTTCCCCACCGCCAGGGCGCGCTGGAAGAGGCCGTGGAGCA
The DNA here is from genome assembly GCA_023417885.1 of Planctomycetota bacterium. Lineage (GTDB taxonomy): Bacteria > Planctomycetota > Phycisphaerae > Tepidisphaerales > Tepidisphaeraceae > JAEZED01. The sequence goes on from JAEZED010000121.1 coordinate 68,864, forward strand.
TCGGTCCCGCCGTCCCGGCGCGGCGGGCGCTCTCGTAGGCCCGGCGCACCTGCCCGGCGATCTGCTGCTCACCCGGGACGAGCGAGTCCAGCGACGCCGCGACGCGGAAGAGATGCGCCACCGCCTCCCGCCCGGCGAGGCGGTAGGTGAGCCCCTTCAAAGCCTCGGCGTCGATGCCGCGCAGGCGGCAGATCACATCGAGCGGATCCGGCCCGTCGATCTCCTCGACATCCGACGCCCAGTAGAGCTCCACGCGGTTGCACGTGCTGAGCAGGACGGCCTCGGAGCCCGTGCCCAGCGCCAGGCAGACGGCCCGCTGTGCGTCCGTCGCCTCCGGCAGTGCCATGGCAAGAAGCTCCCGCGCCGCGACGGGGGCGGTGTGGTGACTCAGGCCGATGAGGCGAAGCCGCTTCAAGGCGACACCCCGGCGGAGGCGATGGTCGGGCTGGTCTGCAACAACGGCGGCACGGAACTGGGGGAACTCCGGGTGGGGGAAACTCTAGCTCCCCTGATTGGACGCCGGGCCCCCTGCGGCACGCAACCGCAGGAAAGCGGTGTCAATCTCTTGCCGCCATTGCCCATGGCGCGCGCGCAGCCAGACGCGCAGCCCGCCCAGTCCCTCGGCACGCAGCACCTCCAGCGCCTCGTCGCTCACCAAGTCGCCCAGGATCAGCGACCGCGCCGGCGCATCTCCCGTCAGCGAACGGCGCATCGCGCCCGCCACCCGCGCCACCTTCGCCCACTGCGATGCCGTCGCCTGCGCCGCGTCCCGCACACGGCGCGAGACCGCCGGTGTGCCGGATGCCACCGCGATCACCACCTCCCCTGCCCCGCCCACCGCGGGGGTGATGAAGTCGCCTGCTTCCGGATCATCCGCGCGGCCGCACAGGAGCCCGGCGGCTTCAGCGGCCTCGCATACCACCCTGTTCACCTCTTGCGAGCTGGTCGCCGCGAAGACCACTCGCTGTCCCGCTAGGTGATCGGGACGGAATGGCTCGCCCACGCGCGTCACCCCCTCGGGCATCGCGGCGTCGAACGCAGGCGAGACGACCGTCAGTCGCCGCGCGCCGGCTTCGGTGAGCTTCCGGGCACGCCGCGCGCCGACGCGACCGCCGCCGACGATCAGGATCGGGAGGGACTCCACGCGCAGAAAGATCGGGAACAGCCCGGAGGCCATGGTCGTACCGGTGAAGGGCCCCGCCCGCACGGCGGGATGGCTTGCCAACCGCCCCTGGCGGCCTAGCATACCGAACCTCCCGTGGCGTCTCACAAGCGCGTCGCTGGAGAAGCGCGATTGCCGGAGAGGTGGCCGAGTGGCTGAAGGCAACGCTTTGCTAAAGCGTCGTACGGGTCACACCGTACCGGGAGTTCGAATCTCCCCCTCTCCGCTTCTGAACCGCACCGGCCGCAGGCGTGATCCTGCGGCCGTTTTCTATTGCCTGCCTGCCACCCGACCGGCGCCGTCGGCATCGCCGCCGTGCTGCTCCGGGGAAGGTCGGCGAAGGCCCGAAGTCGTGCGTAAAGTGACAACCGGTCCCGGCGCTTCGGGTCGGTTGGGGTGCTGTCCGCATTCCCGGAGCAACCAACAGCCTTCTGGCGCATTGGTGAGGGGGACGGGCCCCGCCGGCGGTCGCCGGGGCCACCGCGCAATCCGCGTCGAACCCCACCGGGCAGCGGGCTCCCGGGCCATTTATTGAGGCAACGCTGGTGAAGAAGCTCCTGATAGCGGCGGTCATCGTGGTGGTTCTCGTGCTCCTCGTGGGAGGGGCGATGCAGGCGCTGCGCGGAAGCACCGAGGTTCCGCCGACAGAGGTGCGCCTCGCCGAGGTCGAGCGGGGCGCGCTCACGGAATTCGTCACCGCTCCGGGCGACATCCAGGCGCGCCGGAAGGTGAGCATCAGTGCCAAGACGGCGGCCCAGATCGTCGAGCTCCCCTTCGAGGAGGGACGCGAGGTCAAGAAGGGAGATGTGCTGGTCCGGCTCGACGACACGGAGATGCAGGCCCGCCTGCGTGCGACGATGGCCCGGCGCGAGGGGCAGGCGGCCAACCTGACTGTTGCCCGCGCCCAGATCGAGGCGGCGGCGGCCCGGCTGGCCTCCAGCCGCGTCCTGCTCGCCCAGGCCAAGCGTGACCTCGATCGCCAGGTGGCACTCTACGAGAGCCAGGACGTCAGCCGCACCGCGGTCGACGACGCGCAGGCCCTCTACGACCAGCGGCTTGCCCAGGTGGAGGCCGAGCAGCTTGCCCTTAAGGCGGACGAGGCGAACCTGAAGGTGCTCCAGTTCCAGATCGACGCCGCCGACGCGGAGATCGAGCAGGCCAAGGACGAACTGGAATACACGGTCATCACCAGCCCGATCGACGGCGTCATCACGAAGCTCAACGCCGAGGTGGGCGAGATCGTCGTCACCGGCACGATGAACAACGCCGGCACCGTGATCATGGAGGTCGCCGACCTCTCGGAGCTGATCGTCGAGGCGGAGGTAGACGAGACGGACGTCACGCAGGTAGAGGTCGGCCAGCCCGCCGAGATCCGCGCTGCGGCGTACGACGGCGAGGTGCTTGCGGGCACGGTTCGCAGCGTCTCGCTGGCGCAGGAGAGCGCGATGTCCGGCTCCGGCGGCGGGATGGGGGGCGGCGGCACCGACAGCAAGTACTACATCTGCGAGGTGCTTCTGGACCCGGAGGCGACCGGCAAGATCCGGATCTTCACCGGCCTGACCGCCGACGTGGAGATCCAGACCCGCCAGCACCAGGACGTGGTGCGGATTCCCAGCCAGTGCGTCGTCGGGCGCCGCGTGGACGAGCTTCCGCCGGACATCCGGTCGATGCCGCAGGTGCGCGCGGACAAGGAGTTCACGCCCGTCGTCTACCGGATCGTGAATGGCGAGGCGGTCATCACGCCCGTGGAAGTCGGGGCCAGCGACCTGCGCATGACGATCATCACGTCGGGCCTGGAGCCGGGGGAGCAGATCGTTACGGGGCCGTACAAGGTGCTCGAGGAGATCCGGCACGGGCAGAAGGTCGCGCCCGAAGGCTCGCTCAACAAGCAGGCGCCCGGCAAGACAGAGCCGGCCGCCGTCGAGGCCGCCTCCGCCTGAGATCCCGTCCGCCGCCCCGCCGCCGTTGCCAGCGCTCCCGCCATGCTCCTGAAGCTCAGAAACATCACCAAGCACTACCGCGTCGGGGCGGAGCTGATCCGCGCGCTGGATGGTGTCGATCTCGACATCGACCGTGGCGAGTACGTCGCCATCATGGGCGCCAGCGGAAGCGGCAAGTCCACGATGATGAACATCCTGGGCTGCCTCGACCGCCCCACCGCCGGCACTTACGAGCTCAGCGGGCAGCGCGTCGACCGCATGAACGCGGCGCAGCTCGCGCAGGTGCGCAACCAGCAGATCGGGTTCGTCTTCCAGAGCTTCGAGCTGCTCCCGCGGCAGACGGCGCTGCGGAACGTGGAGCTGCCCCTGATCTACTCTCGCGACGGCTGGCGCGACCGGCGGCGCCGTGCCCGGGAGGCCCTGGAGCTGGTCAACCTCGGCGACCGGATGGACCACCGCCCCAACCAGCTCTCCGGCGGGCAGCGCCAGCGAGTGGCCATCGCGAGGGCGATGGTCAACGCCCCGGCCATCCTCCTCGCCGACGAGCCGACCGGCGCGCTCGACAGC
>JAEZED010000133.1 GCA_023417885.1 Planctomycetota bacterium
GCCGTCACCGGCGTCGGCTCGGCCGCGGGCGTGATCGCCTGCGATCCGCCAACGGTCGCGCCGTCCAGCCGCCAGGAAAGCGTCGCCTCGCCCGGCGTTCCCCCGAAGCGCTGGACGAGGGCGGAGAAAGTCGTATCGAAGCCGCGGCGGACCAGCGCGTCGCTCGCCCGCACGTTCAGCACCGCCTGGTTGCTCTGTCCCGGCGCCCCGAGGTGATGCCAGACGATGCGGAACTCGTCGGCGGCGCGCCCGGCGGCCTCGGCCAGGCGCTCGCCGTCGGCCAGTGCCGATGCGGTGTCGTCGGTCAGGACGTGCAGCGTGCGCGGAACCCCGTCGGGCAGTTCCGCGACGATCTCCACGGCGCGCTCCAGCGCGCCGGGCAGGTCGGTCGAGCGCTGCGTCTGCTCGGTCGCCTCGATAGCGATGATCGCGGCCGACAGGTCGTAGGTGGGGGAGCCGATCACGGCCCGCGCCGGCGAGGCGGCGGTGACGAGCGCCATCTGCTCGCTGCCGCTGCCGAGGCGCTCCAGGAGCGCCACCGCGAGGCTCCGGGCATGCTCGAAGTGGGTCTGGGCGTCCCCCCGGTCATGGCGGTAGGCCATGCTCGCGCTGTTGTCGAGGATGATCACGTGCACGCCGGCATCGCGCCCGGCGACCCGCGCCAGGGCGGTGTCGGCGCAGCCAAAGGGGCGCGCCAGGGCCAGCCCCAGTAGGCCGATCACCAGGCAGCGTGTCACGAGCAGGATCAGCGACTCGAACCGCATGCGGCGGCGATTGCGACGCAAGGCCTGGAGCAGGAACTCCATCGCCGCCCACTGCACCGTTCGGAAGCGGCGGCGGTTGAGGAAATGGATGATAATCGGAATGGACACCAGCGCCAGCCCCGCGGCGGCGAGGGCGGGGTGCAGGACGCCAACAGCCAGGGCGGCGTCAAGCAAGGAGGGTGTCGGCACCGTGTCTATCATCCAGGATCCGTGGCAATCGGCTGGCGACCCAATGGGGCCGCCACATCTGCGTCAGGTTCGTGTCATGGTGGCGGCGCGCTGGGCGAGGAAGGCGCTCAGCGGCACGTCGAGTGAGTCACCGGTGTTGAAGCGTGCGAAGTCGACATCGATGGAGCGGCACGTCCGCTTGAGCTGGTCGGTGAACTCACCAAGCACCTGGAGGTATCCCTGCCGCAGCGCGCGCGGCTCGGTGAGGAGCTCGCCCGACTCCTCCAGCCCCTTGAACATCGTGATCTCCTCAAACGGGAACTCGATCTCCTGGGGGTCGAGCAACTGCGCGCAGATGACGTCGTGCTTCCGGAAGCGCAGCGCCCGCAGGCCGCGCTTCAGGCCCGCCAGGTCGTCGAAGAAGTCGCTGAGCAGGATCACAAGCGAGCGCCGGTTGATCTTGCTGGCAAGCTGCTCGAGCACCTTGCCGGTCCCCGTCTTGTTCCAGCGCGGCACGCCCTGGAGCTCCGTGATGACCGTTCGCCACTGCGCGCTCGTGGCGCTGGGGCGGAAATAGCGTGAGAGGCCCTGGTCGAAGATTGCCAGGCCCACCGCGTCGCTCTGCCCCAGCGCCATGTACGCCAGGGTCGCGGCAAGCGTCGTGGCGTGGTCATATTTCGTCCAGGTGCTCCCGTCCTCCCCCTTTACGCTGCCGAAGGCCATGCTCTCGGAGGCGTCGACGACGAGGATGATCTGGAGCTGCGTCTCCTCCTGGAACTGCTTGATGTAGAGCTTGTCGCTGCGCCCGTACACCTTCCAGTCGATGTGGCGGACATCGTCCCCCTGCGCGTACTGCCGGTGCTGCGCAAACTCCACGCTCGAGCCCTGGTGCGGCGAGCGGTGCCGGCCGGACTGGAGCCCCTCCACCACCTGCCGAGTGCGCAGCTCAAGGCTCTTCACGCGGGCCAGAGCGCGCGGATCGAGGTATTTCTGGTAAACGTCGCTCTCGGCCATGATGAGGATTCAGGTGCCGTGGATCCGTCCCGCCCCTTGCGGCCGGGCTGCTCACGCCGCCGGCTCCTTGCGAAGCATCCGCGCCGTCTGCTGATCCAGCTCGTCGTACTGCTGGCGCGGGATGTGCTCGATCAGCCGGCCGATGATGTTCTCGCTCGTGATTCCCTCGGCGTCGGCGGCGAAGTTGGTCGTGAGGCGGTGACGCAGCACGGGGACGGCCAGCGCCCGGATGTCTTCCGTGCTGACGTAGGTCCGGCCCTTCAGGAGGGCGCGGGCCTTGCCGCCCAGGATCAGGTACTGGCTTGCCCGCGGGCCGGCGCCGAAGTCGATGAACTCATCCACGAACTCCGGGACGCCCTTCTGATCCGTTCCCCGGCGCGTCAGCCGCGTGAGCTGAAGGGCGTAGCGAATGACGTGGTCGGCGACCGGGACGCGGCGCACCAGGTCCTGGAGCGTGAGGATGTCCTGCTCGCTCAGCACCTGCTTCAGGTCGTGCCGCATCGGCATGGTCGTGCGGCGGACGATCTCAAACTCCTCGTCCTCGCCGGGATAGCCGACGAGGATGTTGAACATGAACCGGTCGAGCTGCGCCTCGGGGAGCGGATAAGTCCCCTCCTGCTCGATCGGATTCTGTGTCGCCAGGACGAAGAAGGGGTCGGGCAGGTCGTAGGTCTTCCCGCCCGCCGTCACGTGCCGCTCCTGCATCGCTTCGAGCAGTGCCGCCTGCGTCTTGGGGGGCGTGCGGTTGATCTCGTCGGCGAGGATGACGTTTGCGAAGACCGGCCCCTTCAGGAAGACCATCTCGCGGTCGCCGGTGTGCTGGTCGCGCTTAATGACGTCGGAGCCTGTGATGTCGGCCGGCATCAGGTCGGGCGTGAACTGGATGCGGTTGAAGGAGAGGCCGAGGGTCTGCGCCAGTGTGCTGACGAGGAGCGTCTTGGCCAGGCCCGGTACGCCCACCAAGAGCGCATGGCCCCGGCAGAACATGGCGATCAGCAACTCCTCGATCACCGCCTCCTGCCCCACGATCACCTTCCCGAGCTCCATCCGGAGCTGGTCGAAGGCCCGCTGGAGACGCTCGACCGCCTCCAGCTCCGCCGCCTCCAGGGTGGGCGGGGTGCCGGCGGAGCCAGGTCCGATAGTCGTCGTCTGCGTCATGAGCCGAATCTCCGGTGTACGAGCCGATCTGATCCCTAACGCCCGTCCATATTATCGCCCCGGGCCGCCGCGTCGCTCCGCGGCTGCCCAAACTGACAACGCTCCAAGCCCGCATTAGTTGCCGGGATGGGCCGGACTCCTCTGCATCGGCATTCCGATGCCCAACGCGCCGCCAACCGTCCACAGCGAAGCTCATGCCCGAGTTACCGGAAGTTCAGACCGTTGTCGACACCCTTCGGCCCACCCTGCTCGGACGTCGCATCCAGCGTTTCGAACTCCTGCGGGAGGATTTTGCGCATCCAAGGGGCTTCGACTGGCCGAGCGCCGTCGAGCGCCGCACCGTGACGGGTCTGGAGCGTCGCGCAAAGCGGATCGTCTTCCGCCTGGGGGACGGAAACGCCTTCTTCGCTCACCTGGGCATGTCCGGGCGGCTCACTTTCGGGCCGAAAGACCGCCCGCGCGCGAAGCACACGCACGTGTGCATCCGCATCGCCGGTGGCGAGGTTCACTTCGTCGACGCCAGGCGGTTCGGCGGATTGACATGGACGGGCCGCGATATGTCCGAGGCGGGCCTGGGCCCGGAACCCCTGGCGATGCGGCCCGCCGAGCTGGCCCGGCGCCTGGCGCGGACGCGCCGGGCGATCAAGACCGCCCTGCTCGACCAGTCGCTGGTGGTCGGCTTGGGGAACATCTACGCCGACGAGGCGCTCTTCATCGCGCGGATCCACCCCACGACGCCGGCCAACCGTCTGGATGGGGCGTCGGTCGGGCGGCTCTGCCGTGGAATCAAGACCACGCTGCGAAAGGCGATCCGTCACCGGGGGAGCACGTTGCGCGACTACGTGGACGCGGCGGGAAGGGCCGGGGATTTCCGGCGTCTGCACCAGGTGTACGACCGGGCCGGGGAGGCATGCAACCGATGCGGCGCGCCGATCGAGCGCATCGTGCTGGGCGGGCGGTCGACGCACTTCTGCGCCCAATGCCAGGCCTCGCGTCGCTGAGGCGCCGCGTGATGCGGCCCTGGCGGTCGGGCGAGCCTCAGGCGGCGCCTGCGAACATCGTCTCCCGCAGCTTGCCGATCGCTTCGTGCTCGATCTGGCGCACGCGCTCGCGCGTCAGGCCGACGCGCTTGCCGATCTCCTTCAGCGTCATCGGCTCCTCGCCGGCAAGGCCGAACCGCAGGCGAAGGATCGTCGCCGCACGCTCGTCGATCCGCTCCAGCAGCTCGTGCATCTGCTCGAGGTTGTCGAAGTTCATGACCTCTTCGTCCGGCAGCGGGTTGTTCATGTCCGCGACGACGTCGCTGATCGTCAGCTCGTCGCCGTCGTCGCCGATCCCGCCGTTGAACTGCGTGGGAGAGTGGTAGGCCTTCACGGCCTGCTTGATGATGCCCAGTTTCTTCTGGCTCACCTGGAGATGCTTGCGCAGCTGCTCGTCGCTGGGCGGATGGCCGTGCTCGTCCTCGAGGTCGCGCAGCGCGCGGCGGAAGCGCGTCATCAACTCGACCATGTAGGCGGGGATGTGGATCGGCTGCACGCCGTTGATGAGCGCGCGCTTGATGGCCTGCTTGATCCACCAGCTCGCGTAGGTGCTGAAACGGGCGCCGTTCTCGGGGTCGAATCCCTCGACCGCCTTGAGCAGGCCGATGTTTCCCTCCTCGATGAGGTCCATCAGCGAAAGCCCGCGATTGGAGTAGTGCTTGGCGATGTTCACGACTAGGCGGAGGTTCGACCGGACCATCCGCTCGCGGGCGGACATGTCCTGCTGGTGGATGATCCGCCGCGCCAGCATTTTCTCCTCGTCTGCGGTCAGGAGCGGGCTCTCGTTGATCTGCTTCAGATAGAGCTGAAGCGGGGTTTGCACCTTGGCTCCCATAATCTCCCTCCGGAAGGCACCGTCGTCACGAACCGGCCCGCGGGACGGCCCGCCGGGTCTTTGGGAGTCATCGGCGCATCCGGGGCCTGACTTGGGGCGCGCTCCAGGAACGAGCGAGGCGGCCCGCACCGGGGCCGCCGCGTCTGTCACGGTGTGAAGAATGGAACGAACTACCTGCCCACTGCCGCACCCGGTTCCGCCGAGGGCGGGAACGTGCTGTTGCACAGGTCGAGCGTGAAGGTCGTTCCCTTCCCGCGGCGGCTCTGCACCGTCAGCTCCGCCCCAAGAAGGTCGGCCGCCTGCTTGGCGATGAAGAGCCCCAGGCCCGTCCCAGGCTTGCCCGTGTGGATCCCGCGGACGAACGGCTCGAAGAGCCGGCCGCGCACGTACTCGTCCATCCCGGGGCCGCTGTCGCTGACCTGGATCCGGCATGTCTTCTCCGGCCGCGCCGGATCAGAGAGCCTGGTGGCGTGCATCCCGACGCGGCGGCCTTCGGAGTACTTGACGCAGTTGCCCAGCGTGTTCTGGATGACCAGCGAAAGCATTTCACGATCGGTCAGCACGATCATGCCCGGGTCGCTGACCTCCACCTCGATGCGGCCCTCCACCCCGCGGTGCTGCCGGACCATGGCACGGCGCTGCTCCTCGAGGAAGGCCGCGATGTTCACCGACTGGAGCGAGACCTCCACGCGACCCTGCCGCAGGCGCTCGGCCTGGAGGAAGCGGTCCATCGTGCCGACGAGCTCGAGCATGCTCTGGCGCATGGCGTCGAGGTCGGCGAGGTGTTCGGCGAAACGCTCTTCCGTGCTCAACTCACGGCGCAGCACTTCGATCATCAGCATCGCGCCGTTCAGGTTGCCGCGCAGGTCGTGACTCAGGAACGAGAGGTACTTCGCAAGCGCGGCCGCCTCCGACTGGAGCCGACTTTCCTGCAGCGTCTCGAAGTGCGCCGACACCTGCCGTAGGCAGAGGTCGATGCCCGAGTGCAGCCGCGAGAGCTCCTCGGCGAACAGCTCGCGCCCCATCTCGGCGACCAGCGCCTGCGGCAGCGTCTCGCGCAGCAACTGGTACTCAAGAAGGAGCTGATCCAGGTCCTGCGGCTGTTGATCGGCCGGCCAGAATGATGTCACCGGGTCGCACGGCGTCCCCGTCACGAGGTGCGGCCCGGAGCCGAAGGCGTTGGCAAGCTGCTCGGAGAGTTCCGGGAGCGCGTGGCGCAGGTGGAAGAAGGGGCGCTGCCGAAGCTGCGGAACCTCGTCGCGCAGGCGCCGGAGGACCTCATCGACCACCCCCGGCATGACGCGCCTGAGGGCCGATGCGGCTTCGCCGTCTGGCCCATCGGTCATGCGCAAGATGACCTGTGTTTCGTGCTGGTGCATGACAGCATGCGTGGAAGCCACGTGGTGCCCGGGCCGCTCCGGGGCGGCGCCGTACCTCTTTGTTCGACGAACTCAGGCGTGAGGTGGTGTGCCGTCTTCGCCGGCCCCGCACCAGCAGGCGAAACGGGTCGCAGGGGGCAACCTGCAACGCCACGATCACACCAGAATCCTTGCCTATTTTCAAGACAATGTGACGGAGAATCAGGACAGGATTTCGCGAAATCCATAATCTTCCCATGCTTAGAGGGTTATGCGCCGCGTCAATCTGACGCCCCGACAGCATGCGAGCCCTCCGCTGGTTGGTTGTCCGAATAGACGGTCGCACCTATACTCACCGCCCGCGCGCCGGCGTCACCGGCGGGCGGTGTGATTCTGTTGGCTCAGGATTGATCCCCACCACGGGGGTCCGGCCGACATGGATTGAGATCAACCCCTGTTGGCACGAAGGTCGCCAAGTGGCGGCCGAACGGTGCCCTACCCGCCTCTGGCTCCTCTTCATCTAATGGTCGACTACAACCTTATTTCCGAACTGCCCGACTTCGACAGCGACGTGGATGTCGCCGTCCTGGATGCTCTGGGCGACGCCGCCGACAGTCTCGATCAGCTCGTCAAGGGCGACGAGGTTCACGATTTCCGTGCCAACACGATCATCAAGGGCAAGGTCAGCGGCCGGGCGGGCGACGATTTCGTCGTCGAGCTCGGCCTGAAGTCGGAGGGCGTGCTGGATCGCAGCGAGTTCGACGACCCGTCCGCCGTCGAGATGGGGACGGTGGTGGACGTGCTTCTGGAGGAGGTCGATCACGACTCCGGCACGGTGCGGATCTCCAAGCGCAAGGCCGACCGCATCCTGAACTGGGAAAAGATCATGACCCAGAAGGCGGAGGGGGACATGGTCAGCGGCAAGGTAACGAAGAAGATCAAGGGCGGCCTGCTGGTGGACATCGGGGTTCCGGTGTTCCTGCCGGCCTCTCAGGTGGACATCCGCCGTCCCGGGGAGATCAGCGACTGGATCGGGCGCGACATCGAGGCCACGATCCTGAAGATCGACGAGGAGCGTCGGAACATCGTGATCAGCCGGCGCAAGCTGATCGAGCAGCAGCGCGAGGAGCTGAAGGCCAAGACGCTGACCAACCTGGAGATCGGGCAGATCGTGACCGGCACGGTCAAGAACATCGCCGACTTCGGCGCCTTCATCGACCTGGGTGGCATCGACGGCCTGCTGCACATCACCGACATGAGCTGGGGGCGAATCAACCACCCGAGCGAGCTGGTGAAGATCGAGCAGGAGCTGGAGGTGAAGGTCCTTTCGATCGACAAGGAGCGCGAGAAGATCGCACTGGGCCTGAAGCAGAAGGATCCCAGCCCCTGGGAGAACATCGAGAGCAAGTACCCCGTCGGCAGCATCCACGAGGCCGAGGTGGTCAACATCATGTCCTACGGCGCCTTCTGCAAGCTGGAGGCGGGCGTCGAGGGGCTGGTACACATCTCCGAGATGAGCTGGACTAAGCGCATCAACCACCCGAGCGAGATCGTCGCCACCGGGCAGAAGGTCTTCGTGAAGGTGCTGGAGATCAACAAGGAAAAGCAGGAGATCAGCCTCGGCATGAAGCAGGTCGAGGAGAACCCCTGGGACCGCGTCGCCGAGAAGTACCCGGCCGGCAGCGTCATCACCGGCAAGGTGCGCAACATCGCCAACTACGGCGCGTTCGTGGAGATCGAGGAGGGCATCGACGGCCTGCTCCACGTCTCCGACCTCTCCTGGACCAAGAAGGTCGGCCACCCGAGCGAGGTGCTCAAGAAGGGCGAGGACGTGCAGGCGGTCGTGCTCAGCGTCGACCAGGAGAAGCAGCGCATCGCGCTGGGCCTGAAGCAGATGCAGGAGGATCCGTGGCTCCACGTGATCCCGGAGAACTACAAGCCGGGCATGGTCGTGCAGGGCACGGTCACGAAGATCGCCAACTTCGGCGTCTTCGTCGAGCTGGAGCCGGGTCTCGAAGGCCTGCTGCACGTCTCGGAAATCTCCGACCACAAGGTCGAGAAGCCCGAGGACGAGCTCAAGAGCGGCCAGGCGCTGGAGGTCAAGATCCTCCGCGTCGACTCCGACGAGCGCAAGATCGGCCTCTCCCTCAAGCGCGCCCAGTGGGCCGCCGAGCAGGAGAAGCGCGAGGAGGAGCGCCAAAAGGTCCGCGAGAAGAAGGGCCTGCGCGGCGGTCTGGAGTAGGCCAAGCCGCCTGATCGCATTGGGAAGCCCGGTGATTCGTCACCGGGCTTCTTTCGTTTGACGAGTGGCGGCACCATGCCGAAGTCGGCTCCTTCACGCGGTGCCTGGCAACCGCTTTGCCCTTGCCGCCCGGCACCGTGCTGGTAACTTCGGAGCATGACCAATCGCCTCCGAAAGCTCGTTCCCTTGGCGGTGGCGGTGGTGGGGATGGCGGGCGCAGCCGTGCCGGGGCTTGCGCCGGCGCATTCCTCCGCCCTTCCGCAGGCCGGGCCGATCGAGGTCGGCGGGCGGTTGGGGCACGTGACCCTCAAGGACATCCGCTACCTCCCCCGCACGCTCGATGAGCTTGGCGGGCGATCGGCAACGGTTCTTGTCTTTACCACGACCACCTGCCCCATAGTCCAGCGCTACCTGCCGCGGCTGGAGGAGCTGTCACGCGCCTATGCGGGCCGTGGCGTGGCGTTCGCCGCCGTCAACGTCGGGTCGGAGGACTCGATCCAGGACATGGCTCTCCAGGCGCTGGATCATGGCGTCACCTTTCCCTTCTTGAAGGACGAGGGCGCCGAGGCGGCGCGGAACCTTGGCATCACGCGGACCCCGCAGGTCGTTGTGCTGGATGAGAAGATGGCGCTGCGCTACCGCGGCCGCATCGACTCCCAGTACCGCCTCACCGGCGCGCGCCCGGGCGCTGGGCGGGTAGACCTGGTGGAGGCGCTGGAGGATGTACTGGCGGGGCGTGAAGTGCGCGTCGCGGAGACGGTGGTGGATGGCTGCGCCGTCACCTTCGAGGCCGCGCACGAGGACGAGGGCCTGACCTACGCCGCCGACATCGCCCCGATCATCACGCAGAACTGCGCGCCATGTCATCGTCCCGGCGCCGAAGCGCCCTTCCCCCTGCTCACCTACGACGACGTTGCGGCCCGCGCGGAGATGGTCGCGGAGGTCGTCGGCGAAGGGCGCATGCCGCCGTGGTTCGCTCATCCTGACTTCGGGGAGTTTGAGAACGAGCGTCGCCTGACGCCCGAGGAGCGCCGGAAGGTCGTCGCCTGGGCCGCGTCGGGCGCGAAGCCGGGCAATCTGTCGACGCTCCCGGAATCCCCGCTTGCCGAGGCGCCGAAGTGGACGATCGAGCCGGATCTCGTGATCGAGGCGCTCTGGCCGGAGCGGATTCCCGCCGACGGCTTCATCCCCTACCGCTACGTGGTGCTCCCGTACGTCTTCACGCACGACACGTGGGTGCAGGGGATCGAGATCATGCCGGGCAACCGCCGCGTCGTGCACCACGCGAACCTCGGCTTCCTGAAGGTGGGCGAAGACTTCGACGCGGGGCGCAACTTCCTCACGGGCCACGTCCCCGGCGGAAGCCCCATGGAGATGAAGGATGCCAACGCCCTGCTCATTCCCGCCGGGTCGGTGATCGGGCTCCAGATCCATTACGTGACGACCGGGAAGCCGGAGACCGACCGCATCTCCGTCGGCCTGCGCTTCGCGAAGGAACCTGTCAGGAAGCAGGTGCGCTACCTGCGGCTCGTCGACTTCAGGATCAACATTCCGCCGGGCGCGCCGGCCCACGAGGTGCGCGCGTCGCGCCGGCTGTCCGGCGACGCCACGCTGCTGGGCCTCTTCACGCACATGCACCTCCGCGGCAAGGACACCAGCTTCATCGCCCACCACCCGTCCGGCGAAGCCGAGCGGCTGCTCGTCGTGCCCAACTACAGCTTCGAATGGCAGCTCGGCTACCGCTATGCCCCCGGCGCCAAGCGCGTGCCGGGCGGAACGGTCATCGAGTGCGTCAGCCACTACGACAACTCCCCCTTCAACCCGTTCAACCCCGACCCCTCCGCCACCGTGCGCACCGGCCTCCAGACACATGACGAAATGATGGAAGCGTTTGTCTTCTACACGCTCGACGACGAGAACCTCTCCCTCCCAGTCGATCCCGCCACCGGCCGCGTGCTGAGTGACGAATAGCGTCATACCGTCCGCCACATGGCAGACGATCGCACACTGTGGGACGGCTGGTCTCCCGAGATGGCGCGCTCGTACGTCGCGCACCGTGTTGAGCGGCCCATCGCCCTAAATGGGCGGATGAGCGATCCGCAATGGGCCGCCGTGCGCTGGACGGACGACTTCGTCGACATCCAGGGCGACGCCAGGCCCCGCCCGCGCTACCGCACGCGCGCGAAGATCTGCTGGGACGAGGCGCACCTCTACATCGCGGCCGAGATGGAGGAGCCGCATGTCTGGGCGACGCTCACGCGGCGCGACAGCGTGATCTTCCATGACAACGACTTCGAGGTCTTCATCGATCCCGACGGCGACCAGTGCGACTACTACGAGCTGGAGATCAATGCCGTGGGCACCGTCTGGGACCTGCGCCTGCCCCGCCCCTACCGCGATGGCGGGGAGGCAATCAACGAGTGGGACATCAGCGGTCTCCGCACCGCCGTTCACATCGATGGCACGCTCAACGATCCCTCCGACATCGACCGCGGTTGGAGCGTCGAGATCGCCATCCCGTGGCGCGCGCTCGCGGAGTTCAGCCACGCGCCCGCCCCCCCGCGCGACGGGGATCAGTGGCGCATCAACTTCTCCCGCGTTCAGTGGCATGCCACTCCGATTCCCGCCGGCGAGGCGCCCTTGCCACAGGCCGATCCGGCGCTCGCTTCCGCGGATGCTCCCATCCTCGCGCCGTACCGGAAAGTATCGGGAAAGCCGGAGGACAACTGGGTCTGGTCACCCCAGGGGGTGATCGACATGCACCGCCCGGAGCGGTGGGGCTGTGTCCAGTTCACGAACGCCCCGCCCGGCACGCCCGTGCCGTTCACGCCCGATCCGCTGGCGCACGCGAAGTGGTACTTGCAGCGGGTCCACGAAGCGCAGAAGCTGTACCGCGCCGCCGAGGGGCGGTGGGCGGACGATGTCGCCGCCCTGTCCGTGCCCGCCCTGCCGCAGGTGCGCTTGCGGCGGCTGATCGCTTCGCGGGAGGGCTACCTGCTTACCGTGGAGTCGGCCGGCGCGACGCTCGAGCGGACTGCAACTCGCGGCCCGGTGATTGTTTGAGGTCCGGGTGCCCCTCGTACGGGGCTTTTCGACACCCATACGAAGAAAGAAGGCTGATGCGCTGGGTTCTCACGCTCTTCGCCGTCTCGATTGGCTACTCCGTCGTGCGCTACGTCACGTTCACCCCGAAGAACATCGAGAACCTCCCGATCTTCGTGATCAACAAGGGGCTCTCCATGGGCGCCGCCCTCTGCTTCGTCGCCGCATTCATGCAGCAATGGCGCAAGGCGCGCGGGCGCGCCGTCAGGACCGAGGCCGGCCTCTGGTTCCGCGCGGGCGCCTATGCCGCGATCGCCCACATCCCGATGTCGCTCGTCATCCTGCGCCCCGGCTATTTCAAGGAGTTCTTCGACGGAGAGCGCCTCAACTTCGGCGGGGAGGCCGTCTTCCTCTTCGGGGCCCTGACCGCCGGCGCGATCTACCTCCAGCATCGCGCGGGGTGGACGGCCGTGAAGCGGTGGGTGCTGTCCCTCTTCACTGTCGGCCTCCTCTTCGCCCATGTCCTGGCGATGGGCATCTGCCGCGGGGTGCACCTCGACAGGACCCACGCCTACCTCCCCCCGATGTGGCTCCTGTCCCTCATCGCCATCGCCGCCGGCCTCTTCTTCGTCGTCGCCAGCCGACCGCGCGACGACTCCGCTGCCCCGCAGGCCTTCGAGAGTCGGTAGCTTTCGGCTGACCGGTATCCCCCGCCCCCGCGCGCCGTCTACGCCGGGGGCGTTACCATCTTCCGCATGACAGACCCCGTCGCGACGCTCAAGGCCCTCATTCGTGATGTCCCGGACTTCCCCGATCCCGGCATCCTCTTCCGCGACATCACCCCCCTCCTCGCCGACCCCGCTGGGCTTGCGCTCTCCATCGAGCTGCTTGCCAACCCCTTCCGCGGAAAGCGCATCGACCTTGTCGTCGGCGCCGAGAGCCGCGGCTTCATCTTCGGCACCGCCGTCGCGTGTTGCCTTTCTGCCGGTTTCGGGCTCATCCGCAAGCCCGGGAAGCTGCCCCGCGCGCGCGTCAGCATGCCCTACTCCCTCGAGTACGGCACGAGCACACTGGAAATGCATGCCGAGGACATCCGCCCGGGGCAACGCGTCCTCATCTGCGACGACGTCCTCGCCACCGGCGGAACCATGAAGGCCAGCGTCGACCTGGTCCGGAAGCTCGGCGGCGAAGTCGCCGGCATCGCCGTGCTCATCGAGCTCGCGAGCCTCGGCGGCCGCGCGAAGGTCGATGAAGCCGTTCACTCCGTTGTCGTCTACTGATCGCCCCGCTAGGGACGCTCGGTCGCATAGAGCGCCTGCCGTCCATCCCGCGGGGAGATCGTTCCGCTGGCGACGGCCTGCTGGGCTGCCCGGCGGATGCCCGCGAGCTGGGTCTCGAGGTTATGGCCAGGGCACGCGGTCGACTTTCCGGTGTCGTCGTGGCCGATTACCCGGTTGGCCGGGATGTCATACTCCTGCATCAGGAACGCCACCAGCGTCGAGAGGCTGCGCAACTGCTGCTGCGAAGGCCGGCCCGTCTCAAAGTTGCCCACGAGGCAGATTCCGATGCCGTAATCGTTGAACCGGTTGTCCGGCGTCTTGGCATGCGCGCCGTGCTTCTGCTTCACCCAGCGCGGCCCCACCTCCACCATCCCGTCCTTCGTGTTCGTGCCGTTGCCGATCACGAAGTGGTAACCCAGTTCGTCCCAGCCGTTGGTTTCCCGGTGCAGCTTGTCGAACTCCACTGCCCCGCCGGTGGGCGTTGCCGAGTGGTGGATCACGATCCACTGCCACTTGCGTCCGGCCGCGCGCGCGTTCCAGCCCGCCGGGACTCTTGTGGCAGGCGGGGGTATCTGCACGACCGGGCTGGGCGGGATGTGAACTTCCGGCGCCTGGTCGGCCGGCCGCTCCAGTTGGAACTGGCGCATCCCCGGGTCGTCGCCGCCGAGGGCGAAGCGGTCCTGGTGCTGGCATCCGAGCGCGCCGGCGAACAGCACCACGCCCGCGACGGCGAGCGTGCGGCGGAAGAGGCGCAGGGCGCCCGGAATGACGACGGGGGAGCAGAGAGGAGCCATCCTTGGCCTCTTATCGCAAAAGTAGCCGCTCCGGGTTGAGCCGAACAGGCCGGCCGCCGGAATGAGTGACCACGGCAGGTTGCGTCCTCCGACATCCGTGCCGGGGCGCTGGGGCCAGAGCGTACCAAGTCCACCATCAATTGCCAGCCGCGCCACACCTGTCGCCCATAATCCGGCCGGCCCCGGGCGAAGTGAACCCGCGGCCCGTCCAGGCGGACTTCTCAGAACTGCACCTTCGGCGCCTCGCGCTCCTCGGTCGTCGTCGTCTCGAAGAACGGCTGGCTGGTGAAACCAAAAGGGCTGGCCAGCAGGTTCGTCGGGAAGCTGAGGATGCTCGTGTTGTAGGTGCGCACGGTGTTGTTGTACGCCTGCCGCTCCGCGGCGATGCCGTTCTCCGTGTCGGAAAGCTCGTTCTGGAGCTGCATGAAGTTCTGGTTCGCCTTCAGATCCGGATACGCCTCCGAGACCGCGAACAGGCGCCCCAGCGCCTGCGTCAAGGCCCCCTCGGCCCGGGCCTGCGACTCGACGCCCCGGGCGCTGACGGCGGAGTTGCGGGCGGCGATCACCGACTCCAGCGTCTGGCTCTCGTGCCCGGCATAGCCGCGAACCGTCTCCACCAGGTTGGGAATCAGGTCGTGCCGTCGCTTCAGCAGCACCTCGATCTGGCTCCATCCCGCGCGCACGCGCTCTCGCAGGTTCACGAGCCGGTTGTACGCCCCCACCGCCCACAGCGCGGCGACGATGACGATCAGGACGATGATCCCGACGATGATGAGGATGATCCAGCCCATGAAGCCTCCGGTGCGGTGCGTGGCATAAAGGCGCGGCGGCGGCGATCCGTCCCGCGCGGCCGCTATCTTGTACCAAAGGTTGGCCCGCGCGTCATCAAACGCTTCGGCCGGCCGGATTTAGGTGCCGTTTCACCCCCCGACGCCGACATTGCGAAGCTGCTCGAGCTGCCCGGTGGACAGGTTGAACACCAGCTCCCCAAACCGGCCGGTCGGCACGCCGTCCGCGTCGTAGACCACCACCGGGATGTTCCCCGTCCCCCGGGCCGTGATGCGACGCGTCGTGGGATCGTACCGGATCTCCGCCCCGATGAAGCTGACCCCCTGGGCCGTGAACCGGGCGTTGCCGGCGGCCGTTGCCATGCGCATCTCCGTCCTCCCCATCACCGAAGCGGTCTGCACGTTCAGCCGGTCGGACTCCAGGCGGAAGGCGCGCCCGCGCCGCTCCGGGTAGCCGCCCGGCTCCGTCGCCTCCATCGGCTCGACCGCGACCAGCACCCTGCCGCTGAGCTCGAGCACGCCCGTGGCGGGCTCGAACGACAGCGCCTCCTGCCACTCGACGGCGGCGTTGCCGCGGAAGGCGTCGGCGGTGACGGGCGCATCCGGGTCGGCGTCCTCCGCGGCGCGGGGGGCGTCGTCGTCATCGGGGACGGCGCGGAGGTCGCGGAAGAGGACGCGGCCCGGGGCGGGGATATCGAGGCGGACGGACTCGTCGAGCGGCTCGGCGTCGAGTGCCTCGGTGCGGATGTCGAAGGAGCGGACCATGCGCTCCGCGGCCCATTCCTCGAGCGTTCCGCGGATGTTGCCGCGCAGCTGGACCTGCTCGATGTCGCCCGCGAGGTCGGCCGGGTCATCGCGGGCCTCCTGCGCGCCATTGGCGGGAGCGGGGTCCTGCTGAGCGCCGCCCTGCGCCGGTTGCTCGGGAGCGTTTTCCGGCGGCGCGATGAGGAGGTTGGCGGCGTCGGCGCGGAAGTCGATCTGCGTGGAGACGGGCTGTGCGATGCCCTCTTCACGCGCGATGAGCTGGACATCCTGCTCGAGGATGACTTCCCGCTGATCGGCGGACATCGACCCGGCCCAGGAGACGATGACGGGGACCTCCTGGCCTTCGCCGCCGGTCTGGATGGTGTGAAGCTCGCCGATGCCGGGAACGACGACGGTTTCGTCCGCGGTGTTGAACTCGAGCACGGGAGCGGCGAGCTGATCGTCGTTCATCTGCACGAACGCGACCTTTCCGGGCGCCCCCTCCAGCCGCACCCGTACCGGCTGGCGACGCGCGCCTTCGGCACGCGGAAGCGGGAGCGCGAGCAACGCATCGGCGTTGAGGATGCGGCCCTCGTCGTCCACCCCCTCGACATTGCCGCTGGCGAGCAGCTCGACGAGGGCGAGCTCCCCCGTGTCGTCGGGGGAGAGCGTCGCCTGCAGACGCTCGGCCGTGAGGCGCTGCCCCTCCTGGATGCTCTGGACATGCCCCTCGGCGAGGGCGGTGATGGGTCCCTGCTCGCCGTCTGGCATCTCGAGCGTGAGGCGGTCGCTGGTGAAGGTGGTCGTCTCCTCCGGCGCCGCGGCGGGATCGCCCTCCTGTGCAGGAGCGGTGTTGGCGGCGAGCTCCGCGCGCACCCGCCCGGCGGCGACGACGGCGCGCAGCGACTGATCGCCACCGGCATCGGGCGCGGAGAGGCGGGCCTCGAGGGAATCAGCGTCGAGCCGGATATCGGGATGCCGCACCGCGACGGCGCCGCGGGCGGCGATCGACTCGAGGTGCTGCTTGCTGCGTTCCTCGTCTTCCGGTTCGCCGGGCGCGGGCGGGGTCGCGGCGAAGGCGAAGTCGCACGCCTCCTGCCAGCGGAGCTGCATCGACCCTTTCTCCCCCGACTTCACGTCCGCGTAGCCGGCAGCGGTGGCGGTGGCGATGCCGGCCTCGGGATGGGCGACCATGCGCGTGGTGACGAGCGTGTTCCCCTCGGCATCGACGAGGGTGACGGGGAGATCGTCGCGCCCGGTGAGCACAAGCTCGTCGGCGGCGCCGGCGTAGTTGAGATCGACGGCGCGAACCTCCACCCCCTCCTGCCGCATCACGAGCGGATTGCCGACGAGGTGGACGCGCACATCCTCGGCCGACGCGAGCTTGGGCGCGTCGGCCGACGCTTCCGCCGTTGGCTGCGCCTCGACGAGCAGTTCACCCTCCCAGAAGACGGTGACCGGCTGGAATGGCGCGTCGGGGGACTTCGGCTCGGCAGGCTGAGTGGGCTTGGTCGCGGGTTGGGCGGGCGCCGGCTCCTGGCGAGCGCCACCGGGGGGTGTGAGGGCGAAGAGAAACTCGGCGGTGTCCGCCTCGAGGCGGGTCTGGCCCTCCTGCACGACGCGGATGTGATCGACGAGCGTCGCGCGGTAGGGCTGGAGCTGCGCGTCGGTCGGCTGCTCCTGGAGCGCCTCTGCGACGGCGGCGGCGTCGAGCGAGGCCAGGAGCGCACCGGCGTCACGCTCGCCGGCATCGACGATGCTGGTGGGGAGGAAGGCCTTGTCGGTCTTGATCGTGAGGCGGCGGCCGCGTGCGACGCGGAAATAGGTCGGGCGGCGCGTCTGCGCGTCCCAGCGGACGAGGAGGCCGAAGCCGTCGAAGTCGTAGTCGCGCCCGCGCACCTCGACGGGCACGTCGTCGGCCAGCACCGTCGAGCCGCCGATCTCCGTGTCGCTCGTGAAGAGGCTGAAGCGCTTGTTGTCGTAGACGAGGTTGTCGACGCGCAGCGTCAGCAGCGCCCCCTCCGGCCCGCGGGCGACGTCCGCAGGCGCGTCGTACCACCGCACCACGACATTGCGCAGCCGCGCGACGTCGGCGGTGCCGAGCGTTTCGGGGGTGAGGCGATCCTCCTGCTGCGCTTCGCCTTCGAGGTCGATGGTGCCGGTCGGAGCGCTGAGCGTGACGACGCCGCCGCCGCGCTCCATGAGGATGGTCGCCTCGATCTCGTTCAGCAGGACCTGGTGCTCGCCGGAGCGGCGGTACTCGCCGATGCGCACCTCGCCGATCGGGGCGCCGGTCCTGGGGTCGTGGGAGCGGAGGGTCACGCCGTCGACGTCGCCGATGAGCTGGTCGGCTTCGCGCGGGGCGGTGGGGACGACCTGGGTCGTGCGCTGCGGCGGGCCGTCCGGGTCGGGCATCACCCAGGCGACGATGAGGTAGGCGCCAATGAAGACGCAGGCGGAGAGGAGAAAGAGCAGGAGCGTCCTCATCGGCACCCTGATCTTACACGAGGGGATCGTCCGAGCCGCGGCACCGCTATGCCGCGGGACAAAATGGCTGGATCGCGCAAGGCAGCGTGCTGACCTGCGGCACGCGGTGCCGCGGCTCGGGGGGCGGGTTCAGTCGCGCTCGGAGACGTCGAAGAGCTTCAGGACGACCAGGTCCTGCACGTCGATCAGGCCGACGGGTCGGAGGTCGGCGTCGACCACGGGCAGCTCGTCGATCCGGTGCCGGCGCATGATCGCCATCGCCTCGGCGGCCAGGGCGTCGGCCTCGATCTTCTTCGGATTTCGCGTCATCACCTCGCCGATGCGCCGGGAGAGGGCCTTGTCGCCATCACTCAGGATGAGCCGGCGCAGGTCGCCGTCGGAGAAGATCCCTGCCAGGGCTTCGGCGTGGTCGACGATGACGACCGCCCCGGGGCGGCGGGTGATCTTGCTGACGGCCTGGAGCACATCCCCCACCGTCTGCTCCTCGCGGGCCAGCGGAAGGTTGTCGCCGGTCCTGAAGCTCATCGCTTCGTGGACGCGCATGAGCTTGCGCCCGAGCTGGCCTGCGGGGTGGAAGAGGGCGAAGTCGTCCGCGGTGAAGTTGCGCTCGCGCATGACGGTGAGGGCGAGGGCGTCGCCGACGGCGAGCATGGCGGTGGTGCTGCAGGTGGGGGCCAGGCCGAGGGGGCAGGCTTCCTCGATGCGGCCGGTGGCGATGGTGGCGTCGGCGTGTCGCCCGAGGCTGCTGGTGCGCGTGGCGGTGACGGCGATCATGGGGTGGCTGAGCCGGCGGAGGATGCCGAGCAGGCGGACGATCTCCTCGCTCTCGCCGCTTGCGGAGAAGAGGAGCAGGACATCGCCGTTGCGGACGCTGCCGAGGTCGCCGTGGGCGGCGTCGGCGGGGGAGAGGAAATGGCTGGGCGTGCCGGTGCTGGCGAGGGTTGCGGAGATCTTGCGGGCGACGTGCCCGGCCTTCCCCACGCCGCTGGTGACGACGGCGCCGTGGCAGTCGAGGACGAGGCGGACGGCCTGCTCGAATCCGTCGTCGATCGCCTCGGCCATGCGCCCGACGGCGTGGGCCTCCTCGGCAATGACGTGGCGTGCGAACTCCGTGAGGCTGGTGCGTTCGTTCTCGGTCACGGCTTCATTATTGACGAAGCCGAAGCCGCCCGCGCGGTTTGTCGGTTGGACAGGGAGACAAGGCAACGTCGAGGCGCCTGCGTGACGTTCCGGCGCGGCGGCGCTGCCCTGCCTCCCTGGCGAGTGGCGTTACCCGGCGATCTTGACGGGGGTGACGGAGGCGGTCATGGATCCGCTTCCGCCGATGCCGAAGTTGACATTGAACTCCGCAGGCGTTCCGGGCCCGGTGGTGCGTCCGGCCTGGATCTTGTAAGTGATCTGCGATGAGCCGGCGGGGATGCTGTCGTCGATGAACTTCCGCTGCCCCGAGATGCCCAGGAACTCATATGGGTCGGTTGGACCGTTGCGGCGGAAGATGCTGTAGAACACGCCGTAGGCGCCGGGCGGGTTGTCGCACTTCCAGCCGGCGGTGAGTCCGCCGGAGCCGTTGAGCACGACGGTGAAGGCATAGGGCGTGCCGGGGGCGGCGACCGGCTCGGGGATCTTTCGGACGTTGAGCCCCAGGTCGAGCTTCTGCTCATCGGTGACGGTCGGCGTGGCTTCCACGATTGCGGCAAGCATCGACGACATTGCGCGAATCTGGTGCTTCAGGTTGTTTTTCGTGGCGACCTTTCCGGTGGTGCGTTGCTCGGGGTCGTTCGCGACCTCGTAGGCGGCGCGCCAGAGGATGTTGAGGGCCGAGTAATCGGCCGCCTGTTCGGCGGTGAGCCCGAAAGCGGTCGGCGTGGCACTGATTTTCGTCGCGAACACCTGGGTACCCGTGTAGAGCTCGGGTTCGGGACGTCTGAAGAAACTGCTGGCCATAGGAGGCTCCGATGCCGCGCGCTTCGTCATGCGTTCGCGGCGTAAGCCGCCCGATGCGGCGCGGTGCGCGGGACCTGATCCTCGCTGGAATCACCGGCCAAAGCTCATCGGGTCACACCCCGTTCATCGGTGTCGGCGCGAAGCGACTTTGCGGCGGACCGGTTTTTTTTCGCGATCCGCGTTCCTGATGCTGATATCGCGGTTCCACGTCCGGCAAGGCGGGGCCACGCCGCCCGGCAACTGGGCGAAACTCCGCGCGCTTGCGGCAGGCGCGCGGAGAAACAGCGCAGGCGCGCGGAGAAACGGCGCAGGCGCGCGGGGAAACGGCGCAGGCGCGCGGGGAAATGGCGCAGGCGCGCGGGGAAACGGCGCAGGCGCGCGGGGGTTTGCCGTGGCACGCCGCGCGCCCGCGTCATCTCCCCGCGCGCCCAGGGCAAAAGCGCGGGGTGATGACCCATCCGGTGTGTTTATCAGTCGGTCGCCCATTGGGCAGCCGGTTCGCAGCGCCTCGCCGCGTGACATCCGGGGGCGGGGAGGCGACAATGGCCCCCAGTGGATTACCGCGTTTCCCTTGACATCTTCGACGGGCCCCTCGACCTCCTGCTGCACCTCATCAAGCGGCACGAGCTGGATATCTGCGACGTGTCGCTGGCCAGGATCACCGACAGCTACGTGAAGCACGTGGAGCTGCTGCGCGAACTGGCCCGCCGCGGGGAGGGGGAGGGGGTGGATATCGACACGGTGGGCGACTTCCTCGTCGTCGCCGCCACCCTGCTTGAGATCAAGAGCAGCGAACTGCTCCCCCGCCCGGAGGCGGCGGAGGCCCCGGAGACCGGGGAGGAGGCGCAGAGCCAGGATCCGCGCTTCGAACTGGTGCGGCAGTTGCTGGAATACAAGCGCATCCGGGACTCCGCCGACCGGCTGGAGGCGCGGCGGGAGGCGCACCAGCAGCGCTTCCCGCGCGTGCCCGGCCGGGCGCGCCCGCCGGAGGGGGACGAGGAGGGGCAGGAACTGGCCCCGCTGGATCTCGAGGAGCTGCACGTCTGGGATCTGCTGAGCCTCTTCGAGCGGCTGATGGCGGACGTCGGCCGGCGCGCGCCGACGAGCCACGACGTGACCTACGACGACACGCCGATCGACCTGCACGCGGCGGACATCGCCGACCGGGTGGGGCGCGAGCATCGCCTGAGCTTCCGTGCCCTGATGCAGGGGCGCGCCGGGCGGAGCGAGATGATCGGCGTGTTCCTCGCCCTGCTGGAGCTGATCCGCCAGAAGCGGGTCCTGCTGGAAGCGGCGGAGGATGACGACCTGGCGATCATCGACGCCCCCGAGGAGCACAAGAAGACGTTCGAGGAGCAGGCGTTTTAGTTTGTCATTGGTCACTTTTCATGTCCGTGGCGAGTGACAAAGGACAAGTGACAAAAGACCAGGGACAATGACCAAGGGATCAACCATGCACCACTCTCCCCGCTTTCTGAAGCTCGCCGAGGAGGTGAAGTCGCGCGTGACGGAGGTCACGATCGACGAGGTCAAGCCACGGATCGACCGGGGTGAGAAGTTCCACCTGGTCGATGTGCGCGAGGAGAGCGAGTTCGCGGGCGGGCATCTTCCCGGCGCGATCCACCTGGGTAAGGGGGTGATCGAGCGCGACATCGAGAAGGCGATTCCCGACACGGGCGCCGAGATCGTCCTCTACTGCGGCGGCGGGTTCCGCAGCGCGCTGGCGGCGGAGAACCTGGAGCGGATGGGGTACACGAACGTCAAGAGCATGGACGGCGGGTTCCGCGGTTGGACCCAGAAGGGTTACCCGGTGGAGAGCTGAAGCCGGCCCTTCCGCCCGCGGCGCGGGTTAGCGGGGAGGCGGGAGGCGGGCTATTCTCTGGCTCGACTGCACCCGGACCTGCTACTTTCGGAGCCCCCCATGCCCAGTGTTCTCCAGGAAAGCCTCGACCGTCTCGGCCTCGCCCTTCCGCCGGTGCCCAAGCCGGTGGCGTCGTACATTCCGGCGAAGAAGGTCGGGAACCTCATTTACGTCAGCGGGCAGCTTCCCATGAAGGACGGGAAGATGCTGGTCTCCGGGCCTGTGCCGTCGAAGGTGAGCCTCGAGGACGCGTCGGCAGCGGCGCGGCAGTGCGTGCTGAACGGCATCGCCGCGGCGATGAGCGTGGGCGAGGTGCGCGGCGTGGTGCGCGTGGGGGCGTTCGTGCAGAGCGATGATGGGTTCGACGGCCAGCCGAAGGTAGCGAACGGGGCCAGCGACCTGCTGCTGGAGCTTTTCGGCGACAACGGCCGTCACGCCCGGGCGGCGGTGGGGACCAACGCCCTGCCGCTGGACGCGAGCGTGGAGGTGGAGTTCATCTTCCACGAGTGACGACCGGCCCGCGCCCCGGCGGTGGGCTGCGGTGTGGCCCGGCTGGCCGGCGGGGACTAGGATCGCCGCCTATGCCCGAGTTGATTCACGAAAACCTGGAGCACTCGATCGAGCTCCTGGCGGCGCGGATGCAAAACA
>JAEZED010000141.1 GCA_023417885.1 Planctomycetota bacterium
CCCCGCCCCGCGCGTCTCCCGGGGGGGCCCCCTGGGCCCCCCCGGGCCCGGCCGTCGCGCGGCATGCGGACCTCCCCGGCCGCCCGCCGACTCAACTGGAACTGGCGACCGTCGCCCTCATCCGCAAGCAGCAGGCGGCGCAGCGCGACGATCCGAGAGCCGAAGTCCCTTCGCCCGGCATCGCCGTCGCTCCGGAGCCCGAGGTGACGGATCCTGTCGCGGCGCTCGCGAAGCTCCCGCCAGCAATGCGCGAAGCGCGGCTGGTGGAGATGCTGCTCGATTCGTCGCTCCCGCCGGAGCAGTGGGGCGCCGCCGCGGCGAGCGTGCGCCCGCAGACGCTCGAGCGCCTTCTCCTCGACCCGGCCCAGGCCAATGGCCCCGTGTTCCTGGCGGCGCTGGTGCTGAATCCCGATCCGTCCGCCCCCGGCGTGCTGGTTCGGGCGATGGACGCGCGGCCGGAGCAGGTGCGCCTCGCGGTTGCCCGCGCCGCACCTGGATCGCCGGCCGTGCTGGGCCTGGCGGGGGTGCTCTCGGATCCGAGCGTGGAGCGCCGTCAGAAGGCGGCCCGGCTGCTCGCGGCGTCGGACGATCCCGCCGTTTACGCGGTGCTCGCGGGCCGGCTGCGGGCGCCGGCGCTACGGCGCGAGGCGTTGCTGGTGCTGCTTTCCAGCGAGTCGCCGGAGGCCCGGCTCTATGTGCGGCGCGCCGAGCGTGATCCTGTCCTGCGGGCGATCGCGCAGTCGCTGCGAGCGCAGGGGCTGGTCCCCGAGCGGCAAGAGGGGCGGGTGGACTCGGTGGTGCTGTAGCTCAGAAGACCTCTGCCGTCCTTTCCTCACACAACCCCAATCCCAGACAACATGAACACCACACTCCCACATGTCCGCCGCCTTCGGGCGTGCGCCCTCTCCGGCCTCGTTGTCGCCCTCGCCCTGTCGGCGGGAACGACTCCGCTCTCCGCATCCGCCGCCGCGGCGTGGCAGGACCACGACGAGCAGCCGGACGTGGTGACGCGCGTCTACTCCCTGCGTCCGCTCGTCGATGAGGCCCGCGCCGGTGGGCGCGAGGAGGCCGGCGAGGTCGTCGTCATCGATCTCAACCTTCCGCAGGCCGTTGCTCCCATGGCGCCCGGAGGCGAGACGAGCGCCGATTCCGCCCGGAACGCCGTTGAGCTGGCCACGCAGCTCATCCTGAACACGATCGACATGGAAACCTGGCAGGACAACGGCGGCACGATCGGGCACCTCACCTACTTCCCGGTGAACAACCGTCTCGTCGTGACGCACACTCCGTCGGTGCAGGCCCGCGTGGCCGAGCTGCTAGCCCAGCTCCAGGATCGCCGCGTCGTCTCGGCGCAGGCGCGGCTCATCCGGCTCGATGAACAGCAGGTCGCCGGCAACACGCGGATGGAGGGGGGCGTCGCCGTCTGGCAGGGTGATCCCGGCGAGCTGCCGTCCGTCGCCCAGGCGCGGTACAGCGGCTTTGACGGGCGCACGCAGACCGTCAGCGATGGGCGTCAGCTCTCCTACGTCGCCGGCGTCACGCCGATCGTCGCCGCCAGCAGCGTCGGATACCAGACGACGATGGCGACGCTCAACACGGGGCTCACGCTCAAGATCACGCCCGTCATCAGCCAGGACGGAGACGAAGCGACGGTTGAGGTGTCCGTCGAGTACGTGCTGGCGCCCGACGGCGTCGGCGCGGCGGCTGCTCCAGGCGCGATCAGTCTGCGCGTAAAGCCCGCCATCGAAGGCGACGGGCAGCTCACGCTCGACGTCGTGCCCCAGGTGGAATCCGGCGACACGCCGACCACGCTCCCGGCCATGACCCTGACGGGTCTCCCGATTTTCCATAGGCTGGTGGCCGGGCCTGAGGTTGCGGTGCCCGACCGGCTGAACGTCCAGCGGCAGGCGCTGGAGACGTCGTTGCGGATCCCGACCGGTCAATGGGTGCTGATCGGTTCGCTGGGCGCCTCGGGCGACGGCGCCGCAACCGAGGAGGCCCCGATCCACCTGCTGCTTCGCCTAGACAGCGGCGAGGCACGGCAATAGGTTCAGGGCCACGTTGCGGAGATGGGCTGGCTTTGCCCGCCGAAGGCGCTTGCGCCCGGCGCGGTCGAAGCCAGCCCTATCGCGTGGTGGGGAGGGACTCGCCGGTCTCCCCCTCCGCCTGCACGGGCGCGGACTGATCCTGCTCCTCCGGCGGCGTCGGCCCCTCGTCGTCGCCCGAGAAGTTGCGCCACAGGAACAGGACGGCGCCCAGGGCGATGATCAGGATGCCCAGCCACTGCCAGAAGTTCAGCCCGGAGCGGTCCCGGCGGTCGGCGTCTTGGTTCGCGGCGTTCACGGGCGCCATGCTAACGCCATCGCCAACCTCGCAACAAGCCTTTCCGCCCCCACTAGCGACGGACGGCCGCGTAGATCTCCAGCAGGCGCTCCACGTGCGCCTCCCACGCCAGCGCCGGCCGGAGCGAGATGCACGCCTCGCGCAGGCGCCGGCGGCGCGCGTCATCGAGCATGGCGGCCAGGGCCTCGGCCAGCCGGGGATCGTCCGGCCGTTCGAGGATGAAGCCGTGCTCCCCGTCGGTCATGATCTCCGTCGCGCCGTTCTGTCGCGTGCTGATCACAGGCAACCCGCTGGCGAGCGCCTCCAGCACCACGAGGCTGCACGGGTCGTGCCGCGTCGGCAGCACCAGCACGTCGGCGGCGCGGTAGAGCTCCGGCAGGTCGCGCCGCTTTCCAAGAAACCGCACACGCGCCGCCAGCCCCAGCCGCTGCGCCATTCGCCGGAAGCGCCCGGCCGAGGGGTCGTCCCCGGCGATGGCGAGCTTCAGGCGCTCGGGCAGGCGCGGCATCGCCGCCAGCGCCTGCGACAGCCCCTTGCGCCCGAAGTCGTTGCCCACGAAGAGCGCCAGCACATCCTCCGCGCCCGCCCCCAGCGCCGCCCGATCGGCGGCAGGGCCGTCGGGCGTGTATCGCGCGAGGTCCACCGCGTTGAAGAGCCGCGCCGTCCGGTCGGCCGGCAGGGATGGATAGAGGCGGCGAAGATCGTCCTCCACGTACTGCGACAGCGTCAGCACCAGCGGCGGGCACGGTGAAGCGAGCATTGTGCGCTCCACGCGCGCAAAGAGTCGCCGGCGCGGATTTGTCCACCAGGAGAGCAGGCCGGATCGCTGCTGCGCGATGCCGGCGTGCGGGTGGTAGATGTCGCAAAGCCCCGGCGGCAGCGGGAGCATCGCGTGGACGACGTCGTACCGCGCCTCGGCAAGGTGGCGCTCCAGGTCGCGGCAGAAGAAACGGTAGCGCGCCGAGCGCGTCGGCCCGGCGTGTGAAAGCGGCACGAATCCCGGCGCCTCCCCCGCGCTCGACGCCGCCGGCAGCGCGACGTCATGCCCGTGCTGAGCCAGGGCCCCAGCGACCTGGAACGTGTACCGCTCGGCCCCGCCCCGGGCGGCGTCGGCGTGCAGGATGACCAGGGCAACTCGCAACGCCCGCGAGAATAGCACGGGGAGAGGGGAAGAGACGAAGAGACGAAGAGACGAAGAGACGGAGAGACGGAGAGACGGAGAG
>JAEZED010000119.1 GCA_023417885.1 Planctomycetota bacterium
CCCGGTGGGTGCCCACGCTGCCGCAGCGGGCGTCGGGGCTTAATCGCCCGGCCGGCCCCGTCGCACTCTAACGAGGCCGAGCCATGGATGGGTCGCCTGTCCTGACGTCGTTCCCCCTCGCCGCATCGAGTCTCAGCGGTCACTTCAGGCCGCTGGACTGGGTCGTGCTCGTCGGCTACCTCGCGTTGGTGAGCGTGCTGGGCGTCGTGCTCGCCGGGCGACAGCGGGATCTGAAGGACTTTTTCCGCGGGGGCAACCGCCTTCCGTGGTACGCGGTGACCGGCTCGATCATCGCGACGGTCATCAGCGCCGTGACGTTCGTGGCGGTGCCGAGCCGGATGTTCCGGGAAGGGGGGAACTTCACCTACCTCCAGCTCGGCCTGATCGCGGGGCTTCTGTCGCGCGGGTTCGTGGCGTTCGTGCTCGTGCCGGCCTACTGGAAGTACCGGATCTACAGCCCGTACGACTACATGGGGCGCCGGCTGGGCGAGTCGGCCCGCAGCGTGACGACGGCGCTCTTCTCGCTGCTGGGCCTGCTGGCGCAGGCGGCGCGCGTCTACCTGACCGCAAGGATCCTCGAGCTGGTGATGTACGACCATCTCCTGTCCCTGTCCGAGGCGACAGGGATGGGGACGCTCTTCTGGGCGGTGACGATCATCGGCGTCATCGCGGTCGCCTGGACGATGCTGGGCGGGATCGCCACGGTCGTCTGGACGGATGCGCTGCTTTTCCTGGTCTTCGTCGTGGGCGGCGTGGTGGCGCTGATGGTCGTCTGCCTCCAGCTTCCGGGCGGATTCACCGGCATGCTCGCCGACGGGATGGAGGCGGGGAAGTTCCAGCTCTTCGCCCTCGGCGCCAGCGACGATCGCTGGGCCAGCGCCTGGGGGCGCTTCTTCGGCGAGCCCTTCACCGTCTGGGCCGCCATCTTCGCGGTGACCTTCGGGAACATCGGCAGCTACGGCACCGACCAGCTCACCGCACAGCGCATCTTCGCCTGCCGCAGCAAGCGACAGGCGCAGGTGGCCATGCTCGCCAGCTACGCCGCCGAGGCGGTGGTCGCGCTGATGCTGCTCGTCGGCGTCGGCCTGTGGGCCTTCTACCGGGCCAACCCGCACCTCCTGACAGGCGAGGCGGGTCAGCTCATCGAGCGTGAGCCGGACGCGATCTTCCCCCTCTTCATCCTCCGGCAGGTGCCGCAGGGCCTGACGGGCCTGATCATCGCCGGCATCTTCGCCGCCGCCATCAGTTCCCTCACGAGCATCCTCGCCGCACTCGCCCAGACCACCCTCTCCGCCGCCTACATGCCGCTGCGCGGAATCGACCCGGAGACGGGCGGCGACGGTGGCCACGGCCGGGAGCTCGTCTTCGTCTCGCGCCTGCTGATCGTCTTCTGGGGCGCGGCGCTGTGTGCCGTGGCGTTCAGCGTGGACCGGTTCCTGGAGCTCCAGCGCTCGCGCGGCATCGACGTGCCGTTCCTGGACCTCGCGCTGGGGCTGGCCAACTACGTGGTCGGCGCGCTGCTCGCGGCCTTCCTGCTGGCCTGGCTGCCGCTGCGCGTGAACGCGTGGGGCCTGGTCTTCTCCGCGCCGCTGAGCGTCTTCACGGTTTACGCGGCGGCGTTCCATGACGAGCGGACGCTGCTGGTCTGCCTCGTCGTCACGGGGGTGCTGGTGGCGGCCTGGCTGACCGGCGCGCTGCTGGGGCGTTCGGATCAGCTTCGCAGCCGGCTCGCGCGGACGATCTGGCTCCTGCTCGGATGCGCGGCGATGATCCTCGTCTGGCACAGCCTCTGGTTCCTGAAGATCAACCCGGCGACGGGCCACGCGCTGCTGGATGCGGATGGAGAAGTCTGGAAGTTCACGATCGCCTGGCCGTGGTACGCGCCGCTGGGCGGGCTCGTGGCGTTCGTCTTCGGTTACGTCCTGGCGGACCGGCGCGAGCGCACGGACGCCTGAGGCCCTTCGGAATCCCGGGCGGGCGTTGGTGATCATTTCAACGAGGATCCCCGCGGTGCGCCGCCGTGATCGCCGGCGCGCACCGCCGACGGGAAATCTAATCGCCTACCCGCGCCACGCCTCCGTGGGATCGGTTCCCGTGGCGCCGGTTCCGATTCGCGCCAGGATTGCGCGGTGCGCGCCTGTGTCGATCGCCCCGTCGCCCGACACCGGACGCCAGAACCGCGCGCAGAGCCGCTCCAGCCGCGCCCCGGATTCCCGGAGGCGCTCCTCCGGCACGCGCTCCGTGATCGACTCGATCGCCCGCCATTGCAGGTCCGGCGTGTGGCACACGCAGACCATGTCCAGCCCCGCCTCCACGCCCGCGACGACCGCCTCCTCGAACGGGAAGTGATCCGCCAGCGCCTTCATCTCGAAGTCGTCGCTCACGATCACTCCCCCAAACCCCAGGCCCGGAACCGACGCGCCTCCCCCCACCGCTCCCCCCGCGCGCAACAACCCCAGCACGCGCGGGCTGATCGTGGCGGGCCTCTCCGGATCAAGCGCCTTCACCACCACGTGCGCCGTCATCACGCACGCCACGCCCGCTTCCACGCCCGCGCGAAACGGCGCGATCTCCACGCGCTCGAGGCGATCGAAGTCATGCTCCACCACGGGCAGCCCGTAGTGCGAGTCCACGCTCGTGTCGCCATGCCCCGGAAAGTGCTTGCAGCAGGCGGCCACGCCCTCGGCCTGCATCCCGCGCACGAGCTCCGCCCCCGCGCGCGCCACCAGCGCCGGGTCGCTCCCGAACGACCGATCCGCGATCACCGGGTTGGCGGGGTTGGTGTCCACGTCCACCACCGGCGCGAAGTTGATGTCGATCCCGGCGGCGCGCAGCTCGCGCCCCATGATCTGTCCCACCTCGCGCGCGATGCCGAAGTCGCCCGTCCGCGTGATCCCCGCCCCCACCTCCCGCATCGACGGCACCGGGCTGAACCCTTGACGCATCCGGCTCACGCGCCCACCCTCGTGGTCGATCCCCACCAGCAGCGGCCGCCCGCCCGCCCGCGCCTTCAGGCTCCCCACCAG
>JAEZED010000128.1 GCA_023417885.1 Planctomycetota bacterium
CTTCATAGATGCGCCGCCGCAGAATCTCGGGCTCAGTCGGTGGCCCCCCGGCGGGCATGCGTGGGCGGATGTCCTTGAGTTTCTGAACGTGTACCTCCGGCGTCAGACCCTGCAAATCCCGCGTGTCTTTGCACGTGACTGGCCCAACCGGAATCGTCGCACAGAGTTTCGCCGAGAAGGCGGACTGCGTACCGGTCATCGTGGTGACCAGCATGTCGGTCAGACGGTGGCGGAAGAAGCTCACCTGAACGCGGGGGAGTTTGCCAAAGCTCCGTTCGGTCTCGCGGCCCATGTCGAAGAAGAGGGTGAACGTGCCTTCACCCACCGCGGCGTCCCTCTCATGCGCCCCCAGCGTTGCGGTATCGAAATGAACGTCTCGAAGGCCCTCTGCACACGCGAGTGGCACTGTGTACTCCGCACCATCCACGTGGAGGTCGATCGCCTCGACCACGCCGTCAGTCAGCCGGAAGGTGATGGTGTCCGCCTGTCCGAGATGACGCCCCACGGCGCCCGTTGTCTCAGGCTGTGCATGGAGTGCTTCGAATCCCGAGAGCAACACAACGACGATCACGCTGCGGGCTGACATGTGACCTCGTGAGCCTTGGACACCGAATTGGACGCCCAAGGCGAGCGGTGCGGGCAGCCGAAAGGCGGAAGACCCTTGGTCGGGCTAGCCGCGGAGGCGTGTCGCTCCGGCACGCTAGAATACAGGCGCAGCCGATCGCAAGTAGAGGACGCAGAGATGACACCAAACGCCGAACAGCACCGGCACGCGATCCTGGTTGCGGCTGACCGACATGGCGCCCGCAACGTGCGGCTGTTCGGTTCGGTGGCTCGGGGCATGACCGGCCGGAGAGCGACATCGATCTCCTGGTCGATATGGCTGCTGGACGTGGTCGCGGTCGAGCAGGCCCTTGAAGCGCTCCTGCATCGTCCCGTCGATGTTCTGACGGAGCAGGGCCTTGCCCCTGCTCTCCGCGAGCGGATCACTGCTGGCGCGCGAGCGCTGTGAAGGCCAGCGGCTCTACCTCGGTCACATTCGCGAGAAGATCTCCAAGGTTGGAGCGAGCGCGGAGGCTCGGTTCCGGTTGCTGGGTGGTAGAACGACCAGTTGAGGCTTCGTCATGAACTACGAGGAGCGCATAGAGCGCCGCCCCACTGTCGCTGGCGGCGAAGCCGTCATGAAGGGCACGAGAGTGACGCTTCGGACCGTCTTGGCGAGTCTTGCGGAGGGCGCGAGTACCGCCGAGATTCTCGAGGATTTCCCGACGCTGACCGAGGAAGACGTCCGCGCCGCGATCGCATTCGCCGCTGCCTCGGCGCAAGAGGATCTGCCCGTCGGCGTGACCCATGTCCGGTGAGGATCAAGCTTGACGAGAATCTGCCGGCGGCATTGGTGCCGCTCCTTGCCGCCCTCGGGCACGAGGTCGACACCGTGCCGGCCGAGGGCCTGGCTGGGCAGGACGACGACGTCGTCTGGCGAGCGGCGCAGGCCGAGCACCCATTCCTGGTGACCCAGGACCTCGACTTCTCCGACGCCCGCAAGTACGTGCCCAGGGACTCACCACGGCCTGCTGCTGGTTCGGCTTCCGCAGCCGAGCCGCACCGCCTTGCAGGTCAGGGTTGCCGTCTGTTCCAGACCGAGGCGGTCGACATCTGGTCCGGCTGCCTGGTCACAGCGACGCCCACCAAGGTGCGCGTGAGAAGGCCCGCCTGACCGGGCAGGGCGAGGTCGGTAAGGGCCGAGCATCCGATGGCGTTCGGCTCAAGCGGGAGGCAGCCCATTGTGCTGTACCTGTCCTGTACCTGAACCCGCCACGTGGGTGGACGTTCCTCCCGCCTCGTCGCTGCGCCCTTCCAGAGGAATAGGCAAGGAACGCGTCCTGGACGGCGATAGGCTTCAACGCGCCAGAGATGCTGGAGATTGCCTGAACCTTCCGAGAGGTGTGCACGATGGACTTCAAGCGTTCACTGCTGGGACTCGCCCTCGTCCTGACGTTCGTCAACAACGCCGCCGCTCAGGCGCCGCAAGCGGAAGACGCCGTCATCCAGTTGTCGAAGGGCAAATGGCAGTGGATGGCTGACAAGGCCGTGGACGAGCTCGAGCCCCTGTTCCACGAGACCGCCCGCTTCGTGCACATGGGCGGTACCTGGAAGAAGGACCGTGAGCTGGAGATCATCCGGACCGGCAGCATCTGGTACAAGCAGGCGGACGTGCACGACGTGGCCGCGGCGGTGACGGGCGACACGGCGCTGGTGTGGAGTCGCATAACGCTGACCGCGGTTCTGGGTGGTACGGAGGTGAAGAACGAGTTCACCGTGACCGAGGCGTTCCTCAAGGTCGGGAACGACTGGAAGCTGCTCGCGCTCACGTTCAGCAGCGTGCGCCCGGGTCACCAGTTGCAGGAGTAGGCCGCCCGCAGGACGCCGGCCGCGACGTCCTCTTATCGCGGGTTCGCTGCGGCCGGCTCGGCGTTCGGCGATTGATCGCGGATCTGCCACCCTGGGCCACCACGCACAGTGCGGGCCGCTGGGTGACATGAACCGGTTCGTGACTCGGTCTGGACCAGCGCAGCGCGAACACCGGGATGCCGCAACTCGAAGCGTCCGTCGTAGGGCGCGAACCGTTCCAGGACCTGCTGCAGGCTCCGCAGGTGGACCTCATGCATTGCGAGCAGGAACCACATCGTGAAGTACCTGCAGTCGATCCAGGCGGAACGCCTGGTAGCGGACCGGGGTACGGGAATCCCCTGCGGGCAATCCCTCACACATGCGTGAAATTTCCCGGGGTACGACGTGGCGGACCAACCCATACCGGCGGGGAGGGGCAGCAGCCGGCGATGACCGAGCCGCTCGCTGGGAACGAGGACCACGGCCGCACGGCCTTTCGGGCAGCGCGTACGATACGGCGCGTTTGTTGGTGCCGCGGCGGCGGACTGCTGCCGTGGCACATGCCGTGCACCGCGACCCGACGGAGGCTCCCATGCATCGCATGCTGTCAGGCCGACGCGTCCATTCGCTGGTCGTGTTGCCCGCGCTGATCCTGTCGTCGGCAGTCACCCTGGCACAAGTCAGGCCGCAGCCACCGGAGCGCGCCAACCCGTTGCGCGCCGCCCTCATGCGCGCCCACTTCTATCAGGCGATGTTGCTCCACGACGCGGTGGCCCGCGGCAACCTGGAAACCGCCCGCCTCGAGGCGACGCGCCTCCAGGCGCACAGCACCACAG
>JAEZED010000159.1 GCA_023417885.1 Planctomycetota bacterium
GGTCTGAAGACCGGCGGCCCAGGGTGTGCTCGCGTGATTGGCGCCGCGGGTGGTGGTCAGCCGCGGGCGGCGGCGGCGTCGGCGGGGGCTTCCTCCTGCACTTCCTTCGAGGTGCGCTTGGCACTGAAGTCCATGCTGAAGCCGGCCGCCTCGCTGCCGAGCGTGCCGGTCATCTCCTCACCCTTCACGGTGGCCTTGTACTCGATGTTGCTGCCCGTTTCGGTGGCGAAGATGAAGCTCACCTCGCCGCTCTCCTCGTCGAACTGCACGCGGCGGAGGCGGCCCTCGCCGTAGCGGGAGAACATCTGGCCGCGCATCCGGCCCTGCTCGGAGTGCTCCAACGTGAAGCTGAAGGCGTTCTCCGACACCTGCCCGTCACGCACGACCGACGCCGTCCACGTGCCGGTCAGCGGGCCGGCGACCGCGGTGAACGGCCCCATCGGGCGACGCTCCTGTTCGCTGGGCTGCGTCGTCGGCTCCGGGGCGCGCGGGAGCAGGTCGTCGGCCATCGCCAGGTTGTAGGCCGTGATGGCGCTGCAGGTGGCCGACTGCACGAGGTATTCCGGCACGACGTAGCGCGTGGTGTCGTGCTGGGTGTGGTGGATGAAGCGGTAGTCCTTTCCTTCGCGCCCGCCGATGCCGTCCTCGCGCCAGAAGAAGCCGGGGATGCCGGCACGGTTGAAGCTGGCGTGGTCGCTCGCCCCGCCGCGCGGCATCTGCTCGACGACGACCACCTCCACCGGCATCGTGGGGAACGCCTGGTTCACCGGGGCGATGGCGGTCTCGAGCATCTCCTTCATGTCCTCGACGGCGACGAGCGCGCCCTGGTAGTTGGTTCCGCCGTCATCGACGAAGGCGGCGGAGATGTTGGCCCGCTCCTCTTCGCTGAGCATGTTCACATACTCGCGCGAGCCGAGGAGTCCCTGCTCCTCGCCGGTCCAGAGGCAGAAGCGGATGGTTCGGCGCGGCTTGACGCCGGCGGCGAGAAGGATGCGAGCGGTCTCCAGGGTGACGCTGGAGCCGGTGCCGTTGTCCTGCGCGCCCTGGGAGCCGGGGCCGTCCCAGGAGTCGAGGTGGGCCGAGACGATGACGACCTGCTCGGGGAACTCGGTCCCGGGAATCTCGGCGATCGTGTTGTAGACGGGAATGGGGCCGGGGGTGAACTTGTGGTCGAGGCTCGCCTCGATCTCCAGCGGCTCGCCGTCGGCCAGGCGGCTGTTGAGCACGTCGTAGTCGGTGCGGGTGATGATGATCTCGACGTCCGTGGGCAGGTCGTTCGGATCCATCTCGCGCCAGCCCCGCTGCGCGCCGGTGCGGACGAGTTCATTGACGCTGGGGGAGAGCCGGCCGGCGATGCCCGCCTCGTAGAGGGCGGGAATCAGGTCGTCGCTCTGCATGAGCTCGCGCCCCTGCTGGTTATTGGCGCGGGCGGCCTGCCGGCCGCGCGGCTGCGGGGGCTTGGCCAGCACCCAGGCGCCCTTCAGCTCGTCGCGCATGGCCTCGAGTTCCTCGACGGTCTCGGGCTGGCGGACGACCTTCCCGCGGACGGGCCCGTCGGTGCCGGCGGTCCAGGAGCGGGTGGTGAAGGTGATGTCGCGCTCGATGGGGCTGACGACCTTGCAGTACGAGGGCCCGCGGTCGAAGCGAACGGGGATCTCCCCCCACTTCTGGAGGTGGGCGTTGCTGGCGCCCATCGACTCGAACATCTCCTTCGTCCAGTTGTTGGCCCGCTCCAGGCGTTCCGAGCCGGTGAGCCGGGTGCCGATCTCCTCGGCGAGGAATTGCTCGTAAACCCAGACTTTGCTGTTGTTCTTGCCCTCGTCAATGATGCGCTGGATGACCTCGGGATCGCCCTGCGCCAAGGCGGCGCGGGTGGTCGCGAGCATCGCAAGGGCGGGCAGCGCCAGCATCGCGGCGCGGGAAAGCTTGCGGATCATGGTTCGCCTCGGCAACGTGAGGTTGAAGCGCCCGGCGACGCCGGACGGGGGGGGTACGACTGGGCCGCGCGCTGCGGCCGCGTGCGAATCATCCCCCGGCCGGGGCCGGGTTGCAAGCCGTATCCCCGGGAGCGCGCGGGGAGGGGGCGATCGGGAAAGCCGCAATTTTTCTGGCGATTCAGGATCGAATACATTGAAACCGTCGGTTTTTCCGATAGATTTCCGGCCACGCGATCCGAAACCCAGGGAGATGCGGGTCGCGGGCGGCCGACGGAGCGCTTCAACGGTGGCGCCGGGCCGAAGACGAAACAAGGCTCCACCCATAGATCGCTTCGATCAGGAGAACCAGCAATGGCAAAGACTGCCACGAACAGCAAGGCGATGACCAAGAGCGAGATCAACACCTACATGGCCGAGAAGGTGGGGATCCCGAAGAAGCAGGCCGCCCTCTTCTTCGACGAGCTGTCCAACCTCGCCTACACGCAGGCGAAGAAGAACGAGAAGGGGTTCCCGCTTCCCGGCCTTGGCAAGCTCATCGTCGCCAAGCAGGGCCCGCGCACGTACCGCAACCCCCAGACGGGTGAGGCGGTCAAGAAGCCGGCGAGCAAGAAGCTCAAGTTCCGACTGAGCAAGCAGGCCAAGGACAGCGTCCTGGGCGCCCGGAAGTAAAGCTCCCTTTGATGCTTACGAACAAGGCACCCGGCCCGCGCCGGGTGCTTTTCGTTTGGATCGGACCACCAGTGGCACGACCGTTGCAATACATCTCGGGAAGAACTGATCAGCGTCTTCAGGGCACGTTCGCCCGGGGGCGAAGGAACATCGAGCGGCTTTGAATCGCCGCGGGAGTCGAGTGATCGTGACCGTTTTGCAGAGACACCATTCCGGCGGCAGCGCCGCATTGCTTCCCATACCGGTCGGCCGGAACAAGCAGTACGCCCAGATCGAGGCCGAGTCGATGGCGGGCTGCGAGCATGCGCTGGAGGCACTGGAGATGGAGGAGGCGGACGAAGAGGCCGACCATTCCGACCGAATCCGCCCGCTGCGCCAGATCCTGCGCAGCCACAGTCGACACCTCTCGAGCCTGGGAGCCGAGGGTATCGAACCGCCGGAGCGTTACGAACCGCAGGCGGATGCCCTCTCCCTGGTGAGCCGGCTGAAGGAGCAGGAGGAGCGTGCGCTCTCGGAGTATCGCCAGGCGGTGGATGACGAGACGGGCTCGGATCAGGGGCTGCTCTGGGAGGAGTTGATCCCCTCGACGGAGCGGCACATCGATCTGCTGGACGAGGTGCTGGCGGACTGGGCCCCGGCGCCGATCTGATGCGGAGCACAGCTTTGCGTCGTAGCAACGCCCGGCTCTCCATCGTGGAGGCCGGACGTTTTTGGTTGCTGCAGAAGATGTTCTGAAGGAGCCGGAAGTGGGATTTGAACCCACAACCCCCGCTTTACGAAAGCCGTACCGCTCGCCTGCCGCTTTCGGCCTGGGGCTGGCGTGAAGCGAACATAGCCCCCGGTTCCGGGGCGCACAAGCTGACAACGCAAGACAGTCACAAAACGGTAGAAACGAAAAGACAGGCCCCGTGCCCGGGGGCCTGTCTCCATGCGGTCAGGGAACGGACAAACCCTGCCGCCATGTGGCACCGTGGAAAACCGCCCCGGTTCAGGCGGCCGGCGTGATCCCCTCGAGGACGCAGAAGTGCTTCGGCCGGCGGAGCATGAAGTCGCCGCGCCAGTAGGCGCGGATCCACACCTGGCCGTGCGTGAAGGGCGAGGAACCTCCATCGGCCTCCGCGGCGCCGAGGCGGCTCGCTTCGATCCTGAGGCCTCCCCTGACACCGATGATCGCCTGGCTGAAGTCGCCCACGATCGCCAGGCTCTCATTCTCGCCCGCGCCCTGGTTGATCGGGATCTGGTTGCTCACGAGCTGCTTGAGCGCCATCCAGCTCTTCGGCGGCTCGAGCGGCTGGCCGCTGGTGTCCTCGAGGCGGTCCAGCTCGCCGAAGGTGCGCGGCGCCATGACGACGCTTCCCGCCTGCCCGTTCTGCTCCGCCACTTTCTGAACCGCCTGGCTGAAGGGCGCGTAGCTCGCGAGCTGCCCAACCGTGGCGATCGTCTGGATGCCTGTCGTGTTGACCAGGCCCAGGATGTTCGGAGCAACACCGTCGCCCAGGATGCAGGCGGCGTCGATGCCGACCGCCATCGCCTGGCCCAACGCGTTGAGCATCAGGTCGGTCAGGTCGCTCGCGTCCTCGAGGAGCTCGATCGACACCGGGAGGATGACGCCGAAGCTCTTGGCGTCCAGCTCGACCGCCTCGAGCGTCATGTCCGAGAAGGGGAAGGCGGCGTTCTCCAGGCGAGCCGCCGGCGTGACGTCGCCGGTGATGCGTGCGTGGGTGACCTTCTTCGTGGGCATGTCCGCCGTGAGCGCCCCAGCGTTCACCAGAACGGACTTGTTGCGGGCCACGTCGATGATCTGTCGCGAGAGCGTCTCCGGAACCGCGTACCCGCCCTCCGCCAGGACGGCGGTGTTCATGACGCGGCGCTCCAGCTCGGCGCCATCCCATTTGCCGACGAGCAGGCCGCG
Source organism: Planctomycetota bacterium (assembly GCA_023417885.1). Lineage (GTDB taxonomy): Bacteria > Planctomycetota > Phycisphaerae > Tepidisphaerales > Tepidisphaeraceae > JAEZED01. The sequence continues at coordinate 4,519 of JAEZED010000159.1, forward strand.
CATGTAGCGGCCCAGGTCGAGCTGCTTGCGCTCCTCGGGCTTGAGCGGGTCGCCCTCCCTGTGGAAGGAGGACAGTCGCTGCTTCGGCGAGAGAAGCCGCGCCTCGCCCTGGGGGATCATCCGCACCTCGGCAACGCCGCCCTCCTCCAGCAGCCGGCCGCGGCCGGGACGGGATCCGTCCGAGGCCGGTTCGTTCATCGCGTCACCCAGCCGCCGCTCCTCGTCGTAGACCTGCTTGAGGCGGCCTACTTGGTCAGCCAGCCCCTCGATCTCCTTGTTGAGCGCCTTGAAGCTTGCGTCCTCTTCGGCGGTGAGGGACCGCTTTTCGTCCTTTGCCTTTTTGACCAGCGCCTTCAGCTCCTGGAGCTTCTGCCCGCGCTCCTCGTTCATCCGTTTGATTTCCTGCCACATGGTGCTCACTCCGTTGAGTCGTCGATGCACGGCCGGCGGCGCCGGCCCTCTTCTCTCCATTCGCGGCCAGCCGGTCCGCTTGTTCGAACGCGATCGCGATCGCCCTGTCCGCCGCGGCGATCTGCGCGGCCACCCGGCGGGCGAGCCGGCTGTGCGGCGTGGCCAGCTCCTGGCGGATCTCCAGCTCGCGGCGGCGCGCCTGGAGCCGGCCGATTCGGCGGTTGATGTCGGTCATGGGATCTCCCCGGTTTTCAGATGGTGACGGTGGGCACCGGCGCGTCAGGCTTGCTCACCGCCTTCCGGATCGCCTTGAGCTCCTCGCGGATCTGCTTCTCGACGGCGAGCTGCTTCTCGTCGACCGTGCCCGTGCCGCCCTCCTGCACTTGGCGGAGCTGATCCATCGCGCGTGCGATGTTCTGCGTCGTCGCCTCCATGAGGGTCGGGGCACGGTTGGAGGGCCCGGCGTCGGACGTGTCCAACTCGCTGCGGATCCGCTCCAGCTCGCGGACGAACTGTTCGGGGCTGAGCTTCCCGGCCTTGGCGAGGTACCGGGCCAGCTCCACCTCCTTGGCGGCACGCTCGGCCATCGTCTGGTTGCGCTCGACGATCTGCTGGGCGGACTGCCGGTCGTCGGCGTCCTGCTGGAGGCGGTCGCGCTCGGCGGCCAGCTTGCGGTAGCGCTCGATCTGCGCCTCGAGCATCTGCCGCGTGCGGTCGCTGATCCCCTGCATGGCCCGCAGGTCCATGAGGGGCTTGAGCTCGATCGTGAGCGGATCCAGCTTCATCGCGTCCACCTGCTGCTGGATCCGCTCCAGGTGGCCGCGCAATTCGGAGG
>JAEZED010000185.1 GCA_023417885.1 Planctomycetota bacterium
GTGTGGCGCTTCGAAGAACACGACGGGGTGACGATAGGCTGCGACCTCCTCGCACCACCGGCGGCGCGGTCCCTGCTTTACAGGCGGAAACCCTAAAAAAGTGAACCGGCTCGATGGGATGCCGCTCATTGCCAGGGCCGCCAGAACGGCGCTGGCTCCCGGGACTGGTTCGACGGGGATGCTTTCGGCCAGCGCGGCGCGGATCAATTGATCGCCGGGGTCGGACAGCAGCGGCGTCCCTGCGTCGGTGACGAGGGCGATCGACTCGCCGGCGCGCAGGCGGTCGAGCAGACCTGGAAGACGGGCCGCCTCGTTATGGGCATGGAGGCTGACCATCGGGGTGTCGATACCCGAATGGGAGAGGAGCTTGCCCGTTCGCCGGGTATCCTCGGCCGCGATCACGCGGACCTCTCGCAACACCCGGAGCGCCCGCAGCGTGATGTCCTCCAGGTTGCCGATGGGGGTCGCCACGACGTACAAACGTCCGGGCGCCGGCCGGGGGATCACGGCAGGTATTGTACATTGGGAGATTGGGCCACACCGGCCCGTTCGGCCACATCCTTATCCGTGCGAGCGCATGCGATCTGCTGAGACCCTTCCGCACTTTGCGGCTGACTACCTGGCGTGGCGCCACGAGGTGCAACCGACTGCGGCCACTTTCGACGGCGTGCACGTCCACGACGATCTGCTCGAGGACTTCAGTCGCGCCGCGATCGACCGGCAGATTCGCGATCTGAACGGTTTCGCGCGCCGCCTTGCGTCGATGTCGGTGGACGCGCTGGCGCCGGCGGAGCGGGCCGACCACGTGGCCCTGACCGCGAACGCGCAGTCGCGCCTGCACGAGCTCGAGGTCATCCGCACCTGGGAGCGCGACCCCCAGCTTTATGCCGACACGATCGCCACCAGCCTCGCGGCCCAGGCGATCTTCAACTACGCCCCGGCCGCCGAGCGGGCGAGGCGCCTGCTCTCGAAGCTGCGCCAGGTGACCGGAGTGCTCGATGCCGCCCGCACCAACGTGCGCGAGCCTGCCGGCATCTTCATCAAGACGGCTGCCGAGACGCTTCGCGGCGTCGTCAGCTTCCTGAATCGCGATCTCCCGCGCGCGCTCCGCGAAGTGGACGATCTCTCGCTGCTGGCCGACCTCGACGATGCCGCGACGCTCGCCCGCACGTCGATCGAACAGTACGTGCGCGACCTGGAGGAGGAGCAGGCCCCGCGCGCCAAGGCGACGTTCCGCCTCGGCAAGGAGCGGATCGAGCAGAAGCTGAAGCTCGGCGACGGCATCACGCTCGACACGGAAGCGCTGCTTCGCATTGCCGATCGCGAGCTGGCGGCGACGCGCGAACGGTTCGCCGCCGTTGCGGCCAGGGTGGGGAAGGGGCCAGCCGATCAGGTATGGGCGTCGGTCAAGGCGTCACACGGCGAGCCCGGCGGGCTCGTGACCCGAGTGCGGGAGCAGTGTGCGGCGCTCTACACGTTCCTGCGCGATTCGGGAATCGTGACGGTGCCCGATGCCGATTCGCTCGTCATCGCGCCGACGCCGCCGTTCTATCGCTGGACGTTTGCCAGCCTCTGGGCGCCGGGGCCGTTGGAAGTGCGTCCGCAGCGCTCGGTGTACTACATCACCGACGTCGACCCGACGTGGCCGCAGGAGCGCCAGCAGGAGCACCTGCGCGACATGAACGATGCCGTGCTCTGGTCCATCTCCATGCACGAAGCGCTACCGGGGCACTTCCTGCACTTCGAGCATCTCCGCAAGGTCACCTCGCAGTGGCGCAAGGCGACGGTGCTCGCCCCGGTCTCGGTGCTCGAGGGCTGGGCGCACTACGCCGAGCACCTGGTGGTGGAGCAGGGTTTCGCCGGCAACGATCCCGTTGTCGAACTCGGGCAGCTGGCCGAGAGCCTCGTGCGCCTGTGCCGCGTGGTTGTCGGCCTGCGGCTGCACGCCGAAGACCTCTCGGTGGAGCAGGGCGTCCGCATCTTCCGGGAAGAGGCGATGCTGGAGGAGGGCAGCGCCCGCCGCGAGGCGGAACGGGGAACCTTCGACGCCGGCTATGTGATCTACGCGCTCGGCAAGCAGATGCTGCTCAAGCTGCGGCGCGATGTCGAGGGGCACCAGGGCGCCGGGTTCGACCTGCGCCGGTTCCACGACGAGTTCCTCGGGCAAGGCCTCCTGCCGTTCGGCGTGCTGCGGCAGTTGATGCTGGCCGACGCCAATGACGGCGTCGTGCTGTCCTGAAACCAACGACAAACCGCGATGCCACTCTACGAGTACGAATGCAACAGCTGCGGTCACCGCTTCGAGGTGATCCAGAAGTTCTCCGACGCACCGATCACCGTCTGTCCCAAGTGCGGCGGGGCGGTGCGCAAGCTGTTGTCGTCGCCGGCCATCCAGTTCAAGGGATCCGGCTGGTACATCACCGACTACGCGAAGGGCAACTCGTCCGCGACCGCGGCGTCCAAGAGCGAAGGTGGAGGCGACAAGGCTGCTTCGTCCACCGACTCGTCGTCGAAGTCCGACAGCGCGGCCAAGCCGGCTGATTCGGCGAAGACGACGCCCACGACCAAGCCCTGAGGGCGGAGTTGCCTCCTGGCGGGCTGACCGGAGGGCAAGGCCCCCCGGCGACGGGA
>JAEZED010000198.1 GCA_023417885.1 Planctomycetota bacterium
GTCCAGAGCCGGCGCGCGAGATCCAATCATGATTCATATAAGAGCCGCCTCATGACAGCAGCATCTCGCGCTTGCGGTGGATGAAGCCGAGGTGGTGGTCGAGGTGGCGGATGTAATCCTCCAGCAGCTCGCGGAGCGAGACCTTCCCGCGCTCGCTGTGCACGCCCGTCCGAAGGAACGCCTCGTCGAGAAGATGCCGCATCGTGATCGCCCAGAGCCGGCGGTTGAGGTCGAAGAGGTCGATCGTCTCCCCGACCGGCTGGTGCTCCGGGAAGAGGCGCTGCACGAAGGCGTTCTCGTCGTAGCCGAGCATGAGCGGGTTGTCCATGGCGGCGATGCGCTTCATGCGCTCGACCGCGACGGCGTCGCTGTCCTGGAGGTGCACGACGATCTGCTGAATGGACCACGTCCCCGGAACGGGGAAGGCCCCGAGCTGCTCCGGCGAAAGCCCGCGCACCGCCTCGCGCAGCTTCTCCCCGCCGGCGGCGTAGGTGTCGATGAGGGATCGGTCGAACATGGCCGAATCGTATCGCGGTCAGAGGCCGGAGATCGCGAAGGCGCAAAGACGCGAAGAGGGCGCGAAGGAATGTGTGTGGAAATGCGCCTTCGCGATCTCCGGCCCGCTTCTCATTTCTCACTCCTCACTCCTCACTCCTCACTTCTCCCCATAAATCAACCACTTCGCCCGCTCCTGCCTGAACCGCTCGCATTCCGCACGCCATTGCTCCAGCAGCGGACCCAGATCTTCGCCGGACGCCCGCGCCTTGCGCGCGGCGTCCGTGCCGCTGGCCTTGTCGAACATGGCGTGCCGCGCCTCCGTCGCATTCGCGATCACCGCCGGCCCCCCCACCGCCTCCAGCAGGCGGAAGTTGATCTCCACAAGGCTCGGCGCGGTGCGCGGGTCCGCCTGGATCTGCACGCCCTGGCATGTCTCGCCCGCGAAGGTCGCGTAGAACGGCTTGAAGCGGATCGGCCGGAAGACCACGCCGCTCCCCTCCGGCCAGTGCGCGCGCAGCTTCGCGGCGAGCGCTTCTCCATCGGTGGTGGGTGAGCCGACGATCTGGAAGGGCAGCGTGTACCCCACGCCGTTGCTGTAGGCCATGAGCTCGCCACTGATGCCCGTCGCGGCGTAGGCCCAGGTGCTGGAGGCGTGCGGGATGTGCGGGCTCGTCGGCACCCAGGTGAGGCCGGTGTCCTCCCACACCATTGCGCGCCGCCACCCCTGCATGGGGACGACCTGGAGCTGTCGAAACTGCGGGTACTGCTTCTCGCGCAGCATGAGCGCCAGCTCCCCCATCGTCATGCCATGCACGTAGGGCACCGGCAGCGCGCCGATGAACGACTCGAAGTCCGACTCGAGCATCGGCCCCTCGACGCGCTCTCCGCCCAGCGGGTTGGGACGATCGAGCACCATGAACGCCTTCCCCTGCTCGGCGCACGCCTCGAGGCAAAGCTCCATCGTGCTGATGTAGGTGTAGGAGCGCGAGCCGATGTCCTGGAGGTCGAAGACGAGCACGTCGATGTTCGCCAGCATCTCCGGCGTGGGCTTGCGCGTGGCGCCGTAGAGACTGAAGACGGGCAGGCCCGTCTTCGGGTCCGTCCGATCCTCCACCTTGTCGCCGGCATGCTCATCGCCGTACACCCCGTGCTCCGGGCCGTAGAGGGCGACCAGGTTCACCTGCGCCGCTTCGTGCAGGATGTCGACCGTCGAGCGCAGCCGTCCGTCCACGCTCGCCGGATTGGCCACGAGCCCGACGCGCTTCCCCAGCAGCGGGGCATAATCCATCTCGCGAAGGGTGTCGATGCCGAGCTTGACGTGCGGTGTCGCCGGGGAAGGCGCCGCCGCCTGTCCTATCGCGGGCCGGGAAGGCAGGAGCAGGATCACCAGCAGCAGCAACGGCAGCACGCGACGCATCGACATGCCGCGCAGGATAGCGGATCAGGCGACCGTTGCATCCCCGCGCAGCGAGGCCCACAGCACCACGCTCGCCATGACGAGCAGGATGGATGTCCGCAGCAGCGTCGCCGTGCTGACCGGCTCGGCGCCGAAGCCAAAGCACCCACAGTCGATCGCGAGGTCGCGCCAGAGCGCCCACCCCTGTGCTCCCACGAACATCGCCAGGAAGGCCGTCGCCAGCGCCGAGGCGCCCGGCAGCATCAGCCCGAACACCAGCAGCAGGCCGACGAAGATCTCGATCCACGGCAAGCCGGCCGCCAGCACCAGGCCGGCGCGCGGGCCGAGCAGTTCGTAGTCATACACCGCATGCACGAATGCCAGCGGCGCCATGATCTTGGTGTATCCCGCGAGCAGGAAGATGCCCCCCACCACCAGCCGGCAGACACGCACGACGATCCGCACGAGCGCGGGGCGCGACCAGAGCGACGCACCCGCCGCGGCATCATCCCCCCGATCGGCGGGCGCCTCGGGCGCCGGCGCGAGATCGATCGCCTCCCCACTCATTCCGCCCCCTTCCAGTCGCGCCATCCGCCGGGAAAGAGGGTGATGTCGGTGAAGCCGGCGGCGATCAGCGACCGCGCCGTGAACTCATCATACTCGCACCAGCGCGACTGGCAGTAGATGACGACGCGCTTGTCCCTCCCACGCTGCTCCAGGGCCGCTAGCGTACCGGCGTCCAGCGAACCGACCGGCACGTTGAACGACCCCTCGATATGCCCCGCCTCGTAGTCCTGTGGCAGGCGCGCATCGACGATGATCACGTCCGGATCCGACGCGAGGCGGCGCATCTCCTCCAGGCCGATCTTCGGGAGGAAATCGACCAGGTGCGCCTCGGCCACGCGATCCGTCACCGGGCGGTTCACCAACAATCCCTCCCCCGCCAGCACCGCCTGGCCCGCCGTCACCATCCCCGCGGCGGCGACGATCGCGCAGATCTGCACGCCCACGCGCATCCCCGCCCGCAGCAACCCGGGACGCGGCGCGCGCGAACCCCGCAACCGCGGCACGAGCCACCCTCCGAAGCCCGCCGTCAGGGCCACGCCAGCCAGCAGCCACCAGCGCGGCCAGGCCATGAAGGCGCGGCTTTCGACGGGCCGGACGACCATGCCGCGGCCGTCCCAGACCAGGCTCAGCTCCTTCATCGGCACGCGGCTGATGCCCGAGGGGCCGTTGACGATCAGCGCGTCGTCTCCGTCAATGCCCGTCCAGAGCACCCAGTGCTGGTAGCGCTCCTGCGCGGGGTCGCTGTTGACGTGGAGGATGACCGGATGAGGACAGGCGGAGAGGTCCCACTTGGTCCAGCCGCCGAACGGATCGCCCTGGAGCCCGGAGCGGGCCGCAAGCTCCTGGAGCTGCGCCAGGGAGCTGCCGGTGCCATCCACCCAGTTCGGGTCGAGCAGGCTTTCGAAGGAGAGGGTAAGGCCGTGAAGCCGCCCGGCGGCGTAGAGGGACCAGAGGCCGCAGTACTGGTCGTTCCCGAAGCCGGGCCGATCGCCCGGTGGATCCTGTGCGTGGTCGTGCGACGGCTGCGTGGCCGGCGCGGTGGCGGGTCGCGTGGCGGGCGGCTCCACGGATTCGTCCGGCTGCGCCGAGAGGGGGCTTGCGCACAACGCGAGCATCGCCAGCGCCAGCACCGGCGCGCGGCGGAGAACGGTCAGCAGGTTCCGGGGGCGGCTAGCGCGCATGCCACCTCCCGTAGATGATGATGGCGACGGGGACGGACATGAGCAGCAGGAGGAAGCCCAGCGGCCAGAGCACCTGCCAGCGCCCGTCGGAACGGGGCAGGGCCTGGACATCGGTGACCGCCTTGTCCACGGCGGCCACGGCTTCGGGGTCGAGCGCCAGTCGCACCGCCCCATCCCGCCATTCCTCGGGGAGGCCGGGACCGCCGGCGGCGCGGTATACAGGCGTCCCCTCAGGGAAATCCAGCGCGAAGACATCGCGGGGGAGTTCATGAAGTGGCTCGATCGTCGTGCGGGTCAGGAGCGACGTCGTCTCGATGGAGGCGCCGTTTCCATAGGCGGTGCTGTCCACGCGGCGGACTTTCACCGGATACCATCGATCATTCACGCGCTGCACCTCCTCCACCAAGAGGCCGCACGTGTAGCTGATCGCATGCACTGGCGGTCCATCCTTCTCGACGTTGGCACGGTTCAACGTGAAATCGCCAAGCCGGGAAGTGCCCACGGGATCATCCGATGTCTTGTGAACGCGGTATATAACCGGCAGGCAGTCATGGGACTCAAGCAACGCCACCTGCACTCGGCCGAACGCCCCATCAGCGGTAAGAATCGCCAGCCGGTCCTGGACATTTCCAACCGGAATCCCCATGTCACCGACAGTCGTATGAGTCACGGACGTGCTTTCGGCACTTTTGATCAGGCTATCAATTCGTATCGGTAGCGTTCCTTCGATGTGGCCGAAGAGGACACCATCAGAGAACGGCTGTGATTCCATTTCGCCGACAAATGCCGCCTGAGTGAGCAAGGCATTCATTTCCTGTTCACGAGGCGTGACACGTATTCCTTCACCGTACCGCGCACTGTTTCGCTGTTCCCTCAGGATCGCATGGATCAACGACGGCGGCAACTGCGTCGCCGTTGTGCTTCCATCCAGTTTGGGAACCAGCGTCACGTTAGGAGGCAATCCGCCTGCCTGCTGATGAACTCGATACCAACCATCGCGCCGCCTGACGAAGTGGAGTTCCTCGTCGGGCGGCCTCGCGCCATCCGCGACAGGCATCTCGAAACGGGATCGACGCAGCTCGTCATAGATGATTGAGGAAAATCGGCTTCGTGCCGTTGCTTTCACGTTCGCCCGATGCCGTATGAGCGCTACGAATGTGTCATGTGAAAGCGAGCGTGGGTCTTCAACGAACGCAGACCGCTCGGACCGGTCGAGGACCTCCCAGCCTGACGACTCGACAATCCCATCCGTACTGACACGCGATGTTGCGAACGTACGCCGAGACGTCATCGGCCCTGTTCGTGCCAAGCGCAATGCCTCCCAACAACACAACAGCGATGGTCACCGCCGCAGCCAGCCATCGCCCACCAGAACACGTCATCGCGAGACTCCGCACGGAAGTTACCTAACCGATATCATCCAGGCTGGTTTGGAGGCTGCACCGGCTTCTGCCCTGGTGCGGCCGAACACTTGCGGTTCGGTGGCGTATCGCAGATGATCGAAGCCTCCTATCCCGAGTAGACGACCGTGCTTCTAACAAACGCGCCGCGCCGCCTCACGTCGGCGGAACTTCCTCCCCGCACGCCGGCTCCATCGGGGGATCCTCCCCCCCGCCGCCGCCCGTTTGCCCGCCCACGGCGGGAACCGCCGGGCCGGCGCTGAGCACCACGAACAGGAACGCCGCGGCGGCCAGGGAGAGAAGCATCTCCGCCGACCTCGCTCCGAACAACGATGCGTACTTGCTCATCGAAGCAACTCCTTGTGTCAGGTCAACCGGCC
>JAEZED010000213.1 GCA_023417885.1 Planctomycetota bacterium
GCGCTCGACTCAGCAGAAGGGCACGAAGCCCTCGCCGGGACTTCGTGCCTTCGTGTCTTCGGGGTTCAACGCGTCGGCTTACAGGCCCGCCGCCTTCTTCAGGGCCTCGGCCTTGTCGGTCTTCTCCCAGGAGAAGCCGCCGTCGGCATCGGGCTGGCGGCCGAAGTGGCCGTGGGCGGCGGTGCGCCGGTAGATCGGTTTGATCAGCCCGAGGGCACTGATCAGCCCGCGCGGCGTGAGCTTGAAGGTGTCGCGGATGAGCGTCTGAATCGTCTCCTCCGCGACGTGTGCCGTGCCGTTGCAGTTGACGTGGATGCTCACCGGCTCCGCCACGCCGATCGCGTAGGCAAGCTGCACCTCGCACTCGTCGGCAAGACCGGCGGCAACGACGTTCTTGGCGACGTAGCGCGCCATGTACGCGGCGGAGCGGTCGACCTTGCTCGGATCCTTGCCGCTGAACGCCCCGCCGCCGTGCCGGCCGCGCCCGCCGTAGGTGTCGACGATGATCTTGCGCCCGGTGAGCCCGGTGTCGCCGTGCGGCCCGCCGACGACGAACTTGCCGGTCGGGTTGATGTGGTACTTGATGTCGTCGCCGGCGTAGGCGTCGGGGATGACGGGCTTGACGACCTTCTCGACGATCTCGCGCTTGGCGGCGTCGGTGATGGCCTGGCCGGTGGAGTCGAGGATGCTCGTGTCGTGCTGCGTGGAGACGACGATCGTGCGGACGCGAACGGGCTTGTCGTCGCCGTCGTACTCGACGGTCACCTGGCTCTTGGAGTCTGGGCGGAGCCACTTGATCTCGCCGCTCTCGCGGACGGCGGCGAGGCGCTCGACGATGCGGTGCGCGAGGTGGATCGGCAGGGGCATGAGGGTGTCGGTCTCGCGGCATGCGAATCCGAACATGAGCCCCTGGTCGCCGGCGCCCATCTCGCCCTGCACGTCGCTTGCCTTGTCCACGCCCTGGGCGATGTCCGGGCTCTGGGAGTGGATGGCGTTGAGGACTCCGCAGGAGTCGTAGGAGAAGCCGATGTCGTGATGCGTGTAGCCGATCTGCCGGATCGTCTCGCGGGCGATCTCCTGCACATCGACGTAGGCGTCCGTCCGCACCTCGCCGGCGACGATCACCTGGCCGGTGGTCACGAGCGTCTCGACCGCGACGCGGGCGTCGCCGGGGTTCTTGTCCTCGCGGAGGATCGCGTCGAGAATCGCGTCGCTGATCTGGTCGGAAACCTTGTCGGGGTGGCCCATGCTCACGCTTTCGCTGGTGAACAGGTAGTTGCCACGCTTGATCTCGTCACGGGCCATCGAATCTCCTAGCGCATGGGCGGCTTGAGGCCGGCAGATTGGTGGAAGACTTGAGCAGCAAGAATAGCCGCGCTTTTCGATCGGTGCGCCACCTGCGAGGGGCGATAACCTGCGGCCTGGCCATCCGCGCCCCGCTCCCCGGCGCCGGCGCGAACAAGTGGCCTCCGAGGGACTCGAACCCTCACTCCTTTCGGAACTCGATTTTGAGTCGAGCGCGTCTGCCAATTCCGCCAGGAGGCCGCGAAATCAACCGGGAAGAGCCCGATTTCGGACAGGCGGTAACCTTACGCCCCGCCGCCGGGCCGTTCAATCGCCGCTCGACCCCTAAGCTGAGCCGATGGCGGGCGCTCCGGACCAGCCTGACGATCGGCCGACCCTGTTCACGGTGGGCCACTCCACGCGGTCGCTCGATGAACTGGTCGAACTGCTGGAGGCCCATGACGTCGAGGCGGTCGCCGACGTGCGGGCCATCCCCAAGTCGCGACGCCACCCGCACTTCCACCATGAGTCGCTCGCCGTCGAGCTGCCCCGACGCGGGATCGCCTACCTGCCGTTCATCACCCTCGGCGGGCGGCGCCGGTCGGCCGGGCCGTCGATCAACACCGGCTGGCGTCATGCATCGTTCCAGGCCTACGCCGACTACATGCAGACCCCCGAGTTCCGCGCGGCGCTGGCGGAGCTGATGGCAGAGGCGCTCCAACGCCCGACGGCGACGATGTGCTCGGAGGCGGTGCCCTGGCGATGTCACCGCCGGCTGATCTCCGACGCCCTGCTGGTGCGCGGCTGGCGTGTGCTGGACATCATGAGCCCGACGAAGGCGAGCGAGCACAAGCTGACGCCGTTCGCCCGCGTACAGGGGCTCGAGGTGACCTATCCCGACCCGGAAGGGCCGGCCCTGTTCGAAGGTCAGCCGGTCTCGCCCCCCGACAGCAGCCCGGGCAGCCGGTCGGCGTGATAGGTGATGACAAGGTCCGCTCCCGCGCGCCGGATCGCCGTCAGCGACTCGAGGATGACGCGGTCGCCGTCGATCCAGCCGTTCCGCTCCGCCGCGATGTGCATGGCGTACTCGGCGCTGGTCTGGTAGGCGACGACCGGCACGTCCACGCGCTCGCGCACCGCGCGGATCACGTCGAGATACGGGCCGGCGGGCTTGACCATCACGAGGTCCGCCCCCTCGGCCAGGTCCTGCTCCACCTCCGCCATCGCCTCCTCGACGCCGCGGGCGGGATCCATCTGGTAGCTCCGGCGATCGCCGAAGCTCGGCGCGCTGTCGGCTGCGTCGCGGAAGGGGCCGTAGAACGCGCTGGCGTACTTGACGCTGTAGCTGAGGATCGCCGTATCGACGAACCCGGCGGCATCGAGCCCGCCCCGGATCGCCGCGACCATCCCGTCCATGCAGCCGGAGGGGGCGATCCAGTCGGCGCCGGCCCGGGCATGGTTCACAGCCTGCCGTGCCAGCAGCGGCAGGGTCGCGTCGTTGTCCACGGTGACCGTCTCCCCCTCCCCCGCCACCGGCCCGCAGTGGCCGTGGCTCGTGTACTCGCAGAGGCACAAATCGGTGATCGCGAGCATCGGGTTGCCGCGCCGCCTGGTCTCGCGGACGAGGCGGCAGACGACATTGTCAGGATCGAGCGCGGCACTACCGACCTCGTCCTTCCGCGAGCGCTCGATGACGCCGAAGACGAGGTAGGCCGCGAGGCCGCGCTCGGCGAGCTTCCCGAGCCAGTCAGCCGCATCCTCCACCGGGCGCTGAAAGACGCCGGGCATGCTTGGCACCTCGCGCTTCGGCCCGTCGGTGACGAAGACGGGCACGATGAAATCGGCAGGAGAGAGCGTCACGCGCTGCAGCAGGCGCCGAACGCCCTGGCTCCTGCGCAGTCGGCGCAGCCGTCGTGAGGGAGGGAGCGAAATTCCGCCGTCTTCGGTCATTCCGGCCAGCTCCAGTTGGGTCGCGATCGAACGCCCGCCCGGCGTCGTGCGTAGTTTGCCCAGGCACAGCGAGTTCGGTAAATTGTAGGTTCGTCGATGGCGGGACGCGTCCAGTTCATTCTCGGAAGGGCCGGTACGGGCAAGAGCTGGATGATCCAGGACCGGCTCCGGCGCCTGCTCCGCGCCGACCCGCTGGGCCCGCCCGTCTTCCTGCTCGTGCCGGCGCAGGCGACCTTCGTCCACGAACGTCAATATGCCCTCGGCGCCGGGCTCGAAGGGTACGCGCGACTTCGCATCGTCAGCTTCGAAAACCTCGGCGACGCCGTCATCGCCGAGTGCGGCGGCGAGGCGATGACCCAGGTCACCCCCGCCGGCCGGCAGATGCTCCTGGGCCACCTGCTGCGGGCACACGCCGACCAGCTCGGCTACTTCAGGCCCGTCGCCCGGCAGGTCGGGCTGGTGCAGGAGCTGGATCGCACATTCGGCGAGTTCGAGCGGGCCGGCCGGAGCAGCGCCGAGCTCCTCGAGGCCCTGCCCGATCTCCTGGGCGAAGCCGCCGCACCGGAGTATGCGGCGCTGGTCGAGAAGACGCGCGACATCGCGCTCCTCGGCGGCGCTTACCGGGACGCCCTGGGCGATGACCGTCTCGACGCCACGCGGCGGCTCGAGCACGTGATGCAGCACCTGGACGGGTGCCGCGCGCTCCGGCAGGCGCATGTCTTCGTTGACGGCTTCTATCGCATGAGCGCCTTCGAGCGCAAGTTCCTGGCGCGTCTGGCGGGCGTTGTCGGCGAGATGCAGATCGCCCTCACGCTCGACCCGCACGACATCGAGCGGGTGTACGACGAGTCGCATCTCTTCCACCAGACGGTGACGACCTACCGGCAGCTCCGGCTGGAGCTGGAGGAGGCGGGCGTCGTTCACCAGCCGCCGATCGAGCTGACGCGCCCCTACCGCTTCGGGTGCGAAGCGCTGTCGCGCATCGAGCAGGACTGGTCGAAGCCCCGGCCGTCGATCGCACCGCTCACCGACACCTCCGCCGTCACGCTGCTGGAGGCGCCCGATCCGCGCGCCGAGGCGGATGCCGCGGCGCGGCAGGTGAAGCAGTGGACCGACCAGGGGCTGCGGCTTCGCGAGATCGTGGTGCTCTGCCGCGACCTGTCGGCGATGCAGCCGCTGCTGGAGGCGAGCTTCACGGAGCACGAGTTAAGCTTCTTCATCGACCGTCGCCGTCCGGCGGGGCATCATCCGCTCGTGCGGTTCGTGCGGTCGCTGCTGCGGGTGGCGATGCACGGCTGGCCGCACGACGCGGTGCTGGACCTCTGCAAGTGCGGCCTGGCGGGCATGCACCTGGACGAGGCCGACGCGCTGGAGAACTACGTCCTTGAGCACCGCATTCGCGGTCGCGCCGCCTGGACGAGCAAGGAGCCGTGGTCCTACCACGGCGGGGAGGCGGCGAAGGAGGACGACGAAGCGCCGCTGCGGCGGATCGACGAGCATGCAGGCCGGGTAGATGCCATCCGCCGCCGGCTGGCGGAGCGGATCGCCCCGTTGACGGACGCGCTGAAGCAGGCGCGTCCCCTGCGCGATCACCTCTCGGCCCTCTGGAAGTGCGTGGACTCGTTCGAGGTGCGCGATCTCCTCGAGGAGCAGATCGATGCGGCCGGCAGCGAGGGCCTGCTGGAGGAGGCGGCGGAGCATGTGCAGGCGTGGGAGGAGCTGACCGGCCTGTTCGACCAGGCGGTGGAGCTGCTCGGATCCGAGACGCTGAGCGGCGCCGACTTCGTCGCGACGCTCGAGTACGGGCTGGATCTCCTGGATCTTGCGATCATCCCGCCGCGCGCCGACGAGGTGGTCATCGGCGACGTCGAGCGCACGCGCACCGTCGGCTGCCGGGCGGCGCTGGTGCTGGGGCTGAACGACGGCACGTTTCCGCGCTCGCACGCCGATCCGACGGTGCTGAGCGACGAGGAGCGGCGCCTGCTGCGCGACCGGCAGGTGGACGTGGAGCCGGACGGCAAGTCTCTCCAGCTCGGGGAGCGCTTTCTCGCCTACCGCGCCTTCACCACGCCCTCCGAACGGCTCACGCTGACGCGCAGCGTCTCCGACGGCGAGGGGCGCTCCGCCACGCCCTCCCCGTACTGGGAGCATGTGCGTACCCTCCTGCGCCTCTCGCCGCAGTCGCTCGGGCGCGAATCCCCCGACGCCCCCGAGTGCATCGGCACGCCGCGGCAGCTCGCGACCGCACTCATGCGCTGGGCCCGGCAGGAGACGGACCTCTCCGGACGGATGCAGGAGAAAGCGGCGGGGCTGTACCAGTTCCTGGCTACCCACGACGACCCTGACAGCGCGCTCGGCCGCGTCCGCCGGCTCTCGTGGCGCGCGCTCTCTTACCGCAACGAGGCGCAACTCCGCCCGGAGACGGCCGCCCGCCTGTTCGACCAGGGGGCGCTGAACACCAGCGCCAGCCGGCTCGAGAGCTTCTCCGCCTGCCCGTTTCGCCACTACGCGACGCACATCCTCCAGCTGCGCACGCGGGAGGAGGGAGACACCGTCACCCCGCGCGATCTCGGCACCGTTTACCACGGCGTGCTGGAGCGCCTCGTCCGGCACTGCATTCGTGAGAAGCTGCGCTTCGTGGACCCCGCCGCCGTCACGCCGGAGCACATCGGCACGTGGACGCGCGAGATCGGCGAGGAGCTGCGCGGGCGGATCATGCTCAGCAACGCGCGCAACGAGTACCTGCTGCGGCGGATCGAGCTGACCCTCCAGGGCGTGCTGGCGGGCCAGCAGGCGGTGATCAACGGGGGCGACTTCGAGCCGCTGGCATCGGAGCTGAAGTTCGGGGAGGGGCCGGACGCGATGCTTCCGCCGCTGGAGATGACGACGCCGAAGGGACGCCGCGTGCGCCTCCACGGGCAGATCGACCGCGTCGATCACTCTCCCGAGGGCGGGTGCGCCGCCGTCATCGATTACAAGCTCAGCGACCGCACGCTGCGCCTCGACGAGGTGAGCTACGGCCTTTCGCTCCAGTTGCTGCTCTACATGCTGGTGATCCAGCAGCACGGCGCAAAGCTCTCGGACCCGCCCCCGCGCCCGGCGGCGGCGCTCTATGTGAAGCTCCTGCGCGGCATCGAGTCGAAGCGTCACCCGAACGACGGGCTGGATCCGTCCGACCCGGCCTTCGACCTGCGCGTGAAGCCGCGCGGGATCATCGATGCGGGCGTCCTGTCCCATATCGACCGCGACGCGCTGGAGTGCAGCGGCTCGTTCAGCAGCAGGCTCTTCCAGGCATCCGTCAACAAGGGCGGTGGCCTGGCGCGGGGCGAGGGGAATGATCTCGTCGAGTCGCACCAGCTCGAGCGACTGCTCGCGCTGGTCGCCGAAGAGACGCAGCGTCTCGCAGACGCCGTGATCGACGGCGTGATCTCCGTGCGCCCTTACAAGATGGGGACGATCACGCCCTGCCCGCGGTGCGAGTTCCAGAGCTTCTGCCGCTTCGACCCGGCCCAGGAGGACTACGACATCAGGGAGCCGAAGAAGCGCAACCAGGTGCTCGACGAGCTCGCCGGGGCGCGGCGGGAGGCGGGGGAATGACGCCCACGCCCCAGCAGCAACGCGCCATCGAGGCGCTGGATCGCTCGCTCCTGCTCTCGGCCGCCGCCGGCAGCGGGAAGACGGCCGTCCTGGCGCGCCGCTGCGCGCACATCATCTCCCGCTCGGCCGACGACGCGGTTCCGGCCTGCGGTGTAGAGAACCTGCTGGTCGTGACGTTCACGAAGGCGGCGGCGCAGCAGATGCGCGAGCGCATCGCCGACCGGCTGGCTTCCGAGCTGGCCGCGGCGCAGGAGGGGCGCGACAGGGGGCGCGTCGAACACATCCGTCGCGAGATCGCCCTGCTGCCGCGGGCGGCGATCAGCACGCTGTCCAGCTTCTGCGCCGGCCTGGTGCGCCGGCACTTCCACGCGGCGGGCGTCGATCCGCACTTTGCCGTGCTCGACGAGGACGAGGCGCACCTGCTGAAGCGGCAGGCGGCGCGGGCGGTGCTCGATGAGTTCTATGCGGAAGAGGACGAGGCGTTCGTCGAACTGGTGGATCTCTACGCCGAGGGGTACGACGAGCGGCTGATCCAGCGGCTCATCGCCTGCCACAACCTGCTGACCAGCGTCGCCGATCCGGACGCCTGGCGCCGGGAGACTCGCCGGCGCGTGGAGGAGGGGGCGCGTCTTCCCCTGAGCCGGAGCGACGTGGGCCGCGCCTTCCTCCAGCTCCTCGTGCGAGAGCTCAGGGGCGCGCTGGAGTCTGCAGAGCGTCTCCAGAAGGAATCGGCGGAGGCGGGCCTGGCAAAATACGCGCAGCACGTGCACGAGCACATGGTGCTCCCCGCGGCCGAATGGGTGGCCCTGGCCGAGGCGGGCGACGTGGACGCGCTGGCGGCGGCGTTCGCCGGCTATGACAAGGGCCGGCTTCCGCAGAAGCGCGGCAACGACTCGTCCGCGAAGAACGTGCTGCAGCGGGAGATCAACGCGTGGAAGGACCGGGTGACGAAGAAGGATCTCTCCGTCCTGCTCCGGTTCAGCGGCGCGCAGTGGATCGAGGGGATGGAGCGCATTGGGCGTCCGACGGCGGCGTTCCTGTCGCTGGTGGAGGCGTTCGAGCGCGAGTACGCGCGGGCCAAGGCGGGGCTGCGCGCCGTGGATTTCGCCGACCTGGAGCGCAAGGCGCTGAACCTCCTGCTGCGCGATCCGTCGCGTCCCGACCGGCTGGAGCCGAGCGACATCGCGCTCAACTACCAGCGGCAGTTCCACCACGTGCTCGTGGACGAGTTCCAGGACATCAACGAGGTGCAGGATCACCTGCTGCGCCTGCTGAGCCGCGAGACGGCCCCGCCCGACGCCCCCGCCGACTGGCGCCCCAACCTCTTCGCCGTCGGCGATGTGAAGCAGAGCATCTACCGCTTCCGCCTGGCCGAGCCCGCGATGTTCATGCGCCGAGCCGATCGGGCGGACGACCCGGCGGTCGCGGGGCGCCTGGAGCGGATCGACCTCCAGACCAACTTCCGCAGCCGCGCGCCCCTGCTGGGGGCGATCAACGCCGTCTTCAGCCGGCTGATGATCGACAAGGAGTCGCTGGACATCGACTACGCGCAGCGCCACGCGCTGGCGGCGAACCCGGACTACCCGGAGCCACCCACGAACGGGTTCCGCGGCGCGCCGGTGGAGCTGCACGTGCTGGAGCCGCAGGGCGCCGCGTCCGATGACGATGACGACGAGCCGGGCGAAGCGGCGGAGGCCGGCCCCGAGGCGGACGCGCGCGAGGCGGAGCGCATCGAGCGCGAGGCGACGCTGGTCGCGCAGCGGATCGCGGCGTTCATGGAGGAGGGTCGGACGATCGCCGGGCGCGACGGCCCGGAGCCGCTTCGCTACCGGCACGTGGCGGTGCTGCTGCGTGCGCGGAAGTTCAACAGCGCGCGCTTCGCCAACGTGCTGCGGCGCTCGGGCGTTCCCTGCTTCAGCGAGGTGGGCACCGGGTTCTTCCGCTCGATCGAGATGCAGGACGTGCTGAGCCTGCTGCGCGTGCTGGACAATCGCCGGCAGGACATTCCGCTGGCGTCGGTGCTGCGCTCGCCGCTGGTGGATTTGCCGGAGGCGGAGGAGGTGCTGGCCCGCATCCGGCTGGAGCACCGGAGCCGCTCGATCCCCTTCTTCGAGGCGGTGGTGCGCTATGCGCGCCAGCAGCAGAACGCCGTCGGCGCGCGCCTGCGCCATGTGCTGAGCCAGATCGAGTCGTGGCGCCGGCTGGCGCACCGCCGCCCGCTGGCGGAGCTGCTGTGGCATGTCTACACCGAGAGCGGCTACCTCGCGTACGTCGCGGGCCTTCCCGCGGGCGAGCAGCGCGTGGCGAATCTCCTGGAGCTGCACCGGCGGGCCGGTCAGTTCGATGCGTTCCAGCGGCAGGGGCTGGGCGCGTTCATGCAGTTCCTCGCGTCGCTCGAGGATTCTGGCGAGGTGGGCCAGCCGCCGACGCTCAGCGAGGCGGACGACGTGGTGCGTGTGATGAGCATCCACGCCGCAAAGGGGCTGGAGTTCCCGGTGGTCTTCCTCGCCGACTGCGGGAAGGACCACAACCTGATGGACACCTACGGCAGCATGCTGCTCGACCGGGAGACCGGGCTGGCGATGCAGGCGGTCGACCGGCGGAAGCAGATCCGCTACCCGAGCCTGGTTCATGAGCTGGCCCGGCGCCGCCTGCGGCGCGCCAGTCTCGCCGAAGAGCTGCGCGTGCTCTACGTCGCCATGACTCGGGCGCGCGAGCACCTCGTCTGCGTCGGCACCGCGCGAAAGGACGCGCAGCGCGAGATCGACCGATGGATGAGCGCGCCTGCGCAGGAACTCACCCCCGCGCAGGTGCTCGCCGGGCGCACCTACCTCGACTGGCTCGGCCAGAGCGCCGCCGCCATGGGCGAGCACTTCCAGGTCAACCTCGTCCCCGCGCGCCAGATCGACGAGGCCGCGAGTCGCGTCAGCGGGCGGCGCCGCGCGGCGCCCGTGCCGGAGGAGCTCATCAACCTGCGGCCGTTCGAGCAGGCGCCTCCCGCCGACGAAGCATGCACCGCCGCCATCCGACGCCTGACGACGCCCTACGCCTTCGCCTCGCTCGCCTCCCTCCCCGCCGCGGTCGGCGTCACGCGCGCCGTCACCGACGGGCATGACGCCGCCCATGAACCGGCCGGGGCCCCCACTGATGATGAGGCCGGGCCGATGGAGTTCGCGGCCGATCTATTCTCCCAGCCGCCGCAGCGCCCCGCCCAGCAGCCGGCGGGTAAAGCCACGCCCCGTCGCGCGCTGTCGCGCCTCCCGCCGCCAAGATGGCTCGAGGCGGAGGCCAAGCCGTCGGCCGCCGACGTGGGAACGGCGACGCACACCGTGCTTCGCCTGCTCAACTTCCGCGAGGCCGCGAGCGCGGACGAGGTGCGGCGACAGGTCGACGAGATGGTCGGGCGCCGGCAGCTTTCGGCCGACATGGCGCGGCGGGTGGACGCTGAGGCGATCGCGTGGCTGGCCTCGACTGATCTGGGCCGTCTCCTGGCCCGGCATCACGATGCCCTGCTGCGGGAGTTGCCGGTCCGGGTGCCGGCGGCGCCTGGAGAGGTCGTGCCCGGCTGGTCGGGGAAGGTCGCGGGGCCGATGGATCGAATCCTGCTTCGCGGACAGATCGACGTGGTCGTCCCGCTGGAGTCGGGGCTGGTGCTTGCCGATTACAAGACCGACCGCCTGCGTCCCGGCGCCTCCGGAGACGTCGAGGAAGCCCTTCGCGAGCTGCTGGAGCATTACCGGCCGCAGGTCGGGCACTACCGCCGGGCCCTGGAACGACTGGCCGGGCGACCGGTGAGCCAGAGCTGGCTGGTGCTCCTGGACGCCCGGCGAATCGAGCGCATCTGACGGACGTCGCACTTATACTGTCGACCGCCCTGCCAGCCCCATGACGAAGGACACCGGCGCGTGACATCGGCCTGCGATCCGCAATACTTGCCCCTCCGCGGCGCTGGCCTCGGCTCGATGAGCCGCATGGCCATCGACCGCCCCTCGAGTGGAGCACGGATGCTCGGCTGGCTTCGCAACCTTGTCCAACGCATCCCCTTCGCCCGCCGGCGCGACCCGGTCATCCGGCTCATCGCCCTCGACCTCGACGGGACCCTCCTGGACTCCCGCAAGCGCATCAGCGGCCGAACCGTTCGCGCCCTGCGCGCCCTGCCGGAGCACGGAGTACGCGTGGTGCTGGCCAGCGCCCGCCCGCCGCGTTCGTGCAAGGCCATCTACGACGGCCTCGGGCTCGACACGTGGCAGATCAACTACAACGGCGCGCTGGTCTGGGATCCGCGCACCAACCGGAGCGTCTTCCACTGGCCGATGCCCGGTGAGCTCGTCTTCGAGCAGGTGAAGCTCGGGCGTCAGCTCATTCCCGACGTGCAGGTTGCCGTGGAGATCGTGGACCGGTGGTACACCGACCGGCACGACCCGTACCGGACGACGGTGACTGGTCGCATGTTCAAGCCGGACGTGGTGGCCCCGGTTCGCCAGTGGGCGCGCCTGAGCGCGACGAAGCTGATGTTCCTGGCCGAGCCCCGGAAGGTCGCCGTGATCCGGGAGGCGCTGCGGGAGCGGTTCGGACACCAGGCGAAGGTGGTGCACGCCGATCCGGATCTCGTGCAGGTGATGAGCAATCAAGCTGGGAAAGATGTGGCGCTTCGGCTGGTCGCGCAGCATTACGCAATCCCCATCGAACAAACACTCGGCGTGGGTGACGCATTGAATGACGTCGATATGCTGAAAGCGTCGGGGGTGGCGGTCTGCGTCGCCAACGGGTGCGACGAGGCCAAGGCGATCAGCCACTGGATCGCCCCAAGCAATGACGATCACGGGGTTTACGAGACGATCCGGCGATACGTGCCGGCGGTGAACGAGAAGCTGAACGGCTCCCCCTGAATCCACGACGCCCTGTCGCATGTTTATTTCTTGCGGTGGTGTTGCGATCCGGTTGACAAGCTGGTATCTGCGAAGCAAGATAATCGGTCGTTGGTGGAGGCGGATTTCCGAACAATCTGCCTCTGCGCAAGCTGCTTAAGCGGTTAACTGCGCCTGTCGAACAGAACGGACTGCGTCGAAGGCGCCGATACCGGAACAGATCAACTCCCTCGGAGGGTGAACAATGCAACAGCTCAAGAAGGGCCTCTTCGCCGGCGCCCTGCTCATCGGAATCAGCGGCGCGGGCGCGTCGGCTGATGTCATCGATACGGTCTTCGGCTCGGGCACCGGCGCCACGGTCGATGGCTCCGTGGCAGGTGGCGAATACGCTGCGACCGTCAGCGGCGGCGGTGGTGGCTTCGGCGGCCCCGTCGGCGGCGCCACGCTCAGCCTCGACACCAGCGCCACCGGCATCCACTTCGCCCTCAGCGGACTCGGTGACTACAGCGGAAACTCCATCCGCATCTACTTCGACACCCGGGACGGCGGATTCAGCGACATCTCCTCCACCGGCGGCTTCAACGACAATGGCGACTTCGGCCGCGAGCAACTCTCCCGCCCGGCGCGCGACGGCGTCACCCTCCCCTTCGCTGCCGATTACGGCTGGGTCATCAGCCCCGCCTTCGGCGGCTTCCAGGCCCTCTTCGAGCTGGCCACCGGCGGCGCCCACTCCCTCATCTTCGCCGGCAACGGCGTGAATACCTCGCCCGTCGGCGAGTTCCCGACCGCCAGCACCTTCGAGGCCTTCATTCCCTTCGCGGATCTCGGCATCTCGGCTGGCGACACGGTCGACTTCGTCCTGCTCTACGCCAACAACGGCGGCTTCGGCGACGCCTTCCTGTCGGACGAGAGCTTCCCGTTCCAGTTCGGCAGCAACCCCGGGCATGGCCCCGCGACGGTGGATGATTTCCACCGGTTCATCACCACCGTCCCCGAGCCCGGCAGCATGGCGCTGCTCGGCCTGGGCGGCCTCGCCCTGCTCCGCCGTCGCCGCGCCTGAGGCGCCAGACCGCAGCGGCAACACCCTCTGATCATCCGCCGCGGACCGGCGACGCCTCGAGCGTTCACCGGCCCGCGGCGGTTTTCATGCGCCCCCGGACGTACACTCGCGCATGAACGGCGCCGCGGACCTGCCCTGCCTCACGACCGACTTCCCCGGCGTCGGCGGCTCGCTGCGCAACCGGCCCGAGGACTTCTTCGTCCAGGAGCTGCCCCTCTACGACGCCAGCGGCGACGGGGAGCACGTCCTCTTCGAGGCACAGAAGATCGCCCTGACCACGCGCGACGCCATCAACCGCGTCGCTCGCGCCCTCGACATCCCGCCGCGCGACATCGGCTATGCCGGGCTCAAGGACAAGCACGCCATCACGCGCCAGCTCTTCACCGTCCCCGCGGCGCGCGGCGTCGACGAGGAGCGCGTGATGACCATGACCGCCGAGGGCGTCTTCCCCCTCTGGGCGGCCCAGCACCGGAACAAGCTGAAGATCGGGCACCTCGCGGGCAACCGCTTCGCCATCAAGATTCGCGACGTCGATCCGACCGCCGTCGTCCGCCTGCGCCCGGTGCTCGACCGGCTCGCGCGCGAGGGGCTGCCGAACTACTACGGCGAGCAGCGCTTCGGCGTGGATGCCGACCGCCCCACCGATGCACTGGGCCTCGCCCTCGTGGCGCAGGATCATCAGCGCTTCTGCGACCTCCTGCTGGGCGGAGGCGACCGCAGGCCCGACGTCGCCGAGGCACGCCGGCTCTACGACTCGGGCGACCGGCGCGCCGCGCTCGCCGCCTGGCCGGGCAACGTCGCGATGGAGCGGCGCGTGCTCGAGGTGCTCGTCTCCACGGATGATCCGGTTCGCGCAGCGAAGGTCGTCGACCGCGCCACCCGCCGCTTCTACCTCTCCGCCGCACAGTCCGCCGTCTTCAACCG
The DNA here is from genome assembly GCA_023417885.1 of Planctomycetota bacterium. Lineage (GTDB taxonomy): Bacteria > Planctomycetota > Phycisphaerae > Tepidisphaerales > Tepidisphaeraceae > JAEZED01. The sequence goes on from JAEZED010000213.1 coordinate 13,684, forward strand.
GGTCGTCGCCGACCGCGTGACAAGGGGCACGCTCGCGCGCGTCGAGGCGGGCGACGTCGCGGTGAAGCACGTCGCCGAGCTGCGCACGGGCGGCATGTTCGTCGTCGAGGACATCGCCGCCGAGCAGGCGCGGTGCGAGCGATGGGAGATCAGTCCGACGGGCCCGATGCCGGGCCGGAAGATGATGCGGCCGACCGGCGGCCCCGCCGACGCCGAGCGCGCCGCGGCGGAGGCGTTGGGCGTGCGCCTGGAGGATTTCGACAGCGAGACGGGCGCGCGCCGCCCGCTGCGCGTGAGGCCGATCGACACCACCCTCGCCGCCGGCACGGACGAGCACGGCGGGCACATCACGGTCGCCTTCTCGCTCCCCGCCGGCAGCTTCGCGACGGTGCTCATGCGCGAGCTGATGAAGCCGGAGCGGCACGCTCCGCATCGGGAATGACACAGGCCGCGCCGCGCGCGACACCATTCACTGCGTTACTTCAGACCCCGGCCGGCTGCGCCGCGCCTGGATGAACGATCGCACGCCGGCCACCACGAAAAAGGCGCACAGCAGCAGCATGCCGATGAGGCTCGTCGCGGCGACGGCGTTGATCTCGTCGGCACTCAGCGTCGCCGGCAGCCGGCCCAGCGGCGCCAGGGCCCCGAGCAGGGCCAGCGCGACCGCGGCATGCATCAGGTGCTTGCGCGCGTTTGGCATCGCCACCGCCATCGCGCCGAGCAGGAGCAGCGGGATGCCGACGAAGGCGGGAATGAGCGCGGTCCAGCTCGCGTAGTCGCCGAGGAAGCCCAGGCCGTACCCCCCAAGGCCCAGGAGCGTGAGCAGTCCGCCGATGACGATGGCAAGCATTGGCATGTCGCAAGCTTAGCGCGCGGCAACGGGGGCCGCGCGTGCGGGCGTCGGACGCGCCCCTTATGATGCCGGCTCCGCATGCCCCCCGCCGCTCCGCACATGCCGCCGCGCGTCCGCCTCTGGCGCTCGATCTTCGGCCTCGGCCCGATCGACGCCCTCCTGAAGCAGCGCGCGCGCCGCCTGCTGGAGCTGAGCGGCTGGACGGGCCGACTCAAACCGGGCGGGCGATACATCGACATCGGCTGCGGCGCCGGGCACGTCGTGGACCGAATCCTCCGCGCCGCGCCCGGCGACGTGCGGTACCTCGCGATCGACCCCGTCTGGAAGCCCGCCGCCCCGGTCCTGCGGCGGAAGCGGGCGCGCTACGCCGAGCGGCTGCTCTTTGCGCGCGGCGACGGCCGGAATCTTCCCGCGCCCGACGGAGGGTTCGACGGCGCGAGCATCGTCTTCGTGCTGCACCACGTGCCGTTCGACTGGCAGGAGCGGATCCTCGCCGAGGCGCGGCGTGTGCTGAAGCCGGGCGCGCTGCTCCTGCTCGTGGAGGACACGCCGGAAAACCAGGCGGAGTGGGACGCGACGGTGAAGGCGGACCGGCGCTTCAACTTCGAGTCGAAGGAGGAGGAGCACTTCTATCGCAGCCGCGCCGACTGGCGCGCGCTGGTCGGCCGGCTCGGTTTCGAGCTGGTCGACGAAGTCGGCTTCGAGCAGGATCGGCTGGCGCGCCCCATCCCGCCCACGCCCGACGCGCCCCGCCGCGGACTCGTACACCACGCCAGCTTCCTGCTGCGGAAGGTCGCGACCTAGGCTTGTTCGCCATGGCCGGCTCGACGCTCGTGCTCATTCCGGGACTAGGCGCCGACGCGGCCATCTACGAGCCGCAGCGGCGCGCGCTGGGCGCACGGCTCGTGGTGCCGCCCTGGCCGGAGCCGGATTACGGTCGCGATACCCTCGAGACCTACGCCCGACGCATCGCCGACGCCGTGCGCGCCAGGCCGGATGTCTCCCGCCCCTTCTGCATCGGGGGCCTCAGCCTGGGCGGCATCCTCGCCGCCGAGATCGCCGAATGCTGCGCCGACGACGTCGCCGGCGTCTTCCTGATCGGAGCATGCCTCGATCGCTCGGAGATTCCGGCGGTCTTTCACCTGCTGGCGCGCGCGGGCCAGTGGGCGCCGACCGGCCTCATGCTCGCCGCCGCCAACCGTTTGGCTCCGGCGTTCATCTCCTGGTGGCAGGGCCTCGACGCGGAAATGGCGGATCTCTACGCCAGCGTCTATTCCCGTGGAAACAAGCGGCTTCTCCGGTGGGCGGCCCTGGCGATGAGCCAGTGGCAGAGCAAGGCCTGTCCGCGTGCCCCGGTCTACCGCGCGCACGGCCGGCGCGACCAGATCATCCCGATCCCGGAACACCGCTTCCGCGCGGAGCTGGACCTGGTCGTCCCGGACGGCAATCACCTGATCAACATGACCCACGCCACCCCGGTGAACCGGTGGCTGCTGGCGCGGATGGACGCCAGCACCCCGCGGCGACCGCCGGGCGGGCGTCACAGCACCTGATCGACCCGCGCGCCTTACACTTTGGGCGATATGGCCGACAAGCACTCTTTCGACGTCGTCAGTGAACTGAACATGCAGGAAGTCGCCAACGCGATCGACCAGGCGCAGCGGGAGATCGGCACGCGCTACGACTTCAAGGACTCCAGCGCCGGGGTGGAGCTGAACCAGAAGGAGAAGACGCTCACGCTGACGGCGGACAACGAGCCGCAACTCGAGGCGGTCCGGCGGGTCGTGATCGAACGGTTCATCAAGCGCGGCGTCGAGCCGAAGGCGATGGATCCGCAGAAGGTGGAGCAGGCCACCCACAAGACGCTGCGGCAGGCCGTCAAGCTCAAGAGCGGGATCGACAAGGAGACGGCCAAGGCGATCACCAAGCAGATCAAGGAGTTGAAGCTGAAGGTGAATGCCGCGATCCAGGGCGAGGCGGTGCGGGTCAGCGGGGCGAAGAAGGATGAGCTCCAGGCGGTCATTCAGGCCCTGAAGAGCGCTCCGCCGAACGACACGCCGCTCCAGTTCACGAACTTCCGCTGAATGTCCTGGCGGGCCCATGCCTGCCAGTGAAACTGGGCCACGAGTTACGCCGGTCGCTGTCGAGTGCAGCGACCGGTTTTGCAATTGGGGCGCGGCAGTCGAGAGCGGGCCACGGCCGCCCCTAACCCAGCTTTGTTTAACGAGGGCAATATTAGGGACGCCATTTCGTCGCCCTAACCGTCGTTTGGCCCGCCACGTCGTCTTGTCGCGCAGCCGAGTGCCTTTGGCTCCGGGAGAGGGGAATCCGGTAGAAGCGGGGAGCGGGTGGCCACTATCAGTTGTGCAGCCCCACCCGCCGGCGCTCCATATGCGGGAACCGACCGCCTCCACGCCGAGACTCACCCGACCCAAGCGATCGCACCCGCGCGCGCCCGTCTCGCCCGCATCCGCAGGCGAGCGGCACACCCACCACATCGCCGTCGAAACGGGGCCGGAGCCGGTGTCCGTGACGATCGGCGGGGCGACCGAGATCCCCGCCGGCGCCCACGCGCCGATCCCCGGCGGCTTCGCGAAGTTCTTCAACCGGGTGATCGATTCGGGCGCCTGGGCCGCCCTCCCCGACGCCGGCCGCGCGATCTACATGCCCCTCGTGCGTTTCGCCGATGGACGCGAGGGGTTCCGCGTCCGCGTGGGCCTGGCAAGCCTGATGAAGCACGCCGGGCTCTCACGCAGCAGCGTGAAACGCGGCCTGCGCGCCCTCCAGGAGGCTCGCCTGCTCGCGGTGGTGCGGGCTGGTGGCGTCGGCCCCGATGGCGCGAACCGGACGAACGTCTACCAGCTCCTGCTGCCGGAGGAGGCGGTCGAGTCCACGGCAGCCCCCGTCCAGTCCGCCGCCAAGGCCAAGCGAGGGGGCAAAGCAGCCACCCAAGTCGCCAAGGAGCAGCAGCCCGCGGAAGCTTCGAGCCTCCGCGCTGCACCGGCCCCTGCGCCGGCGACCGCCTTACTCGGCTCACCCGGGCTGATTCTTTCGATCGACAGCTGGGGCGACCTGGCTACTGCCGGGGGTTCTCCGGCGAACCCCCTCCCGGTTCATGGCCAGTCCCCGCGAGGCGTCGACGCCGAACCCCCCGCCGAGCCAGCCGCAGTCCCCCGGGGAGACCCCGACGCGAACCCCGCCGCCGGGCCGGTGGTCGACGGAACCGGGCCCATCGCCGGCCCCCTTCTAAGAGACACCTCCAGCGATCTTCATTCAGAACACGCTGCTGCTGAGCAGGTGGAGGGTGTGGAGATGTCTTCGGATCACGAGGCGCGCGCCACTGCGGAGTTGCTGACGCGATGGGGCGTCGCACCCGCCATCGCCCGCCAGCTCGCCGCCGAGCACCCGCGCGCCGCGGTGATGGGCGCGATCGAGCTCGCCCGGCAGGCCAGGGCGCGCGGTCGGCTGCGCAATCCCGCCGGATTTCTCGTCCGGTGTCTCGAGGAGTCCTGGGGGGATCCGATCGACGCCCCGCCGCCCGCCCGGGCCAGCGATCATCAGGCCCAGCAGCATGCACAGCGCACGGAGGCGGCGGAGGTCGAGGCGCAGCGCGCCGCCGTGGATGCACAGATCGACGCGCTCGACGATGCGACCCTGGCGCGCCTCGTCGAGCACGTGCTGGCGCGTCATGCCGATCGCCCGGCAATGCTCCGCCTGCTCCAGGCGCGCCCGCCGCGCCAGTCACGCCTCATGTGCGCGGAGATCTCGGCCCTGCTCGATGCCGAGACGCCGCCGCCCGGCTGAATCGCGCGCGACGACGCCGGAAGGCGGCCCGAAACTGGGCTGCCTTCCGGCGCAAAAGGGGGGGCTCGTTTTCCAGGCGGGGGCTTCAGTCGCGCGGCATGGTGGCGATCAGCTCACGCGCCTCCGACAGCAGGCCCTGCGCCTCGGCGCGCATCTCGCCCGCCTGCATCTCCAGACGATCCGCCTCGGCACGCATCTCGGCGGCCTTGGCCATCTTCTCCTGGCCACGCAGCACGATCTGGCAGCCGCGGTCGCAGTCGCCGGTCTCGCAGACGGCCTTGCCCGCCAGGATGTTGGTCTGGCCATCGCGGTCGATCGGCATCGCCGCCATGCGGAGCTGCTTGGCCTTGGCCTCGGCTTCGCCGGCGTGAGCCATGAGCTGCTCGTTCTGCTTGTGGAGCGCGATCGCCTGCTGCTTGGTCATCTCGCGCTGGCGGGCGAGTTCGGCGGCGCGGGCCTGTGCCTCGCGGCGGGCCTGCTCGCGCTGCTGGGCCTCCTGCTGGGCGCGGGCCTGTGCCTCGGGATTGACGGGCTGGGCCTTGTTCTTGGCACAACCGGTGGCGGCGCCGGCGAGGAGCGCGGCGCTGAGGCCGAGCATCACGACGCGGGCTCGAAGGATCTTGGTGTTCGAAAGGTGGGCCATGGTGGGAACCTCGGGTGGGAACCTCGCGGGAGTTGTTGCGTCGCGGCGGCGACTGACCGGACTCATCGACACGGGCAGAGGATCGGGCCAACCGGCCACGACCTCCGGGGCGGTGCGCCGCCGCACCCGTGGGTCATACGATCCTGTATCGGCTTCGCCAAAGCGCCTCTTTGGCCCAGCCTTCAGCTTTGAATACGCGGCTCGCGTTATAGGTCCGCCGGATCCCACCCCGCCGGCCTGCACGGGGCCCCCTGGAGGCGTGGGGTGAGTTTTCCCGGGAAACCGGCGCGCGCGGCGGCGAACAATCCGGGATGTCCGATACTTCCTCCTCCGATCAGGCCGAGGCGCTGCGGCGCCGGCAGGACGATGAGGCGGCCCAGTGTGCTGCCCTCTGCTTCGACCCCGCCGAGCGCGAGCGCCGGTTGGCCGCGGTCGGCCGCGCGTCTGACGATCGCTTCGCCGTGCTGGCCCGCAACCAGCTCGTCCCGCTGACGGCGGTGCCGGGGAGCGGCGTGGCCCTGTGCCGGCGCGCCGAAGGGGATGCCCTGGACGAGGGGGAGCAACGCGCCCTGAACGAGCATGCCCATGAGCTGGATCTGGCGGTCGACGCCGCCACGGGCGAGCTGCGCGGCGGCGGGAGCCACGAGCAGGTGAAGGCGGCGTGCCGGACGCGCGCGAGCTGGCCCGCGGTGGGCCTGGCGGAATCGGAGGAGGAGCTGCGCCAGCTCCTGTCGCTCCAGTTCGAGCGGATGCGCGCCGACGGCGTGGCGTGGCGCGGCATGGGGGGCGGCATCTTCTCCGTGCCCACGCCCGGCGGCATGGTGCTGCTCATCGACTTCTACTGGCGCGCGCCCGTCTGAGAGGCGGCGGCGCGCCGTGACCCGCTCCGCTACCATCCGCGGCGACGATGCCGAAGCAGCCCAGGAAGTTTCCAGCAAAGCCGCCGCGTCGCCCCGCGGGGCGGGCCGGCACGGCCGCGCGCGCACTCGAGGAGAAGCCGCCGCTGCGCCTCCAGCCGACGACGCTCTGGGACTACCCGTCGCAGAACTACGGCACCGGGCGCCAGGGGGACGAGAAGTATCCCGGCGTCACGCCGAGCTACGTCATTTGGAACCTGATCCAGCGCTACACCGCCGAGGGTGAGCTCGTGGTGGACAGCTTCGCCGGCAGCGGAACGACGCTGGACGTCGCCGCCGACACGGGGCGGCGCGCGCGGGGGTTTGACCTGGCGCCCACGCGCCCGCAGATCGAGCGGGCCGATGCGCGCGCGCTGCCGATGCCCGACGCCTCGGCCGACCTGGTCTTCATCGATCCGCCGTATTCCACGCACATCGACTACAGCGACGACCCGCGCTGCATCGGCAAGCTCGACGCCGCCGCCCCCGCCTACTACGAGGCGATGGAGGCCGTCTTCGCCGAGATCGACCGCATCCTGAAGCCCGGTCGCCACATGGCCCTCTACGTCAGCGACAGTTACGTGCATCGCGGGCAGGGGAAGGGATTCTGGCCGATCGGCTTCGAGCTCTTTGCCCTGCTTCGCAGGCGATTCGAGCCGGTGGACATCGTCGCCGTGACGCGCCACAACAAGACGCTGGAGATGGGCAACTATCGCATGGCGGCGGAGAAGGAAAACTTCTTCCTGCGCGGCTTCAACTACCTTTTCATCATGAAAAAGCCCGACGCCGCTCCGGCTCGCCCCAGGAAGAAGCCCGGCGGCGGCAAGCCGAAGGCGTGGTTCAAGTATCGGAAGCCGAAGCGGTGAGACGAATGCTGCTGCAGCCGCGCGCCTGGGTCAATCTCCACGCATCGAGGCCGGTGTGGAGCGTCTGAACCCGCAAGCGCCCGCGGCGCGTCGGTGAACATTGCGCCTGGAACGGGGCTTGCCGTCGTTCGGGGTCGCGGCTGTAAGCTGCGGTTCGCGTGTGGCCTTTGCTGCTCCAATTTCTGATCTCGGCAGTCGTGATCATCGCCGGGGGGATCGGCCTGTCGCGATCCTCTGATCTGGTGTCGCGTCGCACCGGCCTCGGCCAGGCCCTGGGGGGCGCGCTGCTCCTGGCGACGGCGACGTCGCTGCCGGACCTGGTCGTCGCGATCAGCGCCGCGCGCAAGGGCTGGGTGGACCTGGCCGTGGGCGACGTGGTGGGTGGGGCGCTGATGAACCTGCTGGTGCTGGGGGTGCTCGACCTGTCGCACCAGTCGCGCGGCCGCATGCTCTCGCGCATGGCGGCGGCGCACGCGATTTCCGGGATGATGTGCATCGCGCTGCTGTCGTGGGTGGGGATGTCGGTGTTCCTGCCGTCGGAGGTGCTGCTGGACCGCACGATCGGCGGGATCGGCCTGGGTCTCTGGGCGGTGGTCGCGATTTACCTGCTCGGGCTTCGTCTGGTGCTGTTCGACAAGCGCCTGGCGGCGCGCGCGGCGCCCCGCGATCCCGAGGACGCCCCGGAGCCGTCCGAAGACAGGGGCCGGCGACTGCTGCTGCCCATTCTGGGCTACCTCGGCTCAGCCGCGGCGATCTTCTTCGCGGCGCCGTCGCTGGCCAATGCAGCCGCCGACCTGGCCGAGAGGACGGGATTGGGGAACACGCTCGTGGGCACCGCCCTGCTGCCGGTGACGACGACGCTTCCGGAGCTGGTGGTCGGCATCACCGCGATCCGGATGCGGGCGTTCCCGATGGTCGTGGGCAACGCCTTCGGAAGCATTTCGTTCAACCTGATGCTGCTGGCGCCGGTAGACCTGGCCTACTCCGGCTCGCTCATGGCCGACGCCGCCTCGACGCACGTCATCACCTGCTTCGCGGGAATCCTGGTTGTCGGGGTCGCGGTGATGGGGCAGCTTTATCACGGGGAGAAGCGCATCCGCTTCGTGGAGCCGGACGCCCTGCTGATCATCGTGCTGGTGTTCGGCGCCCTGGGGATGATCTATTTCATCCGCTGAGGCGGCGCGGAGCAGGCTCCAGTGGGCGCGCCCGCGCAATCACTCCAGGTGGACAAGCCGATATGCGCTGCATGGCAGGCGCAGGAGCAACTCCGGATCGACAACATCGGGAGCTACGCGCCGATGGTCGTGCCGACGCCGGGCGCTGCCGCCGGTCATACCAACCGCGCAACTGCGCCGCGCGACGGCGTGGGTTCATCGCGACATCTCGAATGCCTCGGCCACCAGCTCATAGGAACGGCGACGCGCGGCGTGATCGTGGAGGATGTTCACGAGCAGCACCTCGCCGGCCCCGTACTCCGCCGCGACCGCCTCGATGCCGGCGCGCACCTGCTGCGGGTCGCCCAGCACCGTTCGCCGACGCATCCCCATGATCGGAAGGCCCCCTTCCCCCTGGCGGGCCAGATACGCCTCCGCCTCTTCCGTTGGCGGAACTTCTATGAGCCGCCCGCGATAGAGCTCCGCCATCATCATCTCGCTGCTCGTCGCGAGGCGGCGCGCCTCGGCTTCGGAGTCGGCGCAGATCGTCCAGACGGCGACGGCCGGTTGCGGCGTCGCGTGGCGCGCGCCGGGAGCGAAGTCGCGCGCGTAGCGCTTCATGATCTCACTTCCGCCAGCATTGATGAAGTCCGCGAAGGCGTATGGCAGCCCGAGCTCCGCGGCCCAGATGACGCTCTGCGGGCTGGAGCCGAGGAGCCACAATTCCGGCGCGCCCGGGCGGCCCGGAAGCATGCGCGACAGGTGGGCGAAGGGGTGATCGTCCGCCATGTCGCCATGGACATAACTCATGAGCTCGCGCAGCTGGCTGGGAAAGTCATCCGGCGGGCTGTGTCGCCGGTCGCGCTGCAGGGCGAAGGTCGTCGACGGATCGGTTCCTGCGGCGCGGCCGATGCCGAGGTCGATGCGATTGGGAAACATCCCGCTGAGCATGGAGAAGTTTTCCGCGACCTTCAGGGGGCTGTAGTGCGGGAGCATGACGCCCCCGCTCCCGACGCGAATCCGCTGCGTGGCGCTGGCGATCGGCCCGATGAGCACCTCCGGGCTCGCGCAGGCAAGGCCCGGCGTGCCGTGGTGCTCCGCAACCCAGTAGCGGTGAAAGCCCAGCGCGTCGGCGAGGCGCGCCAGGTCCAGCGTGTTCCGCAGCGCCGCCGCGCCGCCCGCGCCGGCGGGGATGGGGGACTGATCCAGCACGCTCAGCCGAAGCGCGCTTTCCACCCTGGTGCTGCTGTCGCTCATGATTCATTTCTAGGCAACCCGATTCAGCCTCCCCCGGATGGGTCAGCCATCTGGTCGGCGTGCGTCGGGTAGTTCCGTGGCTCGTGCTGCACGGTCACCCATTGATCCGAGCTGAAGGCATGCACCGCCCACTGTCCGTTGAAGCGGCCGATGCCAGAGTTCTTCTCTCCGCCGAACGGGCTGAAGGGGAAGTCGTTGACGGGCTGGTCGTTGACGTGAGCCATGCCCGCCTCTATCCGGCGCGCGAAGCGGACGCCGCGCTCCAGGTCGGCGGTGAAGACGGCGCTGGAGAGGCCGTAGGTGGTGTCGTTCGCCAGGCGAAGGGCGTCCTCCTCGTCGCGCGCGCGGACGATCGGCGCGATCGGGCCGAAGATCTCCTCGCTCGCCAGCGGCTGACCGTTCTCGACATCGGCAAAGACGTGCGGCGGGAGGACGAGCCCGTCCGGCTCTCCGCCGACAACCTCGCGCGCGCCGCTGGAACGAGCCCGGGCGATGCGCTCGAGATGCCCGTCCAGCTGCGCCTTGCTGATCACGGGCCCGATCATGGTGGCGGGGTCGCTCGGGTCGCCCACCTTCAGCTTCCGCACGCGCTGTGCGAAGCCTTCCACGAAGGCGTCGTAGACCGGGTCGGTCACGATGAGGCGGTTCGTGATCATGCAGATCTGCCCCTGGTGCAGGAACTTGCCGAAGACGGCGGCGTCGAGCGCCTGCTCCAAGTCGGCGTCCTCCAGGACGACCATCGGACTGTTCCCTCCGAGCTCCAGCTCCAGGCGCTTGATGAGCTTCCCCTCCGCTGCCTTGCGGGCGATGCCGCGGCCCACTTCCGTGCTGCCGGTGAAGGAGATGACGCGCGGAATCGCGTGCTCGACGAAGGCGTCGCCGATTTCGCTGCCGGCGCCGACGATGGCGCTCAGCACCCCTTCGGGCAGCCCCGCCTCCTCCAGGATCCTCGCCACCAGCAGCGCGCCGGTGACCGGTGTGTCGCTGGCCGGCTTCAGCACGACCGCGTTGCCGATCGCCAGTGCCGGGAAGACCGACCGCGCGCTGAGCTGCATCGGCCAGTTCCACGGGCTGATCACCCCCACGACGCCCACCGGCCTGCGATAGACGCGGCTCTCCTTGCCCGGCAGGTCGCACGGAATGATCCGCCCCTCCATCATGTACGGCAGCGACGCGGCCTCCAGCATCACCGCGTGAACCGTGCTCCACTCCATCGACGCCTTGATCCGCGTGCTCCCCGACTCGCGCACCAGCCAGGAGATCACCTCCTCGCGCCGCTTCTCCATCACCTGCGCCGCCTTGCGCATGACCTCGGCCCGCTCGCCGGGCGTGCGCGCAGCCCAGTCCGGTTGCGCCTTGCGGGCGGCCGCGTACGCCTCGTCAAGGTCTTCGCGGCTTGCCTGCTGGATCTCCACCAGCGTGTCGCCGGTGAATGGATCCTTGTCCGTGTTGATCCTGTCGCTGCGCCCCTTGCGCCACTTGCCTGCAACCAGAATCGTGTCGAACGCGGGATAGTTGTCGGGCATGACTGGCTCCCTGCTGAGGCCAGCCATCCCTTGTCCGCCCGCGGCGCCGCATCCGTCAATGCGCAAAAGAAGCCTGCTCCCCCTCCACGAGATAAAGCCGCCCGCCGTCGAACGTGACGACCGGCGCCGCACGCGGCGCAGCGGCGCTGATCGCCGCAAGGTACATCTCCAGCGTCTCCTCGTCGGTGTACTCGAAGGCGATCCAGAACCGCCCACCGCGCCCCGCCGCCGCACGACCGGCCGCGATGAGCTCCTCCGCCATGTGCGGGGCCGCTTCCAGCTCGTCGAGCCTCACGTTCAGCAACGGTGTCAGCCTGTCGCGCACGCCCGCGGTGAGCGCGTAGAGCTCCAGTGGCACGTTCTCGCCGATCAGCACGATCGGCTCCCCCTGCTCATGCCGCTGCGCCAGCGCCTCGAAGACGGGCCGAACCTGCCCTCGGTGCGGCGGATCGAAGCTGGCCGGAATCATCTCCCACGCGCCCATCCCCACCATCACGCCCGCCAGCGCCAGCAGCGCGACGCGCGGCCCACGCCATTCGGGCCAGCGCTCGCGGAAGAACGCCAACGACGCGTTCAGCCCCAGCGCCGTCAGCAGCACCGCGCCGGGCGTGAGGAAGACCGTAAGCCGCCGCCCCGAGAAGGGATACTGCCCCGCCGCGCCCGCAAGCAGCGTGACCAGCAGTGGCGCCGTCAGCAGCATCACGACCCGGCGCCGCCCCGTCTGCCAGAGCGCAACGGCAGCGACCACACCGAGCACCAGGAAGACCAGCCCCGTGTTGCGGATCGGGTAGTTGAAGACGCTGTTCGTCCCGCGCAGCGCCCAGAACGGCACCGTCCACGGGCGCGACCAGTCGGCGAAGCGGTCGTCCCAGTACTCGTACAGCCCCGACTGCTGCTGCGGGCGGATCGCCAGGAAGTAGACCGCCGCGAACGACGCCACCGGCAGCGCGATGCCCGCCGCCCAGTGTGCCAGCCTGCGAACGCGCGATGGATCGCGCCCCAGACGCCACAGCAACTCCACTCCGCCGATCCCCGTGATCACGAGCACCGCCGGATAGCTCAGCCACAACAGGGCCGCCGCCGTGGCGCACCAGGCCCACCAGCGCGCCGGGCGCATCGCCCCCGCCTCGCGCGGCCAGAGCGCGATCGCCCAGAGAATCGCCGCGGCCAGCACATCGCCGCTGTAAGGCTTGGCCTCCGCCGCGTGCCAGGCCAGCGCCGCGCTGAAAGCCATCACGCCAGCCGCAAGCGCTGCGCCGGGACCGTTCGCATGCCACGGCTCCGGAACTATCTCGCGGCCCCGGAAATGGACCGGCCGCGCCGGCGCTTCCCCCGCGCCGACGCCGTGCACGGCGATCGCGGTCACGAGAACCATCGCCGCCACACCGCACAGGAGCGGAAAGAGTCGCAGGCCCCACTCCCCGGAACCGAACGCGACATAAGCGGCGCGCTCGATCCAGAGAAACACCGGCGGCGCGGCCTGCTGGAGATCGAGTGGCCCGATGAGCCGCTCTGCCGGGCGCGTGACGATGTTGACGACGATGCGCGCCTCGTCGCCCCACCAGCTCCGGTTCCAGGCGACCTGCGAGGCGTAGATGGCGGCGCCGACCCCCGCCAGGATCCAGGCGAGGATCGACCAGCGCCGTTGATCTTCCGCGACATCGCGCATCGCCGGTGAGGCTATGCGCTCAGCCCCGCCTGGCAAGCAACTGCCGGCGCCGCATCAACTCAGGCCGGGCCGGGGGCGACCGGCGATTCCGCCAGCGGCCCCACCACCGTCGTCCACGGGCGCACGCGCCAGCCTTTCACGAGCCCGTTCAGCACGTACGGGTCCGACCTCGCGAACGCCTCCGCTGCGCCCGGGCCGTCCCCGCGGAACAGCAGCACGGCCATGTCGGCGGGGTCGGCCAGCGCCCCGCCGAGCACGAGCTCGCCACGATCGACGGCGGCGCGCGCCAGCGACAGGTGCTCCGACCGGAACGCGCCGCGCCGCTCGAGGTAGTCCGATCCGAGGTCGTAGATGAGCAGGTAGTGCACGCCGCCATCATACCGGGGGGCTCACGCCGCCGCGGCGCGCTCGCGCAGGAACCGGTTCACCTCTACGGCGAAGCGCGCCGGCTGCTCCCAGTGGGGTGAGTGGCCGCAGTCGTCCCAGAGCGCCAGGCGCGCGCCGGGGATGGCGCGGGCGACTTCCCGCTGCTCGGCCTCGGAGAAGACCACGTCGTGCCGTCCGCCGATCACCAGCGTGGGGCAGCGGATCTCCCCGGCTCGGCCGAGGCCGCGGTCCGCGAGCATCATCGCCGCCCCGGCCTTCCAGGTGCGCGGCGAGAGGCGCTGGCTGACTGCGACCTGTTCCTCGAAGAAGTCGTGCGGCACGGTGTTCAGGTCGTGGACGCAGCTCTCCTGGAACGCGCGCACGAACGGCTCCGGCGCCTCAGCCTCGAAGGCGCGCACCTCGGCCTCCAGCTCCTGGACGACCGGGTTGTTCAACGTGGGGCCTGTGCCGACGAGCACGAGCTTCTCCACGAGATCCGGCCGGGCCATTGCCAGCCGGCGCGCGACGACCGAGCCCATCGAATGCCCGATGACGGCGGCGCGGTGCACGCCGACGGCCTCGAGGAAGAACTCGGCGTCGTCGGCGAGCGTCTCCAGGTTCAGTTGCTTTCCGGCGTAGCGGGAGAGACCGTGGGCGCGCTGATCGACCGCGAGACAATGGTGATGCTTCGCAAGCGCCGGAAGCACCAGCGACCACGAGCGCCACGAGTCGACGTACCCGTGCAGCAGCAGGACGGGCGGCCCGTCGCCTGCAGACGTGAAGTGCATGTCGAAGTCGGGGAGGGCGATCGATTCGGCGATGAAGGTGCTCATGATTGTCTCGTTCGGTTGTGTCCGAAGGCCGGGCGGGGGGCGCACGGGAGGCGCACCGGAGGAGCGCCCGGGGGGCGGAGGTCGCCCGGCCCCGGGTTGTGTCGATTGGCTGTCAGGCGCCGAAGCGCCCGCTCACGGGCGCGCTTCGAGCACCATGTTGAAAGGCGTCTCGGTGGCGCGGCGGAAGCGGTTGAAGCCGCCTTGGGTAGCGACCTCGCGCAGACGCTTCTCGCCGGCCTGGGCGCCGAGCGCGGTGCCGACCTCCTGGTCGAGCGACGTCGGAACGCAGACCGTCGTCGAGAAGGCGTAGTAGATGCGGCCGACCGGGTTGAGGTTCTCCTCGAGGCTGTCGCCGGCCATCGGCTCGACGATCATCCAGGTGCCGTCCGGCTTGAGCATCTCGCGGATGTGCGACGCGGCGCCCGCGGGATCGCCCATGTCGTGCAGGCAGTCGAAGCAGGCGACAAGGTCATACTTCTCGCCGCCGAAGTCCTTGGCGGTGGCGACCTCGAAGCTGACGTTCTTCAGACCCGCCTCGGATGCAAGCTGCCGCGCGCGGCGGATGCTCGGCTCGTGGAAGTCGAAGCCGACGAACCGGCTCTCGGGGAACGCCTCGGCCATGACAATCGTGGAGACGCCGTGGCCGCAGCCGACGTCGGCGACGTTCGCGCCCTTGCGGAGCTTCTCGACGACGCCCTCGAGCGCGGGGAGCCAGTTGGTGACGAGGTTTGCCTTGTAGCCGGGCCCGAAAAAACGCTCCGTGCCGCAGAAGAGGCAGGATGTCTGCTCGCCCCACCCCAGGCCCCTGCCGCTGGTGAAGGCGTCGGTCAGCCGCGGCTCGTTGCCGTAGATCGATTCGAGCCCGTAGAAGCCGCCGGCGAGGAAGAACGGGCTGTTCTCGTCCGACAGGATCGCCTGCTGCTCCGGCGACATGCTGAACGTCTTCGTGGCGGCGTCGTAGCCGACGTAGCCGGAGGCCGCCTGCGTCGAGAGCCACTCGCGCACGTAGCGTTCGGCGGTGCCGGTCTTCTCGGCGAGCTGCTGGGCGGTCATAGGCCCGCCGGAGGCCAGCGCCTTGTAGAGGCCGAGCTTGTCGCCCACGATGACGGTCGCGCCCATGACGGCGGCGCCGAGTTCGGAGACGGCCTGGCCGACGAGCTGATGTAGCTTGTCCTGGTTCATTGTGCTCCTCCTCGCATCGAACTTGAAGGGGCCCCGCCGCCGACCGATTCGGCCGCGTGCCCCTGCTTCTGTTTCAAGCGCGAATTGAACGGCATGAATGCCATGCCGCGGAAGGGAAGTTTTGCGATGGCGCTGCCCAGACCGGCCTCATGGTCAGGTAGGCGTATCAGGATGAGCTTGCAACGCGGCTGAGGCTCTGCCAGGCCACTGGCGAGTGAAGCGGTGGCTCGAATCTCAAGATTCGGGGTGTCCCGGCGGAGCGGACTTACTCGTCCCCGGGAAAGCGGCGCGGGATGGCGAAGTCGATGTCGGCGGCGCGCAGGGCGTCGTGAACCTCCTTCACGTGGTCAAAGTCGTGCGTCTCAAGGACGAGGCTGATGTCCACGCGACCCACGTCCGACGGGCCGAAGCTCCGGTCGTGCATCACGTCCTTCACGCTCGCGCCCGCCTTGCCCAGTACGTCCAGCAGTTTCGCCAGGCTTCCCGGGCGGTCGCTCACGCGACACGTCACCCGGCAGAGCCGACCATCGGCCGCCAGGCCGCGCTCGATCACCCGCGCCAGCACCGCTGCGTCGATGTTCCCGCCGCAGAGCGTCAGCACAACCGTCTTCCCTTCCAGCTTCGACTTCATCGGCCCGGTAACGGCGGCAAGCGCCGTGGCGCCGGCGCCCTCGACCACCGCCTTCTCCAGCTCCATGAGCTGAAGCACCGCGCGCGCCGTGGCGGCCTCGTCCACCAGCGCCACCTCGTCCACGACCTGGCGCGCGATCTGGAAATTGATCTGGCCGAGCTGCGCGATCGCCAGGCCATCGGCGATCGTCGGCCGGCACTCGACGCGCACCACGCTCCCCGCCTCCAGCGCCGCCGTCAGCGTCGGCGCGGTCGTGCTCTCTGCGCCGATCACGCGGCACTCCGGCCGCAGGGCCTTGAGCGCGATCCCCATGCCGCTGATCAGCCCGCCGCCGCCCACGGGGATGATCACCGCGTCGGCGTTCGGCACGTCCTCGAGGATCTCCAGGGCCGCCGTCCCGGCGCCGGCGACGATGGCCGGGTCGTCGAAGCCGTGGACATACGTGTAGCCGCGCTGCTGCTGGAGGGCGACGGCATGGGCGCGCGCCTCGTCGAACGTCTCGCCGTGCAGCACCACGTTCGCGCCTAGGGCGCGGCAGTTGCCGACCTTCACCAGCGGCGCCCACCGCGGCATGACGACGGTGACGCTGATCCCCATGTCACGCCCGTGGAACGCCAGCGCCTGGGCATGGTTTCCGGCGCTTGCGGCGATCACGCCGTTCCGGCGCTCCGCCTCATCGAGCAGCAGGAACTTGTTGCGCGCTCCGCGCTCCTTGAAGCTGCCGGTCCCCTGGAGGTAGTCGAGCTTGGCGTAGACGTCGCAACCGCACAGGCGCGACAATGCCGGCGAGTGGTGACACGGCGTGCGGACGATCGCCCCGCGGATGCGCTCCGCCGCCGCGCGGATGTCCGCCAGCGTCACGGGCAGGGAGTCGAGATCGGCGGCGGCGGCCGGGTGGGCGTCGTTGGGCACAACCATTTGCGGCCATTGTATTCGGCCGCGCGCCGTTTCACAGGCGGCGACACGTCTCAGGCGGCGGACGCCTCCGGAACCGGGGGATACCGGCGCTTCAGGCGCTCGATCGCCCAGGGGAACGCGTAGTCGAAGAGCGGGTCGCGCCGCCCGCGCTCACGGAGACGCGCCGCGAGACGCTCCAGCTTCCCCCCGCGATGCCGCGGCAACTGCCCGCGCGCCCAAAGCAGGCTCGCGGCGCTCAGCGTCGCCGCATGCCCCACCACCGGATCGACCGGCCGCTTCAGCGTCGGCGGAATGCGGCCGGAGCGCAGGAAGGCGCCCCGGTGCTGGCGCAGCCAGCCGGTGAAGTCGCGCGAGGCGGCGGGCGTCATGTTGATCCCGGGCCGGATGAACAGGATCGAGCCGGCGCGCTTCGTGATTCCAAATGCCTGCCGCGGCACGCCCGCCTCCTCCAGCAGCCGCCGCGGGATCGGGCGGTCGTACCACCCGCCCAGGCTCCAGGACTGCATCTCGGGCGACGTGCTGATCCGCAACACGTCCGGCCCGTGGCGCGCGCCCAGGAAGAAGATGGAGGCGTGAATGCACCCCGTGATCAGCCGCCATTCCAGCAGCGCCGTGCCGGAGCGGTCGTGCCGCTCGATCTGGTCGTTCGGGTAGCTCCAGTTCCGGTTGAGAATGATCCCGCCGTAGTGGCCGCTGAGCATCGTGCGCCCCCGGACCAACCCGGCGGCGCCGTGTGTGAAGACATCCTCCCCCTTGGCGTCGGCAGCGATGAATGGGACTTCGGGCATGTTGGGGTCTTCGCGCCAATCCTCGCGGCCGAAGTAGGTGACGTCGAGCCCCAGCACGCGTGCGATTTCCTCGCCGGAGTCGGAGCCGTCGGGGCGCCGGAAGCAGAAGGCCTCGCGCAGGTCGGCGGCCTCGCGCGCCAGGGCGGCGACCATCGGGGAGTCGAAGCCGCCCGAGATGGTACCGAGCAGCGGGACGGGAAAGGCGCGGCGCGCGTCGGCGGCATTGGGAGCGAGCCTCCCGATCGCCTGGCGCAGGAAGTCGATGTAGTCGTGGTACCCGGGGAATCCGTTGACAGCGTCCGGCTTGGGGATCTCCTCGAGCGTTCCTTCGCGCCAGGCGAGGTTGTAGTGATACGTGAGGCGCACCGGCCCGGCGGAGGTCGGGATGTGGCGGTCGTAGTCCCTGATCCCCTTGAGGCACGATCCCATCCGGTCGAACCAGGTGCGGTCGATCGGATCGGGCGCGCCGCCCACCTGCTGCAGGAGGCACGCCAGGGAGTTGGAGACCCACAGGTGTCCGCCGGACTCGATCGAGTGGATGCGGTCCACCGTCGACGCCGCGGTGACGAAGAGGAGTTCGCTTCCTTCCCGGCGCACGCGCGCGCCGGAGCCGAAGACAACTTCCGTCGTGTCGAAGTCGGCCTTGCCGAAGTCTCCGTCCCAGACGATCTCCCCGAACCAGTCGTCGCGCGTCTCGACGCGGCTGCCGTGCGTGACGAGGACGGTCGAGTCGTCGGGTGCTCCGCGCGCGGGCAGGCGCGCCAGCCATGCCAGTGGCGGCCAGTCGGGAGCCGGGCGGTAGGCCAGTCGCAGCATTGGTCATTCCCTCGACGGCGTGGAAGCAGGACAATGGGGCATGGCGCCTTGTGCGGGCGCACCATATTCCGCTTATCGGCCGGACCATGGCCCGCGCGGAGCATGAAAGGCGGATGAACCCTCCCGCGTAAGATGCAACAGGTGAGTGATTTCCTTCCAGACGAGCCCGAGAACGAACCCGGCGACGAGCCGGGAGGCGCGTCCGGCGAGCCGGGGCCGGGGAAGGGAACGCTGCGCGGCAAGTTCCTGCTGGCGTCGGCCAACCTGACCGACTTCAACTTCTGCCGCACCGTTGTCCTGATCGTGCGGCACGACGAGGAGGGCGCGCTGGGCCTCGTGCTCAACCGCCCCTTCGGCATCACGCTCGACCAGGCGTGCAGCGACGAAGTGGAGGCGGCGCGCGGCGTGGATCTGCCCCTCTTCAACGGCGGCCCGGTCGCGGGGCCGCTCGTGGCGATTCACAATGTCCCGGAACTCGCCCGCGAGGAAGGGGAGCCGGCGGATCTGGTGCAGGGAGGCTTCCCGCCGGAACTGGCGGACCTCGAGAAGGAGCCATGGGCCGAGGAAGTGACGCCCGGCGTCTGGTTCTGCGCGCGGCGTGAGGCGCTGGAGTCACTGATGCGCCACGTGCGGGACGAGGATGGAGAGGTGGCCGGGCGGGAGCCGCTGGCCGTGAAGTTCATCGCCGGCTACGCCGGATGGGGTGCCGGGCAGCTCGAGTCTGAACTGGCCGAGGGGTCGTGGGTGGTGGCGGATGCCGGCATCGCCGACGTGTATGCCGGCGGCGTGCCGCAGTTTCCGACCCCGCCGCCCAGCACGCCCCTCCCGCCGGGCGCTTCCGAACTGCTCATCGTGCTGTCCCAGGCGATCGAGGGGGGAGGGCTGGACGCCAGTGCCGGCCTTGCGGCGGGGTTGCGGCAATGGGTGCGGGTCTCCACGCGTGCAAATCTGAGCCGGATGGTCGATCCAAAGCGGATCCCGCCCGACCCGTTCCTGAACTGAACGCCACGCCATTCCGCCGCATCCGCCAACGAATCGGGCGCGGATCTGTCGATAACCGTCGGTAGGATCGGAGGCGACATGAGCGACGGAAACGAAAACGCCACGCGCGGCAAGGGGATGTCCAGGGTCACCGGCGAACTCGCCGCGATGTCCTCGTGGAAGAAGAAGCTGCTGGCGCTCTTCCTCGTCATCGGCGCCGCCGGCGCCGCCATGCGCGCGCCAGCCTGGTTCGAAGAGTTCACCGCCGCCGACTCGGCCCCGGTGGCTGCCCAGAACGCTGACCCGGATCCGGCGGTGCAGCCCCCGCCTGGCACCCGGGGGTTCGTCGACAGCAGCCGCATGCGCACGAGCGGCGAAAACACGGCCCCCGCTTCAGCAGAAGAGGAGGAGTCGGCCAAGTCGCTGCCATGGAACGCTGAGCTCGGGGGCTGGCTCGCGAAGCTCGGCCTCAGCGTGGCCGGGGGGCTCGTGCTGGGCGTCTTCTTCCGGGCATTCCTGAAGACGATGGCAGCCATCACCGCGCTGGCGATCGCGGCGATCGTGGGCCTGAGCTACTTCGAGGTGATCAACGTCGATTTCACGACGATGCGGCAGAACTACGACGGCGCCGCCGAGTGGATCAGTGCCCAGGGCGAGTGGCTCAAGGATGCTGCGATGGGCGTTCTGCCGTCGCTGGGCGCCGCGGGCGTCGGGTTTTTTTTCGGCTTCATCCGGCGCTAAGAAGCGGGGAGAGTGATTCGTCTGTATGTCGGGGGCCGGTGTGCGGCCTCCGATGTTTCTGGTAATCAACCAGTGAGGCGATGATGCGGAACAAGACACAATGGACGACGGCGGCCGTGGCCCTTCTCGCCGCCGGCGGACTGCTCTGCGGGAGCATGACGATGGCTCAACCCCAGGATCCTCCCCCGCGCGACCCGCCGCGGCGTGACGCCCCGCGCCAGGGGATGACGATCCTTCGCGTCAGCGGCAGCGCGCAGTCGCAGGCGGCGCCGGACCGGGCGACCGTGCGGATCGGCGCGGTGTCGCAGGCCGAGGACGCGCAGGCCGCCCAGGACCAGGTCAACCAGATCGTCCAGCGCGCGATCGAGGCGATACGCGGCCAGGGGATCGAGGAGCAGAACCTGCGGACGGCGGACCTCTCGCTCCACCCGGTCTACAGCCATCCGCAGCCGCGTCCGGGGCGCGAACAGGAACCCCAGGAGCCACAGATCGTCGGCTACCGCGCCAGCAACACCGTCATCGTCGACCTGAGCGACCTGGCGAAGATCGGCCCCGTCATCGACGCCGCCGTCGGCGCGGGGGCCAACCAGCTCCAGGGAATCGATTTCTCACTGCGCAACGACCTCGAAGCCCGGACGGCGGCGCTCGAGCAGGCAGTCGAGGAGGCGCGGCGGAAGGCCGAATCCCTCGCCCGCGCCGCAGGCATGGAACTCGGCCAGCTCCTCGAGCTCAACGAAGGGGGCGTGAGCATCGAGCCGCCCCGCCCGATGTACGGCATGCGCATGGAGATGGCCCAGGCTGCGAGCACGCCCGTGCAGCCGGGACAGCTCGACATCCACGCGAGCGTGACGCTCGTCTACCGCCTCGACGGGCCGCGCGAGGGCGACCGCGGCGCGCCGACGCGGCCGCGCGAATAGCGCTGCCGGTCCGGCGGATGCACTGCTGAAGAGTCGCCTGCGCCAATCTGATGGGCGCAGGCGATTCATGCGCATCAGTCGAGACCGTTCTTCCTGAACCACTCTTCCGGGTTGTCCTTCAGCTTTGCCAGGATCTTCGGCAGCTCGCGGCGAAGGTCGTGCTTTGGCTCCCAGCCGAGCAGTTCGCGGGCGCGGGTGATGTCCAGGGCGTAGTGGTCGTCAGCGCGGGCGATCATGAACGGCTTGATGAACGCCTCCTGCCCCACGACGTTCCCCGCCTTCTCCATCGCCCAGGCGCCGACGCGCGCGAACCACTCCGGGATCTCGACGGTGGCCCAATCCTTGCCGTGCAGCTCCTCGGCGATCATCTCCTGGAGCTCGCCGTAGCTGGGCGGGTCGGGCTCGCCGACAAGAATCGGCGTGTGCGGGGGAATGCTGTTGCGCCGCTCGACGGCGGCGACGATCGCCTCGACGCAGTCCTCGAGGTGCACCAGCGCCTGCCCGGCGCGCACATCGCCGGGGAACATGTGGCTCTGGAAGATGTCCTTGTCCCAGATGCGCTTGATCTGCTGGGCCAGCGTGGGCTGCTCGCCCCAATCGGTGTAGACGCCGGCGATGCGCAGCAGCACGCTGCTGATGTGGGGGTGGCCCTCCGTGATCAGCTTCTCGGTCTTGATCTTGCTCTTCGGGTAGGCCCAGGTCCCCTCCAGCGGCCAGCTCTCATCGATGTGCTGGCCCGGCTCCGCCGGCTTGTGCACGAGCATGGTGCTGGAGAAGAGGAACTGCTCCAGCTCGAACCCCTGGAGGTGGTTGAGCAGGCGATCGGTCCCCTTCACCGTCACCTTCTCATACATCGGCGAATCGGCGCCCGAGAAGTCGTAGTAGGCGGCGAGATGCACGACGCTCGCCAGCTTGTTGCCGCGCGCCTTGCGCACATCCTCCATGGCCCATCGCACGTTGCTGTAGTCGGTGGCGTCGAACTCCACGTCGCGCACGAAGGGCCCCTTCGGCGGTTCCGGGAAGCCGACCCGGTCGAACCCGAAGACGAAGTAGCCGCACTCGGCGAGCCGCTGGCAGACCCGGTACCCGATCATGCCCCCGCTGCCGGTGACGATCACGTTCGGGCGATGCGCTTCGAGCTGCGCCACGTCGTGCAACTCGGTGTCGGCGGCGGCGCTCGTCTTTGGATCCTGCGTCATGGTTCCCGTCCGTTCATGGCCTCGGCCGGTTCCGGCGCTGCGGCAGAGGTGTGGCGCACCTTAACATCGCCCCTCGGATGCCCGACAACGCCGAAAAGCGAGACGAACTCGACGCAATCCCGCCCGGCTGGAGCTACAACCCGGCCTCCTGGTCGCAGCGCATCCCGATCGTCATCCTCGCCTTCGTCGGCGGGATCATGGCGTTCTACCTCACGCTCTTCCAGTGGAACGTGGTGCGCACGATCTGGGAGCCCTTCTTCGCCGGTCCTCCCGGCTATGAGAACGGCAGCGCCCGGATCCTCAAGAGCCCCACGAGCGAGATCTTCCCGTGGCCGTTGACCGACGGCTTCCTCGGATTCCTGGGTTACGTCTTCGACGCGATCTTCGGCCTCATCGGCGGGGTGAAGCGCTGGCGCACCATGCCGTGGGTCGTCATCATCTTCGGACTGCTCGTCGGCCCGCTGGGGGCCGTCTCCATCGGACTCGTCATCACCCAGCCGCTTGCGTATGACACCTTCTGCACGCTCTGCGTCGGCACCGCCATCGTCAGCGTGCTGATGATCGGGCCGGCGATGGACGAGATGCTCGCCAGCCTCCAGTACATGCGCCTCGTGAAGCAGCGCGGCCTCCCGTTCTGGAAGTACTTCTGGGGTCGCGGCGAGCAGGAGTACCTGCATGAGTCGGGTCTTCCCGATCATCCGGGCGGCGTCCGGCTGGAGGGCCCGGAGCGGGAGGCGGTGAAGCGCCGGCGCGGCGTCGCCATCGGCGGGCAGGTGATCGTGGCGCTGGTCGGCGTCTACCTCATGTTCGCGCCCTGGCTCCTCGACTACGACGGCGCGCCAGAGAAGATCGACCGCTTCATCGGCCCGCTCGTAGCCTCCTTCGCGACGATGGCCGCCTGGGAGGTGCTGCGCAACGTCCGCTGGATCAACCTGCTCCTGGCGATCGTGCTGGCGCTGCTGGTCATCTCTCCGTGGCCGTGGGCCCATCCCGGCCGCGTCATCGCAAGCGACCTCATCTCGGCGGCGCTGATCATCGGATTCACGCTGCTCCCCTACCCGGCGTTGCGCGGCTACGGCGGAGGCTGGCCCGCGGCATGGCGATCCACGCGGCGAGCGCGTTAGCCCGGTTCGTGTCGTTGAGATACGAACATCGACCCGACAAAAGCAGTTTCCTCTTCCGCTGCGGCACGGGCGCTGCGACACTGCGCCGTCGCAATGTGGCGACGGCAAGGAGCCATCATGACCCCGGAAACGCACCGCAAACCCGCCGCCCTCGAGCCGGAGGCGCTGCTCAGCTATGACGAGTCGCTGCTCCTGGAGCCGGACACCGCCCGCGCCTACGAGCGTGCCTCGCCGATCAAGGAGTATGGCGACGAGCGGCTGGATCTCGCCCATGCTCCGCCGGCCCGGGCTCCGGATCAGATGATCCGCGCCGTGCACAATGCGCACGAATCTCACCAGCTCAACAGCGATGCGGCGTGCGACGCCGGCGCTTCGTGTCCCATCGACTGAGCCGCACCGCGTCACGCGAACATGCGTGTGAGGATGTCGCGGCATAGCGCGACCGAGCGCTCCCATCCGCCGGACGCCTGCGCGACGAATCGCTCCAGCATCAGCCCCGCGTTCACTTCCAGCACGAGCGCCTCGCCGCGCCCGGTTTCCACGACGTCCACCGCGCAGAGGCGCAGGCCAAGCGTCTGTGCCGCACGCTGCGCCAGGTCCAGCAGCGTTGGATCGGGCGGATCGAGCATCATGACGTTGGCGCCGCGCAGGTTGTGCTTCCATCCCAGTGAAAGCCGCTCTCCCGCGTGCGGAACTTCGTTCCAGGCGCGCTCGCCATGTTGCCGCGCCGCCGACGCCGCCAGGCGCGACCAGTCCGCCGGGCGTCCCAGTGCGCGCGCCGCAAGCAGCTCGCCGAGGGTGGAGCGGCCGTCGCCGATCAGCGCGTCGATCTCCTTCGCATAGACGATGCGCGGCTCGCCGTCCAGGAGAATGTGCCGCACCTCGCGCACGATCTGCACGTGCGGGCAGAGGCAGATGGCGTGACCGCGCTCCCAGAGCCCCTGCGCCGCCTGCTCCAGTTCGCGCGGCGTCCGGACGCGCGACACGCCCGCCCCGCCACTGCCGTCCACCGGCTTGATCACCGCGTCGTTTCCAAACGCCTCCAGCGCCGCCAGCAACCCGCGCCAGCTGCCGGCCTCGGACACGTGACCCGCCAGATCCGCCCGAAGGAACAGCCGGTGCTCCACCGCCGGCACGCCGGCGAACCGCAGCAGCTCGAACGCCGCCGCCTTGTCCTTTGCCGCGTGTGCGCCGGCGGAGGGATTCAGGTCGAAGTTGTATCCCCACACCAGCCGCGTGCGCCCGTCCGGATGGCGGAGGTGGATCAGCCAGCCGCTGCAGAAGGTCTGCACAGCGACGCCAAGCTCCGCCCCCGCCGCCTCGAGCAGGCGGACGGCGGCGCGGTCGGGCGAGGGGTCGGACGCCGGCGCCTGGCTGATGGGAAGGTCGTTCATTCGGGCTTCGAAGGGCCGCAGAGGATAGCCGCACTTGCCTCTCAGCGGCGTCGCGAGTTCGGGGCGATGCGATCCAGCCACTCCCGGATGTCCGGCGGAAGGCGCGAGGCGAAGCGCATTTCCTGCCCGGTGACGGGATGACTGAACGCCAGCCGCTCGGCGTGCAGGGCGTGTCGCGGGGCACCGCTCCCGTCGGTCATGCGCGACCCGTCCGGGCGGAGGAGATACTCCTTCTCGCCGCAGAGCGGATGGCCGAGCTCGGCGAGGTGGATGCGGATCTGGTGCGTCCGGCCGGTCTCCAGCCGGCAGCGCACCAGCGCGTACTTCCCGATGCGCTCCAGCGGCTCGATGTGCGTGACGGCACGCTGCCCGGTGGACGGATCCTTCCCCCATAGCTGCGCGCTGCCGCGCCGGCCGTCGCCGCGGTCGCGGACGATATGCGTCGTGATCGTCATCGCCTCCGGCCGGCCGTGCACGACGGCGAGGTAGCTGCGGTCGACCTCTCGCGCCTTGAAGGCGGCCGTCAGCGCCCGCTCGGCGGCGGGTGTGCGCGCAAAGAGCATCAGGCCGCTCGTGTCGCGATCCAGGCGGTGCACGGGAAAGATCTCCCCCGCCGGAGGATGCCGTCGTCCCTGTGCCCCTCGCGGGCCCTGCCTGCGCGAATCGGCCTCGGGCGCCCGGCCGGCACGCTCCGCCAACAGCCGCGCGATCATCTCCTCAAGCGTCGCCTGTCCCTTGCGCGGTCGCCCCGGCCGCGGCGGTCGCGCGCTGCCCGGCTCGCGCATCGTCGTCACCCCCGGCGGCTTCTCGACCACGACCAGGTCCGCATCGACGTGAACGA
Source organism: Planctomycetota bacterium (assembly GCA_023417885.1). GTDB lineage: Bacteria > Planctomycetota > Phycisphaerae > Tepidisphaerales > Tepidisphaeraceae > JAEZED01. The sequence continues at coordinate 39,083 of JAEZED010000213.1, forward strand.
GCCGGACGTCGTCCCGTGTCGCCGCCTTCACCGTCGCGTGCGGCAGTACCTTGATCACGTCGCCGGCGCGGATGAGCTTCGCCGGATCGGTGACGACATTGCCGTTCAACTGCACGCGCTGCCCGCGCACCAGGCGATTCGCCTCGGCGAAATCCCCCGCGCGGCTTCGCCGCGCCAACGCCTCCACCAGCGTCGCCCCGACGTCGCGCCGGTCGGTGTGATGATTGCCAAGGGGAATGCCCATCCGACGGCCCGACTCTAGAACCCCGACCCTTACGGGAAGTCGGTGTCCACCGGCAGGCCTACGGGATCATGTTCAGGATCGAGTGGCGGATGCCCCACCGGCTCATCTGGGCCGCGTCGTCGAAATCGCGCATGGGAGCGTCGTCGATGCCCCACCCCTCGTGGGCGACGAACATCGTGTTCACCTTCCAGTCGCGGTGGTCGCCGGGATCCCAGCGGAAGGCGTAGATCGCTCCCTGCGGGCCGTCGGCGAAGCCGGGGGCGACGCGCGAACGCGTCCACTCGTCATACATCTGGTTCGTCAGCCAGCCGCCGTCCAGTTCCTTGTTCTTCACCTGGATCGTGCGGTAGCCGGTCCACGTGCCGTTCCCGGCCGGCCAGCCCGAGTGGAAGATCGCCAGCTGCGCCTCCGCCCCCTCCCCGAGATAGACGGGAACGGGTCGCGACGTGCAGTGGTTGGCTCGGCCGTTGCGCGTGCGGACGGGCGTGGATTCGTGGAGCTCATCTCCCTTCACCGCGATCGGCACGATCTGCATGCAGAACGGCCCCGCCTTCTCGTCGGGCGCGGCACCGACCATCGTGATCGTCCCGTCCGCCGGGTTGACCGCCAGCCCCACCGGCACCTGCGAGCGGCTCGTCAGCCCGATCGGCTCTGACAGCTCCGGCTTCTCCCCCGGCGTCAGCCAGCGCGCTTCGAGGCGGTCATCGCTGAAACGCGTGACCAGCAGATACCGCCCGCCGAGCCGGATGGCGGAGAGATCGGCCAGCGGCAGATCCGGCAGCGCCTGCGACGCGTCGACCTCCGGCTTCCCATCCTTCACCGAGACATTCGCCACGCGCCATTCGGTGCTGCGGCGGATGAAGATCGCCCCGCCCTCAGCGCCGCCGGCGAGCACGGGGTCGAACCGCGTGTCGGAGCCCGGAACCCCCACCGCGTCGCTCCACTTCGCGTCGCCGAGATAGGCCTTGACCGTCACCTTGTCCTGCTTGTGCGCCGCGGCGGCGAGGAGGCAGATGTCGCCGACGTACGCCAGGGAAGGGGCCGAGCCGATCAGCTCGTGCGTCTTCCGATCGCCGGCGTGGGTCGAGTAGCCGTAGTTGATGTCCGCCTCGACGGGCTCGTCGTCGAAGACGCCGTTGTGGTTCCAGTCGATGAGGGTCGTGCCGTCGCCGTTGTCCTTCAGCGTGAAGCGGAACGGCCCCTGCTCGAGGAACTTCACCTGCTCGTACGGGAAGTCGAGCCGCTCCAGGAGCGAGCGCTCGTCCAGCTCGACGCCGCGGAAGCGCCCGTCGCTGAAGTGCACCGCGTTGCCGTCGCCGCCGAAGGAGTAGTTGTAGGCGTAGTTCATCAGCGACGTGTAGAGCGGGCAGAGGTTCGGGCGCGAGTCGCCCGTGTGCGACAGCGAAAGCTGGTGCCCGAGCTCGTGGGCGAAGACCGCCCACCCGTTGCTGCTGCTCCCCATGTCGCCCGTCTGCGACGACTGTCCGCCACCCCCGCCGGTCACCTGCATCCAGTGCACCAGTCCCCGCCAGTGGCGAGGAAGCTGCCTGTTGCCGACCTGCGCCCAGTGCTGGCCCGTCTCCTCGCGGCTGACCTCGCCAAGCTCGATGAAGTGGATCCGGATCCCCGTCGAGCCGTCCGGGTTCCGCGTGTCCAGCGCGCGGTAGAGCCCGTCGATCCGCGGCATGTGCCGGCGGAACCGCTCGGCGTCCACGCCGGGGTGATACGACACCGCCACCAGCACGTCCTGGCGAAGCGGGCTCAGTTGGCGCTCCTGCTCCTCCGTGGAGCCGGCAGGATCGAAGAGGCCCACACGATCACCGAGATCCAAGTCGCGCGGGAGGCCGTGCACTTCCCACCCGTCCAGCAGGCCGTCCCCGTCCGTGTCCCGGTCGCGCGGGTCCGTTCCGATCTGCGCCTCCCGCTCGTCCGAGAGGCCATCGAGGTCGCGGTCGGCCGGATCGGGGCTCTCCACGACCGCCATCCGCACCACGAGGTGCCGGTGCGGTCGCTCGGCGCGGAAGACGCTCCACGCGAGCTTCCCGCCCTCCGGCGCGAATCCGGAGACCAGCCGAGCGATCTCGGTCGTCTCGTCACTTCCGTACGGCGGCGGGGACACCGAGGGCCCGGCAGCGGAATCCGCTCCGGCGCTGTCTGCGGGCGCCGTTGCTGCCGACTCGCGCACGAGCTGGCCTCCGTCCAGCCGCCAACTTGCGCCTGTGTCATCGACGACCGCCGTCCCTTCCTCTTCGGGCGCCAGCCGGACCAGCGTGCGACCCTCGGGCGCAGCCACCTGGTGACGCTCGGCGAAACCCCCGTCGGCGTAGCCACGAAGCAGGACCAGGCGCTGCTCTTCGAGGATCACCACCCCGCGACGCCCTTCCCCGTCGTCCGCCAGGACGCGCATCTCAAGCGCCTCAGGCTCAACGCCCGGCGCAACGGCACGCCAACCGGCAGACTTCCAGCCGTTGACCGACCGCGCGACGCAGAGCTCGCGGTTGCCGTTGATCGTGAGGAAGTCGGCCCATCCGTCGCCGTCGAGGTCGCCTGCCGCGAAAACGCGGCAATCCAGGCCCATCGAGATCCAGTCGGCGCCGGGCAGGGCCTCGGCGCGGTCGGCGCCGGGCACGATCCCCGCCGCCAGGAGCACGTTCAGGAGCAAGGCGTTCATCACGGGCGGCAGTATGCGCCCCACCGCCTGCCGCCGCCAGCCGTGGCGGTTGTTTGACGCGGCCGGGGGACAGATAAGCTTGCGCAGTTTGCCGCCACCCGACCCGCCCGGCTCGGCCCCAGCAGCGTTGGGATTTTCGTTGAACCCGCTGGGCCGACTCATTACGCTGAAGGCCGGTCATTCATCGCGCAACTCTGCGCCCGGCAGCGGCCATTCGTGCTCTCCGCGCCTTCCTGGCAGTTCTGCAAGGGAGAATCTTCATGCGCCTGATCTGTGCTGCAACCATCGCCGGCCTCGCCGCGCTCGCTCCGGCGGCGCGTGCCGACAACGACTGGGCCGTCATCTCGACCACCGGCGACCCGGACCCGGTGACGTCGTTCGACCTGGCCAACCCCGGCGCCTCCAACGCCACCATCGGGTTCGTCGACGGCAACTTCAACCGCGGGATGGATTTCGCCTCCTTCAACTCCTTCTACTACTACGTCAGCACCGACTCGCTCAACGATCCGGGCGACCGCGGTCTCTGGCTCTGGAACAACGGCGCCAACACCCAGCTCGCCACCATTGGCTTCAACGACAGCGGCGACGGCGATGCTACGCTCGGCAACGACGGCAGCACCTTCTACGTCTCCACCGCCGACGGCGACGCGACCGCGGGTGACTCCATCTACGCCTTCACCAACCTCGGCGGAAGCGTCAGCTTCGTCGAGATCGGGGAGACGGGGCTGAACCAGCTCATCGGCCTGGCGATGCATCCGGTGACGGGCGTGCTCTACGGCTACGACAGCAGCACCGAGGCGCTCTACACCATCAGCACCACCACCGGCGCGCCGACGCTCGTCGGCGCCAGCGGCAGCTCGCTGGGCGCCATCGGCGGGATGGACTTCAGCGCCGACGGCGGCACCCTGCTGCTCTCCGACGGCAGCGAGCTCTTCCTCGTCGACTCCGCTACGGGCGTCCTGACGGCTGCCGGCGACGTCGGCCTCAACACCAGCGCGCTCAGCTACCGCGGCCAGATCCCCGAGCCGTCCGCCCTCGCCCTTGCAAGCGCGGGCGCCCTTGCACTGCTGCGGCGACGGCGCGCATAAGACCCCTCGAATCTCACCCGATGACGAGCGGCCGGCCCTTCGACGGGCCGGCCGTTCCTTGTGCGGCTGCAGGCTTCGCGTTCAGATGTCGCGCCGCGGGTACATCAGGGCGTTGTAGTCGATGTCGTCCGGCCCCAGCGCGCCCAGCTGCCGGAGCATGTTCATCGCCTGTGCCCGGTGATGCACCTCGTGCAGCGCCAGCTGAGTGAAGATGTCGGCTGGCGTCGCCGTCACGAGCTGCCGGCGCCCGTTGTCCGCGGTCACCTCGTAGTCCAGCGGCGCGTGCCAGTCGCGCACCGCCTCCAGCGCCCGGCGCGTGCGGCCCGCCTGTTCCTCCCAGGCGGCCTCGAGTCGGGCGAAGGGCGGAGGGGACTCATCCTGGATCGGCCACTGCTCGTAGGGTGGAATCTCGCGCTGCTTGAGGCGCTGGATGTAGTACCACTCCGACAGCTCGATGTGCGCCAGCGTCGCCGCCAGCGACCCGCGGCCGATCGGAAACTGGCGCTCGTACTGCTCCGCGCTAAGCGGGCGCACCCACCCGAGGATGTGCCCGCGGACGAGCAAGAGGTAGTGATAGACCTTCAGCGGATCCATGAAGCTTTCCCGGTCTCGGCTTGGCGCCCGCCTCCAGGCTCGCCCGGCCCTGCGGCGCCGCCATGGTACTGCTGAGGTGGCGATGCTCCGCATCAGATGTTCAGATGTCGGGAAAAGAAGAGAGGTCGGTCGGCATCGAGC